>CBHCZH010000020.1:0-35960 GCA_965977975.1 uncultured bacterium
CTGCGTGACTCTCCGAACGTCCCGCCCAACTGACCCTCTTTCGGCGCAAGGCGACGCTTTACTTCCGCAAGGCGACGCTTTTCCGACGCAAGGTGACGGATTTCGGCTGCAAGGTGACACTTTCGGGGCTTTCGGCGCTGTTTTTGCCTTAAACCGTGTCACATGTGTCAACACCCCCTTGGCCAAAGCTCGGCGACTCGGCGGTAAAGCGGGAATAGGTTTGAACTTGCGCCTCGGCCGGATCACAATGGCAGCATGAGTTGCGGCGAGCCCCTCGTCGACGCCTTCAACCGGCGCGTCACTTACCTGCGCCTGTCGGTCACCGACCGCTGCGACTTGCGCTGCGCCTACTGCATGCCCGAGAAGATGCAGTTCCTGCCGCGCAAGGACGTGCTTAGCCTGGAGGAGCTGCACAAGCTGAGCCTCGCGATGATTGCGCGCGGAATCCGGAAGATCCGGCTCACGGGCGGCGAGCCGCTGGTGCGGCGCGACGTGATCGAGCTTGTCCACGCGCTTGGCCGCAAGCTGGGAGACGGCCTCGAAGAGCTGACGCTCACCACCAACGGCACACAGCTCGCGCAATTCGCCGACGATTTGGCGGCCGCTGGCGTCGAGCGAATCAACGTCTCGCTGGACACCATGGATGCCGGCCTGTTCGAAAGGCTCAGCCGTCGCGACAGGCTCGGCCAGGTTCTGCAGGGCATCGCCGCGGCCAGGGAGGCCGGGCTTAAGGTCAAGCTCAACACCGTGGCATTGAAGGGCCTTAATGAGGCGGAGATCCCGTACCTCGTCGAATGGGCTCACGCGCATGGGTACGAGCTGACGCTGATCGAGGTGATGCCGCTCGGCGAGGTTGAGGGCGAGCGGGTCGATCATTACCTCCCGCTCACCGTAGTGCGTGAAGAGCTGGAGCGGCGCTGGACTCTGACACCCAGCGAGCACCGCAGCGGCGGCCCGGCGCGCTACGTCGATGTGGCGGAAACTGGCGGCCGGCTCGGCTTCATCACGCCGCTGACGAACAACTTCTGTTCGACCTGCAACCGCGTCCGCGTGACCGCGACCGGGGAGCTTTACGCCTGTCTCGGCGGCGCGGAGAAGGTCGACTTGCGCGCCGCGCTGCGTTCCGACGCGCCCGATACCAATCTCGCGTTGGCGCTCGACGAAGCGATGCGGATCAAGCCCGAACGGCATCACTTCCACATCGAGCGAGGTCTCGGACCGGCACAGCCGCGCCATATGTCGCTTACTGGCGGCTGAGCGAATGATGTCCATCAAACTGGTCTTCCTCGGCAAGCTGGCCGACCTCGCGGGCGCGCTCGAGAAAGACGTCGCGGGGCCGCTCGACTGGAATGGGTTGATCGCGGCGCTGCCGGGCCCGCTCGATGAGATCGCGCTCGGCAACAAGGTCAAGCTCGCGCTCAACGGCACGGTGCTTGCCGACAAGACAGCGCTCGCCGCGAGCGACGGCGACGAGGTGGCGCTTCTGCCGCCGGTCAGCGGAGGCTGACGAGATGCCAAGAGCCAGCAGAGGCTGAGGTGGCCAAGGACGTGCGCATCCTCCACGGCGAGCTGTCGCCCGGCACGGCGATGACGCTGTTCTCCGCCGCGCATCCCGAGGCCGGCGGGATCGTCTCGTTCGTCGGCAAGGTCCGTCCCGACCCCGACGTCGAGGAGCTTGAGCTCAAGCACTACGCGCCGCTCACCCTCAAGGGCATGGAGGAACTGGCCGACTCGACGCTGGCGCGCTGGGCGCTCGAGGGGTTGCTGCTGCATCACCGCACCGGCCGGATGCAGCCCGGCGATCCAATTGTGCTCGTCGCCGCCGCCGCGCGTCACCGCCGCGACGCGTTCGAGGCGGCCGACTTCGCGATGGATCATCTGAAGAGCGACGCCTGGTTCTGGAAGCGCGAGAAGCGGGCCGGCGAGTGGCATTGGGTCGAGCCGCGCGCCGAAGATCACCACGATCTCGCGCGGTGGACCTAAATTCCCCCTCCCGCAAGCGGGAGGGGTTAGGGGTGGGCAAGTGGCCCTTCCGTGACCCACCCCCCGCCCCTCCCGCAAGCGGGAGAGGAGATGGGAGAAGTTTGATCGCCGTCAAAGCCGCGACTCGCGCGACTGCCTATCCCTGTCCGCACAGACAGGAGTTAGCCCCATGGCCGAACGTATCACCCGCCAGTTCGTCGCCGAGAAGGCGATCATTCACGAGACCGCCGCGCTGCGGCTGCCGCACACGGTCGACCGTAGCTTCGAGCTGCCGTCCGGGCTCTACGCCACGATGGCCGCGCTGTTCTTCGCTGCCGCCGGCGTGATGGCGTTCGGCTTCGCCGCGCCCGGCATGGTCGTTCCGACCGGGATCATCGCGGTGTTCATCACGATGTTCTTCGCGACTCCGGCGATGTGGGTACGGATGAGGCCCGAGCATTCGCAGCGAGCCGCGAGTTGGAGCCGCTTTCGCCAGCACGGGGTAATGACGCCGTACGGCCGCAGCACGGCCGGAGCGGCGACCGTGCAGATGCTGATCCTGCCGGTGCTGCTGCTTTGCTGGGGTATCGCAGTGGTGACGATCGCCGCGATGGTCGGTGTATAGAGGGCTAGCCGGCTTCGAAGCCCAGCCGCGCGGGATCGAGCAGCTCGATCCCGCGTGCGCCTTTTCTGCGGATCAGCCCTTCGCGCTCGAACTTGGTCAGCGCTCGGCTGACCGTCTCGATCGTCAGCCCGAGCATGCCGGCGATCTCGCCGCGGGTCAGCGGCAGCTCGAACTCGCGCGCCGCATGGCACGACGAATCGCTCGCCGCTTCGGCGAGGCCAAGCAGGAACCCCGCGAGCTTAGCCGACGCGCTGCGGCGGCCGCTCAGGGCCAGCAGTTCGCGGCTCTGCAGCAGCTCCTCCTGCGAGCGGCGCAGCAGCGCTTGGGCGAGTTGCGGGTGACGATCGACCGCGCGGCCCATCTCGCCCCTCGGAAACACACACAACTCGCTGTGGGTCAGCGCAACCACGTCGTGATGCGCAAACGGCGCGAAGAGTTCGCCGATGAAACCGGCCGGGTGGACCAGCGCGAGGATCCGTTCGGTGCCGTTTTCGTCAGTGCTGGTCACCTTGAGCGCGCCTTTGAGCAGCGTCGCGCAAGCCGCGTTCTCGTCACCCGCCGCGAATAACAGTTCACCGCGCTTGAGCGTGCGGCCGCGTCCGGACTTGGCCAGCGCCTCGCGCTCGTCTTCGCTGAGCACCGAACACGCCGCGCGGTGCCGGACCGGACAGGCGTTGCAATTGAGGCCCATCAGCGCAGGCTCCGCAGCAATCCTTCGATCGTCGCGTTCTGCTCGTCCACCTGTGCGGTTACCGTGTTGCGCACGGCGACAATGCGCTCGAGCTCGCCGCCTTCGACTGCCGCGTCGACCATCAACCGGTCGAGCTCGGCGAGCGCGATCATCGCTCGGCTGCGGGTGCTTTCGAGGCCGGCCAGAGCCACGCTCGCCCGCGCCCAGCCGTCGCTACCCATTTCGGCCCCGCTCGCCGCCGATACCGCGCTGCGGGCGGTCGGGGCTTCGGCGACGAAAGCCCGGTGCGCGCTCGCGGCGTCGGCGGCCAGCTGCTCGAGCCTGTCCAGCACTGCGGTGGGAGTTGGCGGCGGAACGTACGGCGCCGCGACCGGCTCGAGCGTGCCGCTGACTCGTTCGGCCGGGCGAATGTCCAGGCTCGGATACTCGCCCTCGGGCGTGGCGCACGCGGCCAGCAGCGGCAGCAGCAGGAGGGCGCGGTTGAAACGCATGTTCTTGCGCCTTAGCTGGCCGCAGCAAGCGTTTCCAGCGTGCCGAAAGGGCGAAATTGCCGCCGCAGAGCGTTGACAGAGACAGGCACTTGGCCTAACGGCGGCGCACTTTCGGTGCCCTGCCGGGGCGCCTTTTTTGTCGTTGAAGTGGAGATATCCGCGGGAACGGCAGTCAGTAAGAACGGATTAGAAGACCATGTTCGCAGTAGTGCGCACGGGCGGCAAGCAGTATCGCGTCGCTCCCGGAGACAAGATCGCGGTCGAGAAGCTGGCGGGCAACGCCGGCGACACGATCACGCTCGGCGACGTCCTGCTTGCCGGCGATGGCGAGCAGCTGGCGGACGCCGCCAAGGTCGTCGTTTCGGCTGAGGTGATCGCTCAGGCGAAGAGCGAAAAGGTCACGGTCTTCAAGAAGCGCCGCCGGCACAACTATCGCCGCAAGGCCGGGCACCGCCAGCAGATGACCCTGCTGCGCATCGTTTCGGTCGGCGACGCCAAGGCCGAGAAGAAGGCCGCGCCGAAGAAGGAAGCTGCGCCGACGGTCGAGGAAGCTCCGCAGGTCGTCGAAGCGCCTGTGACCGAAGCTCCCGCGCCGGTCGAAGCGAAGGAAGCCAAGGCTAAGAAGACGCCGGCCCCGAAGAAGGAAGCCGCGGCCGAGAAGCCGGCGAAGGATACTGCCGAGAAGAAGCCGGCCGCCAAGAAGGCGCCGGCCAAGAAGTCCGGCGACGAGAAGTAAGAGGTAGTTCGAGATGGCACATAAGAAAGCAGGCGGTAGCTCGCGCAACGGTCGCGATTCGGCCGGCCGTCGCCTCGGCGTCAAGAAGTTCGGCGGTCAGGACGTGATCGGCGGCAACATCATCGTGCGCCAGCGCGGCACCCGCGTCTATCCGGGCACGAACGTCGGCATGGGCAAGGACCACACCCTGTTCGCGCTTGCTGCGGGCCGAGTGCGATTCCACGACGGCAAGCAAGGCCGCAAGTACGTGTCGGTCGACATTATGGCTATCGCCGCCGAATAATCGGATGATCCGACGAAGGGGTCATCCACCGGGATGGCCCCGCCGGGCGAAAAATCCGGCGAGTCGAGGGAGATGGGCTATCCCGTCTCCCTTTTTTAGTCTCCCTCGCAAACAGACTGTCACATGCCGGGCCCATTGGCGCGGTCGTGGGGCGGTCACGAGGGAGAAGAGCGATGTTCCTGCGTACCGAGCGGCTGTTCCTGAGGCCTGCGTGGCTGGAGGATGCCCCTGAGCTGACCCGCGCCATCGGTCAGGAGCCGGTGGTGCGCATGCTGTCGCGCGTGCCGTGGCCCTATCGCGTGGAGCACGCCCGCGAGTGGATCGAGGCATCGCGGAATCCGCGCTTGCCGAACCTGCTGCTGACCTTGCCCGATGAGGGCGGGCGGATCGTCGGCAATTGCGGGCTTCGCGAGGACGCCGAAGAACCTGGGGGCCACGTCGAGGTCGGTTATTGGATCGAGCCCGGTTACTGGGGCCGTGGCTATGCCACCGAGGGGCTCAAGGGGGTGCTGTCGCTCGCCCGCCTGCTCGGCCATCGCCGGATCGTCAGCCGTCACGCGATGGACAATCCTGCCTCGGGCCGCGTGCTGCGCAAGGTGGGCTTCCGCCCCACCGGCCGCGCCCGCGCGTTCCACAGCCTTGGTCGCGGCACACGGGTCGAAGCGCCCGAGTATGCGCTCGACCTCGCAGAGGCTGACGGCCCGCAAGACGCTCCGATGCGAAAGGCTGCCTAGGCCGTCGCTTCCGTGCTCCGGCTCCAGGGATTCGGCGTGGGGTCGGCTACCTTGGTCAAACGGTTGCGGTCGCGATGCCGGAACGGAGCGTCGCGGCCGCGCACCATCAGCGTGGTGTCCGAAACATAGCTCCACGAGCCGTCGTCGTGGAATTCGACCTCGATGCGATAGGAGTCGGTGCGGAATGCCAGTTCGAGGAAGGTCGTCGAGCAGATTCCATATTCGGTCTGCCCGCGCTCGGCGGTGAGGACAAGCTTGCGGTCTTCCGCATCCGCATGGCCGGCGGCGATGGCCACCTGCCCGCGCGGGATCGCCAGCGATTGCAGGACCAGACCGGTGGCGGGCTCCCACAGCCAGTAGCCGACCTGGTCGTGGAAAGTGATGTCCTCTTCCCGGGTGTTGACGTGGACGTGGTAGCGCAAGCCGTAGAACAGCTGCGGCCCGTTCGCCTGCGGGTCGATCGGCTGCATCTCGACGCGCTCGTAATACTCGCGCCGTTCCGGCCCGTCGGCCTTGGGGTTTACATCGACGCCGCGCAGCCCCTCCCACACGCCTGCCAGACGGCGCAACGGGCCGAGATTGGCCAGGGTGTCGGGATCGACGTCGTCGGGCTCGGTGAAGATGTCGGTCGGGATGTCCACACCCCGTCATAGCCGCCGCGCAACGATTGGCCAGCCGTTCGTCAACCGCTCGGCAACATCGCGAGCAAGCCGGACGGGGCTACCGGTCGCGTTGACATCGAAGTCGCCCAATGCGTTCATATCATCGTGAAAGGATTGACCGGGAAGAATGTCGATTAGGAAGCGCCTCCCGCCCGAGGAAAGCAGGCGCGCCGCGCTCGAAGCGGCGCGCGCGCTGCTGATCGAAGCGGGGCCGCAAGCGGTGACGCTCAAGGCTGTCGCTGCGCGGATCGGACGCACGCACGCCAATCTGCTGCACCACTTCGGCTCGGCCGCCCAGCTGCAGCGTGCACTGGCCGAATATCTCGCCACCGCGGTGTGCGAGACGATCGCCGAAGCCGTGCGTGCGACACGGGCGGGGATCGGCTCTCCGCGCGAGGTCGTCGACCTGACGTTCGATGCGTTCGACCGCGAAGGCGGCGGCGCGCTCGCCAGCTGGATGATGCTGTCGGGTAACGAGGACGCGCTCGACCCGATCGTCGAGGCGATCCATCGCCTCGTCGACGAGATGCACCCGCAGGAGAAAGAACACGGCGCCGAGCGCACGATGCATGAGACCACGCAGGCGCTGGTACTCCTCGCGCTCGGCGACGCGCTGATCGGCGAACGGCTGGCGAGGTCGCTGCAGGTACGCCGCGACTCGACCCGCGACCGCGCCGAAGCGATGCTGACCGCGTCGTTCGTGAAAGTCGGCGACTTGCCAGGCTAGCCGTCGAGCCACTCGGGCCGCAGCGCGGGATCGATGTCCTCCACGCGCAAGTGATCGATGGCGAAGCCGAGCTCCGGGTAGGTGGCCCTGCGCCGCTTCTCGTCGGACCGGTCGAGCGGCACCACCACCAGCCGGCGATTGACCTTCTGCCGCCAGTTCATCCGCGCGGTGTTCTCCTGGCCGATGTAGCAGCCCTTGGAGAACGAGACGCCGTTCAGCTCGGCGGCGTTGGCCTCGAGCCAGAGCAGGTCGCCGAGCTCCGCGCGTCCCTCGGGCACGCCCAGCTTCAAGCGGTGCGCGAGGTAGGCCGCGTCAATCGGCCGGTCGTCGCCGGAAACGGCCGCGATCCATCGTTGCCCCAAGTCCGGCAACCGCGGATCGGGCGCCCCGCCATCGCCCAGCTCAGCTTGCCAGTAGACGCCAAGTGAAGGATCGACTGAGATAGAGAGCTTGCGCCGCAACCGGTAGAGCGAAAGGCGCTTGACCAAGTCCTCAGCAGCTCCCGCCTCGCAGTCGAGCAGAAGGGCGCCATCCGCGCCAGGCCAGACCAGGAAGTCGAACAGCGCCTTGCCCTGAGCGGTCAGCAGCCCGGCGTAGACCGGCAGCGCGCCGGTGACGTTGTTGGTGACGAGGGCCTGCAAGAACTGCGCCGCGTCTTCGCCCTCTTCCCCGGGCGCGATGCGCACCACCGCGCGCGAGAACAGGCGTTCGTTGGCCATGGGGTCAACTTGGTCGGCCACTGGCGATAGTCAACCCGCTGTGCCATGGCGCGCGCGATGAACGAGGTACTGACCATCCGCCGGCCCGACGACTGGCACGTTCACTTGCGGGACGGCGAGATGCTGCGGAATGTGGTGGGCCACACCGCGCGGCAGTTCGCGCGCGCGATCGTGATGCCGAACCTGACCCCGCCGGTGACCAGCGCGGCCGATGCAGCCGCCTATCGCGAGCGGATCCTTGCCGCGCTCCCCGAAGGCGCGGACTTCACGCCGCTGATGACTTGCTACCTGACCGATGCGACCGACCCGGACGACCTTGCGGCCGGCTTCGCGGATGGGGTGTTTACCGCAGCCAAGCTCTATCCTGCGGGCGCCACCACCAATTCGGCAAATGGCGTGACCGACATCGCCAGAATCCGCCATGTGCTAGAGCGGATGCAGGACATCGGCATGGTCTTCTGCGTCCACGGCGAGGTGACCGCTCCCGACGTGGACGTGTTCGATAGGGAAGCGGTTTTCATCGACCGCATCCTGGCGCCGCTGCTGCGCGAGCTGCCGGATCTCAAAGTTGTGTTCGAGCATGCGACGACCGAGGAAGCCGTCGCGTTCGTCGAGAGCGCCGGACCGAATGTGGCGGCCACGATCACCCCGCAACACCTCCACATCAACCGCAACGCGATGCTGGTCGGCGGCATCCGGCCGCATGCCTACTGCCTGCCGGTCGCCAAGCGCGAGCAGCACCGCCTGGCGCTGCGCCGCGCGGCGACCTCGGGTAGCCCGAAGTTCTTCCTCGGCACCGACAGCGCGCCGCACGATCGCGCGGCGAAGGAATCGGCTTGCGGCTGCGCTGGGATATTCAACGCCCCGTTCGCTCTCGAAAGTTACCTGGCAGTATTCGAGGCCGAAGGCGCGCTCGACAAGTTCGAGGGTTTCGCCAGCGAGCATGGCCCTTGCTTCTACGGCCTGCCGCTCAACGAAGGCACCGTGACACTCGCTCGGGCGTCGATCGACGTGCCGGCCGAAATGGGCGGCGTCGTCCCATTTCATGCCGGCGAGACGCTTAGCTGGCGGTTGGTCTAGGCTGGCACAGCCTCTTCCACCTTTCGCCCGCGCACCAGTTCCCAGGTGAACAGCGCCGCGGCCGCCCAGATCAGCACATAGCAAGCGAGCTGGGCCGAGCGCAGTTCCTCGTCGAACACCGTCAGGCCGAGCAGAAACACGATCGTCGGCGAGATGAATTGCAGGAAGCCCACCACGGTATAGGGCATCCGCCGCGCGGCGATGGCGAAACACATCAGCGGTACCGCGGTCATCGGCCCGCTCCATGCCATGGCTAGCGCGACGTCCCAGCCTTGTGCGAGTGCCGGGCCCTGCGGTGTCCCCCAATGCCATGCGGCGATCGCCAGTGCGATCGGAAAGAGCATCATCGATTCGACCGTCAACCCCGCCAGCGCGCCCGCCGCCACCGTCTTGCGCAGCAGGCCATAGATTCCGAACGTCACGGCCATCGATACGCTGAGCCACATCGT
Source organism: uncultured bacterium (assembly GCA_965977975.1). GTDB lineage: Bacteria > Pseudomonadota > Alphaproteobacteria > Sphingomonadales > Sphingomonadaceae > Croceibacterium_A. The sequence goes on from CBHCZH010000020.1 coordinate 9,160, forward strand.
CGTCAGCGCACCCGCCGCGAGAATTCCGACACCAAGCCCGGCGAGCACGACCGCGATCCATTGCCGTCTGCTCAACCGCTCGCCGAGCACGACGAATCCGAGCAGCATCATCAGCAGCGGCAGGATGTAGTAGCCGAGGCTCGCAGCATAGACGTGGCCGGTGTGGATCGCCCAGACGTAGAGCCACCAGTTCACCGCCACCAGCGTCGCAGTGAAGAACAGGGTCAGCAACGCGCGCCGGTTGCGCAGCACGGCTCGCAGCTGGCTCCAGCCCCTGGTCATCGTCAGGAACAGAAAGCAGAGCGGCAAAGTGAAGATCAGGCGCCAGGCGACGAACTCGAGCGGAGGCACGCTCTGTACCAACAGCAGGTACAACGGCATCGAGCCCCAGAATACGTGCGCACCCAGGGCGTAAAGGAGGCCGCCTTTGGGGCTGGAAGAGGCACGGTTCACCGGCGAGGCGATAGGGACGCGCGCCGAATGGAGCAAGCAGGCCGAAAAAATTGCATTTCTGAACGGCCGAGTTGCTCGCTGTTCAGGAATTAGGGCCTAGACATGAACCGTCCACTCGAAGTTTGGTAGGAGCCCAGACCATGAAAACCATCATCACAAAGACCGCCCTGGCCCTTGCAGCTTCGGGCATGGCTGTCAGCGCAGTGCCCGCCATGGCCGTCGATTTCCACGCCCCTGGCTATCACGCGGCGCCGTCCGAAGACGGCTGGAACCGCCATCGCCGTGATCGTTATCGCGATCGTTATCGCGACTATGACCGCTATGATCGCTACGATCGCGGCTATTACAACCAGGGCTATTATGGCGAGCCTGTCTATCGCAACACCCGTGTCTGGCGGGGCGACGACGGCCGCACCTATTGTCGCAAGAAGAACGGCACCACCGGCCTGATCATCGGCGGCGCGGCGGGTGCGCTGCTCGGCCGCGAGGTCGACGGTGGACGCGACCGGACGCTCGGCACGATCCTCGGCGCCGCAGCCGGCGCGCTGATCGGCCGCGAGCTCGACAACGGCGTGCGCTGCCGCTGAGCCATTACCACCTAGCGGCCGCGGTTCTCCCCTGTTGGATCGCGGCCGCCGCGCGGCCCCTCACGGGTCGTGTTCATGAGGGGTCGCGCCAAGGCGCCCGTGCGAGACCGTGCGGGCGCCTTGTCATTTCCCGTTTCGGGACGGGTCGCCAAATTCCCGCGGCTCGTAAACGCTTTGCCGATGGGTTTGCGCTACCAATCCGCATCATGCGTTCGTTCGCTCATTCCCTACTTCTGGGGTCTGCACTGCTGATAGCCGGTTGCGGCAGCAATGAGACGGTCACGACCGAGTCCGAGGACGATCCCGCGCTCAGCGGCGCGCTTGGCGAACAGATCATGGTCGATCCCGACCTCGTCGGTCAGAACCGCGCCAACAGCGCGGCCTCGATGCCTTCGCAAGACGGCTCGTTGCCGACCGTCGATGCCACTCCCGAAGCGATCGCCGCCGCGCGCGCAGAGGCCCTCCGGCTGGTCGGCGGACCGGGCCGGATGAAAAAGGCGCCCGAAGCGCGCGAGGTCGCGGGCCGGTTGCCCGCGGACGCCGCGCTGACCGCCGCGGCTCGCGCTGCCGCGGCTCCCGGCGGTAACGCGGATTGCGCCGATCGCGCCGAATACACGATGCAATGGGCGGCTCGGCTACCCAAACCCTTTCCGGTCTATCCGCGCGGCGCAGTGCAGGAAGCCGCCGGAACCGATGCGGCGCGCTGTTCGCTGCGCGTGGTCAACTTCGTTACCCCGGTGCCGCTTAGCGAAGTGATGGACTTCTATTTCACCCGCGCCCGCGGCGCCGGGTTCTCGGCGCAGCGCATGCTTCACGACGGCGACGACGTACTCGCCGGGGTCAAGGGAAAGGCCTCCTATGTCGTCTATGCCCGCCGCCTGCCCTCAGGGAGCACCGAGGTCGATCTGGTTACGAGCGGCTAGACCAGCCCTACCGATCGCCGGAAATCCGCCTGTCGTCGCGGAATCCCACGCCCAGGCTGGCGCGCGGTTGCTCCATTTCGGTGCTGGCGACCGGGTAGGCGCAATAGTCGGCAGCATAGAACGCGGCAGGGCGATGGTTGCCCGAAAAGCCCACCCCTCCGAACGGCGCTGCCGACGATGCGCCGCTGGTCGGCCGGTTCCAGTTGACGATGCCGGCGCGGATATTCGCCCAGAACCGGCTGTATTCCTGCGGAGATCCTCCGATCAGTGACGCGGCGAGACCGAAGCGGGTATTGTTCGCCTCGGCGATGGCCTGGTCGAAATCGTCGACCCGGATCACCTGCAGCAGCGGCCCGAACAGCTCGACGTCGGGCCGCTCGGTCATCGCGGTCGTATCGATCAGCCCCGGTGTGACGAACGGCAGCCCGTCGCGCGGGCGCTTCATGTGGCTGAGCGCCTTGCCGCCGTTGGAAAGCAGGTAGAGGAAGCTCTCGGTCAGCTGGTCCGCGGCTTGCATGTCGATCACCGGGCCCATGAACGGCGACGGCTCATCGAACGGGGCTCCAACCATGATTCGCGCGGTCAGGCGCTTCACTTCCGCGACGGCCTGGTCGTAAAGGCTGGATTTGACGATCAGCCGCCGCGCGGCGGTGCAGCGCTGGCCGGCGGTGGTGAAGGCCGATTGCACGACCAGCACCGCCGCATCGGTGAGCTTGGGCGTGTCCCACAGCACCAGCGGATTGTTGCCGCCCATCTCGAGCGCGACGATCTTGCCGGGATTGGCGGCAAGTTTGCGGTTGATCGCGATTCCCGTCTGCGCCGAGCCGGTGAACAGCACGCCATCGATCCCTTCGTGCGCGACGAGAGCCTTGCCTTGCTCGGGTCCGCCAACGAGCAGTTGTACGACCGCCGCCGAGACGCCCGCCTTGTGGAAGCACTTGAGCAGGAACTCGCCCACTGCCGGCGTCTTCTCGCTCGGCTTGAACACTACCGCGTTGCCCGCGATCAGCGCCGGAACGATGTGGCCATTGGGCAAGTGCGCCGGGAAGTTGAACGGGCCGAGCACGGCCATCACCCCATGCGGCTTGTGGCGCACGGCGGCGGTGCCCTGCAGCGCGCTGTCGAGCTTTCGCTGCCCGGTCCGCTCCGCATAGGCGCGGACCGATATCTCGACCTTGGCCACTACCGATTCGACCTCGCCGCGCGCTTCCCACAGCGGCTTGCCGGTCTCCTTGGCGATCAGCTCGGCGAAGGCGTCCTGCTCCTTGCGGACTTCGTTGGCGAAGCGCCGCATCAGCTCGATCCGGTTGGCGAGCGGCTGCGCGGCCCACTGCGGCCATGCGCGCCGCGCGCGCATGACCGTCTCGTCGACGTCGGCCACTTTCCCGCGCCACAGCACGGCACCGGTCGCGGGTTCGTGGGAGATGATCTCGTTTTCGCTCACAGCGTACGATGTCTCGAGAAGCGGCAATCCGGGGAAAGTATGGCGGCGCTGTAACGGTTCGGACTTAACCATGCCAGTCCGGCAAAGGTTTCGATCGCCTTTAAAGGCGATGCCCCGCCGGAGCGGGCGGCTCGCCCAAGGCCTCGCCCATCGCGCGCACGGCGGCGACCTTGTCGGCGAGCGGCTGCCAGTCGTCGCGTTCGGCAATGGCGGCCCAGATCGCCTCGACTTCGTCGATCAGCATCGCCTGGGGTGTTTCGCCGGACCAGTAGGGATGGTTGTCCGTCACCGAAGGGTAGCCAGTCAGCGCTTCGGCCAGCTCGCCTTCGGCGTTGCGACCGCCGCGATGCGCGAAGAAGAACGCATCGGGACCGATCCGGCGCTCGCGCATGGTCCGTTCGGCCGCGCCGATCAGCGCCATGTCGCGCTCCAGACCCTGGCTCCCGACGCCGAGCCGCCAGCAGAATCGGCGCGCGATCGCCTGGTGGTAAAGGTCCGGGAAGCGTTCGATCGCCGCGACCAGCGGCGGCGCGTCGACCAGGCGCCTCAGGGAAATCGCCAGCTGCGCCAGGTTCCAGCGGATCGCTTCGGGCTGCCGGCCGAACGCGTAGAGTCCGCTGTCGTCGAAATAGGCGGCAGTGAAGCCCGGGTCCCATAGCGGCAGCCAGCGCCATGGACCGTAGTCGAAGCTCTCGCCAGTGACGTTCATGTTGTCTGAATTGAGCACGCCGTGGACGAACCCCGCCACCATGTAGGAGGCTGCCAGATCGGCGAGCCGCTCGACCGCCTGGTGCATCAGCACGACTGCCGGTTCGTCGCGTGCGGCTGCGTCGTCGGGCGGCTGGGGGCCGGGGAACTGGGCAAGGCAATAGTCGGCCAGCGCCCGCATGTGCCCGTCCTCCGCGAGCACCGCGAGCCGCTGAAACGTGCCGATGCGGATGTGCGAATGGCTGAGGCGCACCAGCACCGCCGAGCGGGTCGGCGAAGGTTCGTCGCCGCGTTCCAGCTCCTCGCCTGTTTCGATCACCGAGAAGGTTTTCGAGGTGTAGACGCCGAGGGCCTCGAGCATTTCGGTGGCCAGGATCTCGCGCACGGCACCCTTCAGGGTCAGCCGGCCGTCCGCGGTGCGGCTATAAGGGGTGCGGCCTGAGCCCTTAGTGCCGAGGTCGAGCAGGCGCCGGGCGCCGTCACGCAGCTGGGCGAAGGTGAACCCGCGTCCGTCGCCGATCTCGGGATTGTAAACCTGGAACTGGTGGCCGTGATAACGCAGCGCAAGCGGTCTCGGCAGGTTGTCGGTCAATGGCTCGAAGAGCGCGAAGTGACGGATCCAGTCGGCGCCCGGCAGCTCGGCGAGCCCGACCGCCCCGGCCCAGCGGTCGTTGCGGAATCGTAGTTTGGCCATCGGAAATTCCGCCGGCCGGACCTCGTCGCCAAGCCAGCTGGCGAGTCCCAGAATCGGCATATCGGGGCGATAGGGGGCGGGTTGCGGTTCGGCGCGCATGCAAGCATTAGTGGGGCCGCAGGAGCGGGGTAACAAGCGACGATGACAAATGGCCCGGCAGCCTTCTTCGGGCGCGAATGGACCAGCGCGGACGGGCTCACGCTGCACTATCGCGATTACTCGGGCGGCGAGCCCGGCCGCCCGCCTATCCTGTGCATTCCCGGCCTGACCCGCAATTGCCGCGATTTCGAGCCCCTGGCAGACGCCTTTGCCGGCGACTGGCAAGTGCTGTGCGCCGATCTGCGGGGCCGCGGCATGAGCGATTACGCCCGCGATTCGAGCAGCTACCAGCCGTTGCAATATGCCGCCGATATCCTCGCCCTGCTCGACCATCTGGCGATCGAGCGCGTCGTGGCTGTCGGCACCTCGCTCGGCGGGATCGTCATCATGCTGCTGGCGATGCAGGCGCCCGAGCGGCTGGCAGGCGTGGTGCTCAACGACGTCGGCCCGGAGATCGAGGCGGAGGGCCTCGCGCGTATTCGCGGCTATGTCGGGCAGGGACGCAGCTTTCCGACCTGGATGCACGCTGCGCGAGGCTTGCGCGAGCAGGCCGGCGCGGCTCATCCCGAGTTCGCGATTTCCGACTGGCTCAAGCTCGCCAAACGCCTGATGGCGGTCGGCCCAGGCGCGCGCATCGCGTTCGATTACGACATGAAGATCGCCGAGCCGTTCCAGACTGCCGAGGGCACCGCGCCGGTCGATATGTGGCCGGCGTTCCGCGCGCTTGGCGGTCGCCCGGCGCTCGCGATACGTGGCGAGCTGTCCGACATTCTCTCCGTCGCGACGCTCGAACGGATGGCGGTCGAGCTGCCGGCGCTGGATGTATGCATGGTCTCGCGCACCGGCCATGCCCCGACGCTCGACGAACCCGAGGCGCAAGCGGCGATCGGGCGCCTGCTGGCAAAAGTGGCATGAACTCGACGCCGCGCATCCTCCACCTCCATTCCTCCTTCGACGCGGGCGGCAAGGAGCTGCGCTGCGTCCGCCTGATCAATGCCTTCGGGCGCGAGGCCGAGCACGCGATCGTCTCGGGCGATCCCGAGTGTCGCTCGGCCGCCGCGCTGATCGGCAAGGGGGTGGCGGTTTCCTGGCCGGCGTTCCCGTCGCTGACGGGCAAGCCGCTTCCCGGGCGGCTCAAGAAGCTCGCCGCGGCGATGGCGGGCTACGACCTCGTCTGCACCTACAACTGGGGAGCGATGGATGCAGCGATGGCGCACACGCTGTTCGCAGACGTCTACAAGCTCGCGCCTCTGGTCCACCACGAGGACGGCTTCAACGAAGACGAGGCCGGCGGCCTCAAGCGCAGCCGCAACCTCTACCGCCGCATCGCATTGGGGCGCAGCGCCGCATTGGTCGTGCCGTCGCGCACGCTCGAGCGGATCGCACTCGAGATCTGGGACCAGCCCCGCACCCGCGTCAGGCTGATCGCCAACGGCATCGACACCCGCGCATACGCGACGGCGCCGAAGCGTGACGCGCTGCCGCGCCTGGTCAAACAGAAGGGCGAGTTCTGGATCGGCACATTGGCGGGCCTGCGCAAGGTCAAGAACCTAACCGCGCTGGTCCGCGCTTGCGCCGAACTGCCCGAGGAATGGCAGCTGGTCATCGCCGGCGAAGGGCCCGAGCGCGAGACGATCCTGGCCGAAGCGGCCGCGCGCGGGATCGAACATCGCGTTCACTTGCCCGGCTTCGTCGCCGAGCCAGGGAAGGCGGTCGGCCTGTTCGACGTGTTCGCGCTGTCCTCGCATTCGGAGCAGTCTCCGATTTCGGTCATCGAGGCGATGGCGGCCGGACTGGCGGTCGCCGCGCCGCGTGTGGGCGATATCGGAGCCATGGTCGCGACCGACAACGGGCCGTTCCTGACCGCGCCAGGCAACGAGGCCGAGCTTGCCAAAGCGATCCAGGCGCTTGCTGCCGATCCGATGCTGCGCAAGCGCATCGGCGCGGCCAACCGCGCGAAGGCCGCGGCCGAATTCGACGAGCACACGATGATCGAGCGCTACCGAGCGCTCTATTGGGGCCTTATGGGCCGAAAATAGAGCTTCATCGGCCATTCACTCCGTGGGGGACAGGTTCTACTTCCGCAATTGAAAAGGCGCGCCCTTTCGCTAAACAGCCCGCCAACCGGTTAACAAACAGCCAGACACGAGCCCCGTGGCACTCACACCCGATTCAGAACAGTCCCGTGCCGACAAGCTTGCCGAGCGCCGCGCCGCCGAGCAGGAGGTCTTGCTGCGCGAAGTCGACGAGGCAATGCGCCAGGAACAGCTCGGCTCGGCTGCGAAGCGCTATGGTTGGCTGATCGGCGGCGGCGCAGTGCTCGCCATCGCCGCATTCGGTGGCTACTTGTTCTGGCAGGACCGCCGCGAAGGCCAGCTCGAGCAGGCATCCGACACGCTGATCACCACGTTGGACAAGCTCGAGGCAGGGCAGATTCAGCAAGCGGAGAGCGATCTCGCCGCATTGGCCGAAGGCAGTTCCGCTACTGCCGTCTCGGCCAAGATGGCGCGCGCCGGCATTGCCTTGCGTGACAACCGGCAGGCCGAAGCGATCGCGCTGTTCGACGAGATCGCCGCCGACGGTGACGCGCCGCAGCCCTATCGCGATCTCGCCACGATCCGCTCGGTCGCCGCACGCTTCGAAGAGATGCAGCCGCAGCAGGTGATCGACCGGCTCAAGCCGCTCGCCACGCCCGGCAACCCATGGTTCGGCAGCGCGGGCGAACTGGTCGCGATGGCTTATCTCAAGCAGGGCAAACAAAACCTGGCCGGTCCGATGTTCGCTGCGATCGCCAAGGACGAGGACGTGCCTCAGTCATTGCGCTCGCGTACGCGTCAGATGGCGGGCCTGCTCGGCTTCGACGCCGTGGCCGACGTCGACGAGACGCTGGAACAAATGCGCGAGGAAGACGCCGCCGCAACCACGCCCGCGCCGGTGCCGGCGGCGGCTCAGTGAGGATGATCCGACCGATGAATGAAGCTTCGCGCCTGCTGCTGGGCCGGACCCCAAAACGTGCCGCCTGGGCCCGCGTCCTCCTTTTGCCCGTGCTCCTCGCCTCGCTCGCCGGGTGCGAGACGCTGGGCATCGGCGGAGAGGAGAAGGATGATGCCACTCCGACGGTCGGCAGGCGCCAGCCGATCCTCTCGCGCATCTCCAACGAGGTGCGAGCCGATCCGGCGCTGGCTAGCGTCTCCGTGGTTCTCCCGCCCGCGCAGACCAACGCGGAATGGCCCCAAGCCGGCGGTAACGCGGCCAAGGCGCCCGGCCACCTGACGCTTGGTGCGGCCCCGGTGCAGGCCTGGACTGCGAACATACAGGGCAGCAATCCGCGCCGCCGCCTGGCTTCGGCGCCCGTCGTCGGCGGCGGCTCGCTGTTCGTGGTCGACACTGAGGGTGTGGTGCACGCGTTCGACACCGCCACGGGCGCGCGCCGTTGGTCCCATCCCATTGAAGTAGAACGCGATTTACGTGCGGCCACGTTCGGCGGCGGCGCCAGCTTCTTTGATGGCAAAGTTTACGCCACCAACGGCGCCGGCGACGTCGTCGCGCTCGATGCCGCTACCGGTGCCGAAGTGTGGCGGGTCAAGCCCGCCGGCCCGCTGCGGGGCGCGCCGACGATCGCGTTCAACACCGTCTACGTCATGACGCAGGACAACCAGATCCATGCGCTCAGCGCCGCCGACGGCTCGCTGCTGTGGCAGGAAACCGCCGCCAGCGGCCAGTCGGGCGTGTTCGGAGTCGCCGCCCCTGCAGCTGGGCAGGGCACCGTCATCGCCGGATATTCGCAGGGCGAAGTGGTCGCCTATCGCTACGAGAACGGCCGCAACTTGTGGTCCGATGCGCTCGCGCGGACCTCGATCTCGACTCAGGTCGGTACACTGACCGATGTCGATGCCGATCCGATCATCGACGGCGGCCGGGTCTATGCGCTCGGCCAGGGCGGGCGGATGGCAGCCTACGAGCTGGTCACCGGGCAGCGCATCTGGGAGCTGTCGCTGGCCGGCATCTCGACGCCCGCGATCGCCGGCGAATGGGTATTCACGCTGACCGACGATTCGCGTCTCCTCGCAATCGCCCGCTCGACCGGCCGGGTGCGCTGGGTCACCCAGCTCGCCCGCTGGCGCAATCCCAAGAGCGAGCGCGGCCCGATCTTCTGGACCGGCCCGGTGCTCGCCAGCAACCGGCTGTGGGTCGCGAGCTCGGAAGGCGAAGTGCAATCGGTCGACGTGATGAGCGGGGAGGCGGCGCCATTCACGGAGCTCCGCAGCTCGGTCTCGTTGCCGCCGATCGTGGCCAACAACATGCTGTTCATCCTCGACGATGGCGGCCGGATCACCGCCTGGCGGTGAGCCAAGGCGTCGGATTACCGGCCCCTTAACCCTTCCGCGTTAAGCCGCGCGCATGAGCGCGCCATCCCCTGCGGCCTCGGCTGTTCCCGGACGGCTGCCTGCCAGCGATGTGTCGCCCTGGGTCGGGCTCGTCGGCCTGGCGACGCTGCTCGGCTGGATTGCCTTCGCGCGCCTGTGGCCGGCGCTGGTGACGACGTTCGACCTGCCAGCCCCCGCCGAGCCGCTCTCCGGCCCGAATTCCGCGCTGCTCGCGATGACCTTGACCGGACTCGCGATGGCCGCCTGGTCGGTGCTGGTCGAAAAGGTTCATCGCCGCGCGTCGACCGGCATCGACTGGAGTCGCCCGCGCCCGCTTTCGGCGGTTATCGAAGTGTCGGTGACCAAGCTCGCCGGGCTGTGGGCGACCTGGCTGCTCATCGGCGCTTTTTACGCGCTCGGACGCTGGTACTGGGACGGCAACTACCTGTTCGCGATGCGCGTGCTCGCGATGGCCGCGCTGCCGCTGTTCCTCCTGTCGATCCCCTACGTGCTGTGGCTCGACCGCTATCTGGTCGAGCCGCGCGACCACGCCTGGCACTTCGGCGCGATGCTGATCGGGCGCGAGGCGTGGGACGGCGACGAGGTCAAGCGCCACTGGCGTGCGTGGATCATCAAGGGTTTCTTCTCCGCGTTCATGATCTCGATCCTGCCGGGCGGTTTCGCCGCGGTGGTCGAGGCCGATCTCGGCGCGATCGCCGGAGATCCGATTCGCGTCGGCGTCCTGCTGTTCGAGCTGCTGTTCGTCGTCGACGTGCAGATCGGGACGGTCGGCTACCTGCTGACCCTGCGCCCGCTCGATGCGCATATTCGCAGCGGCAACCCGTTTCTCGCCGGCTGGCTGGCGGCGCTGATCTGCTATCCGCCGTTCGTCTTCGCCTTCATGGGAGAGGGCGGGGTGATCCAGTACGAATACCAGACCGCCGGCTGGGGCGTATGGCTCGCCGGTCACCCGGTCGTGCTCTGGCTCTGGGCCGGCTGGCTGGCGTCCCTGACTGCGGTCTACGCGTGGGCGACGGTTGCCTTCGGAATGCGGTTCTCGAACCTGACCTATCGCGGCGTCCTGACCAACGGGCCCTACCGGTTCACGCGGCACCCGGCGTACCTGTCGAAGAATCTCTTCTGGTGGTGCTCCGCCATGCCGTTCTTGGTCACTACCGGATCGCCTGCCGAAGCGGTCCGCAACACCGTGTTCCTCGCCTGCGTCAGCGGCATCTACTACTGGCGCGCCAGGACCGAGGAAGCCCATCTCCTGGCTGAAGATGCGAAGTATCGCGATTACCACGCCTGGATGGCGTCGCACGGCCCGATCACCGCGCCGTTGCGACGGTTCCTGAGCTGGACGCGACCGCGCAAGGTGCAGATCCAGCCGGCGGAATAGTCAGCATTCCCCTCCCGCGCGCGGGAGGGGAGGAACTCAGGCGTTACCGACCACCAGGCAGGCGGCGGCGACCAACAAACCGGCGAAACGGTTCGAGCGGAACCGGGTGAGCGGGTTATCGGGATCGGTGGGATCGAGCGTGAAGGCCTGCCACATCAGGTGGACGCCCGCGGGTATCAGCGCCAGCAGCGCCACCCAGTCCTCACGCAGCAGCCAGAAGGCGAGGCACCAGCCGGTCAGTGCCAGGCAATAGAACGCAATCACGCCCGCCTGGACACGCCGGCCCAGACGCAAGGCGCTCGAGCGAATCCCGACCAGCGCATCGTCCTCGCGGTCCTGCAGCGCGTAGATCGTGTCGTAGCCCACGCACCAGAAGATCGAGCCGACGTAGAGCGCGGCCATGACCTCGAGCCGGTCGGTGCGCAACGCGGCCCATCCGACCGGTGCGCCCCATGTGAACACCAGCCCAAGCCAAGCCTGCGGCCACCAGGTGATGCGCTTCATGAACGGGTAGGCGGCGACCAGCGCCAGGCTGGCGAGCGCGACGACTTGCGCCTCGAGTCGCAGCTGCAACAGCACCACGAGGCCGACACCGCACAATGCGAACAGCCAGGCCCAAGCAGTCTTCGGACTCACCCGCCCGCTCGCGACCGGACGGCTGGCGGTGCGGGCGACTTGTCGGTCGAGGTCGGCATCGACGATATCGTTGTAAACGCAGCCCGCCCCGCGCATCGCCACCGCGCCGAGCAGCAGCCACAGCACCAGCTGCCATTGCAATCCCGCGCCTGCCAGCCACACGCCCCAGGCGCAGGGCCAGAACAGCAGCCACCAGCCGATCGGCCGGTCGAACCGCGCCAGCAACGCAAGGTCGCGCAGCCGCTGCGGCAGTCGCGCGACAAGCCCGCGGTGCTCGCTGTCAGGGACGATTTCGGATCCTGTTGCCATGGCGTCGCGTGCTGCCACAGTCGTATGGCGGAGAAAATCGCTTTTGCTATAGCGGAGCCATGTCCTTGTTCGATCGATTGTTCAGCCGCTCCGCCACACCGCCGATGAGCGAGGGGGCGCCGCCGGTTCCTGCCGGCCCTGAGGCCGCTTCGGGGCCTCAACTGTTTCGTCCGCTCATTACGATCCAGAAGCCGCCGAAGGCATTCCCCGGTTTGCCGGGATCGGACCTCGCGGTGCTTGCGGGGATGGGGGAACGTGCGCGCGCCGCGCTGGAGGCCGCGCCCCAGGCGATCCGTGTCCCGGCGTACAATCTCGATATGTACGTGGTTCCCGGGTTTCTTTCCGACGAGGAGTGCGATCGATTGATCGCGCTGATAGACGCCGATGCGAAGCCTTCGACCAGCCTGAAGGCGAGCAGTACGCCCAGCCGCAGGACCAGCGCGACCTGCCTGTTGTCGGGCGAAGAGCCGACGGTTGCGGAGGTGGAGCGGCGCATGGCCGAGCTGCTCGACTTGCCGGCAAGCCACGGTCAGACGGTGCAGGGCCAGCGGTACTACCCGGGCCAGCATTTCCTCATGCACAACGATTACTTCGCTGGGGGTCAGCCTTATTCGGAGGCCGTCGCTTCCGAGGGCGGCCAGCGTACCTGGACGGCGATGGCGTTCCTCAATGAGCCCGAGGCGGGCGGCTGCACGCGTTTCCCGCGTGCCTTCATCGAGGCGATTCCGCGGCGTGGCGCGCTGCTGGCCTGGAATAACCTCAATCGCGACGGCACGCCTAACGGGCACTCGCACCACGAAGGCTCGACCGTAGAGGCGGGCGTCAAGCACGTGCTCACCAAGTGGTTCCGCGAGCGTGAATGGGCGGGCAGCGCGGCCTCCGACGCGCTTCGTTCCTGACGCTAAGCGGTTTTCGGTTCCGATGAGATGACTCGCGCAGCTACTGAGGTCTAAGGGCTTCGCCATGCCCGCCACGCCAGCCTGGCCTCCGCGCAGCGCGCCGCGGCTGTTCGTCCCGGCACCCGTGGCGAAGGGCGCGATCGTCACGATAGAGTCCAATCAGGCGCACTACTTGGCCAAGGTCATGCGCGTAGGCGCGGGCGAGATCGTCATTCTCTGCGACGATGTGACCGGTGAGTGGGCGGCGCAGGTAGTCTCGGTCGGCAAGCGCGACGTCGTGCTGGAACCCGTCGAGAAGCTGCGTGAGCGCGAGCAGGTCCCGGATTTCTGGCTTTGCGCCGCGTTGCTCAAGAAGGACCGCTTCGACCTCGTGCTCGAAAAGGCGAGCGAGCTCGGGGTGCGGCGTATCCAGCCGGTGCTCGCGCACCGCTGCATCGCCGACAAGCTCAATCTGGAGCGCGCCCGTGCGATCGTGACCGAAGCCGCCGAGCAATGCGCGCGGACCGCGCTGCCCGAGCTGGCCGAACCTGCGAAGCTCGACGCTCTGCTTCGCGATTGGCCTGCCGAGCGTGCGCTGTTTTTCGCTGACGAGCTGGGCGGCGAGCCCGCCGCGATGGCCTTCGCTGCGAGTTCCGGACCGTCGGCGCTGCTGATCGGCCCGGAGGGCGGTTTCGCCGACGCGGAGCGGGCGGCGGTGCGTGCCTTGCCGCAGGCCCGAGCGATCTCGCTCGGCCCGCGCATCCTGCGCGGCGAGACCGCTGCCATCGCCGCCACCGCGCTGTGGATGGCGGCCGCCGGGGATTGGTAGCAATTTGAGACTGGCGCGGCCCCCGCGCACCGGCTAGCGGCGCGCCCATGAGCACGCGCAAAGCGTTCGAAGGGGAGGAGCCGCCGATCGAGCGCCGCGAGCAGCTCGTCGCGCCGCTGCAGGCCGGCGAGAAACCGCCGGCGAACTGGCGGATCGGCACAGAGCATGAGAAGCTGGTCTACAAGGCCGGCACTCACGCTGCCCCATCGTACGACGAGCCTGGCGGCATCCGCGACATCCTGCTTGAAATGCAGCAGTTCGGCTGGGAGCCGATCGAGGAAGGGGGCCATGTCATCGCGCTCAAGGGCGCGGACGGCAACGTCAGCCTCGAGCCGGCCGGACAGCTCGAGCTATCGGGCGCTCCGCTCGACAACCTGCACCAGACTTGCGCGGAGACCGGCCGCCATCTCGATCAGGTCAAGGCGATCGGCGAGAAGTGCGGCGTCGGCTTCCTCGGCCTCGGCATGTGGCCGGACAAGCGGCGCGACGAGCTCCCCATCATGCCGAAGGGCCGCTACGAGATCATGCTCCGGCACATGCCGCGCGTAGGCACCCTCGGCCTCGACATGATGCTGCGAACCTGCACGATTCAGGTCAATCTCGATTATTGCTCTGAGCCGAACATGGCGAAGAAGTTCCGCGTTGGCCTTGCGCTTCAGCCGCTCGCCACTGCGCTGTTCGCCAACTCTCCGTTCACCGACGGCAAGCCCAACGGCATGCTCTCGTACCGCAGCCATATCTGGTCCGATACCGATCCGCACCGCACCGGGATGCTGCCGTTCGTTTTCGAGGACGGCTTCGGCTACGAACGCTACGTCGACTACATGCTCGACGTGCCGATGTATTTCGTGTTCCGCGACGGGCGCTACATCGATGCCGCCGGCCAGAGCTTCCGCGATTTTCTCGAAGGCAAGCTGCCAGCGCTTCCCGGCGAGCTGCCTCGACCGAGCGACTGGGCCGACCATCTTTCGACCGCATTCCCCGAGGTTCGTCTCAAGTCGTTCCTGGAGATGCGGGGTGCCGATGGCGGCCCGTGGAACCGGATCTGCGCGCTGCCTGCCTTGTGGGTCGGACTGCTCTACAACGATGCCGCGCTCGACGCGGCCTGGGACCTGGTCAGGCATTGGTCGATGGCAGAGCGAGAGGCCCTGCGCGAGGCGGTCCCGAAGCTCGCGCTCGACGCCCCGCTGTCCGGCGGGGGAAAGCTGCTCGATCTCGCCCGCGAGGTGGTCGAGATCGCCCGCCAAGGTCTCGTGGCGCGCGCCCGGCTCAACTCCAGCGGCGACAGCGAGGCCGGCTTCCTCGAACCGCTGCAGGAAATCGTCGCCAGCGGCAAGGTCCCCGCCCAACGTCTGCTCGACAAGTTCCACGGCGAGTGGGGCGGCGACATCACGCGAGTCTACGAAGAGAGCTTCTAGCCATGGGCAAGCTCAAGCGTAAGGAATACGACGAACGTCTCGAACCGATGCAGCGCGAGCTGGTGCAGCTGGCGCGCTGGGCGGCCCATACGGGCGCGCGCATCGTGGTCCTGGTCGAAGGCCGCGACAGCGCAGGCAAGGGCGGGGCGATCGACGCTATCCGCGAGCACATCAACCCCCGCCAGTGCCGCGTCGTCGCGCTCGGCAAACCCACCGAACGCGAAGCCGGACAGTGGTACTTCCAGCGCTACATCGCGCACTTGCCCACGGCCGGTGAAATCGTGCTGTTCGACCGCAGCTGGTACAACCGCGCCGGGGTCGAACAAGTCATGGGGTTCGTCACGCCCGAAGAAGTCGAGGCGTTTCTCATCGCGGTACCGGCGTTCGAGAAACTGCTCGTCGACGCCGGCATTCTGCTCTTCAAGTACTGGCTGTGCTGCGACCAAGCGAAGCAGGAGGAGCGCTTCGCCGAGCGCGCAGAGGATCCGCTCAAGGGTTGGAAGCTTTCGCCGGTCGACCTCGACGCTCGCAACAAATACGGCGCATACACCGATGCGCGTGAGGCGATGCTGCGTGCGACGCATACTGCCTTGACCCCGTGGACGCTGGTCGATTTCAACGACCAGAAGATCGGCCGGCTGACGTTGATTCGCGACTTGCTCGATCGCGTGCCCGACACTCGCATCGACGACTCGCCGGTCGAGCTGCCGCCGATCGAGGGCAAACCGAGGAAGGAGCGTTTCGAGGTGCTGAAGCCGCTTCCGAGTTTCGAGCCATGATCGCGGTGCTCGGCAGTTTCCGCTTTCCGGTGGATAGGCTCGACGAGGCGCGTCCGCTGATGCGGGCAGTGATCGCCGCAACGCTCGCCGAGCCGGGCTGCCGCGCCTACTCCTATGCGGAGGATGTCGCCGAGCCGGGCCTGTTTCGCGTCACCGAGCTGTGGGACGATCGCGCGGCGCTGGCCGCTCACTTCGAGACGCCGCACATGCGCCAGTGGGTCGAACAAAGGGCGACGCTCGGCTTTTCCGATCGGCGGATTGCGCTCCACGAAATCGGGACGGCGGAAGAACTCTGAGCTCCCTCCCGCTTGCGGGAGGGGAGCGTCATTCATAGCTGACCACCTCGAACTCGATCCCGTCCCAGTCGAAGAAGTAGAAGCGCCGCCCCGGCGCGTAGTCGTCATGTCCCCATGGCTCGAAGCCATGCGCGATCACCACCTGTTCGGCCGCGTCGAGATCGTCGACCAGCAATCCGACATGGTTCATCGGCCGGCCCTTCTGCTGCCCGGCATGGTCGCGCCGATCGGTATAGAGCGCGAGGTAGGTGGTCTCTTCGCCGACATGGATCGTCTCGCCGCCTTTCATCGATGCCCCGCGCCAGCGCTGATGCCAGCCGAGCAACTCCCCGAAGAATGCCGCCGAACGTTCGATGTCGCTGACGGTAAGATTGACGTGCTCGATGCGTCCCTGACTCATCATGAAAAACTCCTGCAATAGACCATTGTATTTTCGGGTTAATCCTTCTCCAACTTGATGGAGGTGAATCATCGCGCTTGTCCCTTGTGCAACCTCAAGATAACTTGAGGTCAAACGAAAAGAGGACGGGTAGCGATGCCGGAGGACCGTTTCATCACTATCGGCCGACTGGCCGAGCGCACCGGCGTCGCGGTCTCGGCGCTACGCTTCTATGAGGAGAAGGGGTTGCTCCAGTCGCTGCGCACGCGCGGCAACCAGCGCCGTTTCCTGCGCTCCGACATCCGGCGGGTCAGCTTCATTCTGATCGCGCAGAAGCTCGGCCTGGCACTTGCCGAGATTGAGCAGCAACTGGCCAAGCTTCCGCAAGGCCGCGCGCCGACGCTATCGGATTGGCAGCAGATCAGCCGCCGGATGCGTTTCGAAATCGACCAGCGAATCAACTTGCTCACCCGTACCCGCAACCAGCTCGACCAATGCATCGGCTGCGGCTGCCTCAGCCTGCAGAAATGCCAGCTTTACAACAAGGACGACCGGTTGGGAGCGAAAGGCGCCGGGCCGCGGGCCATTTTGGGGTAAGGTCGGTTGACCGGCTCAGCGCGGAAGCCGCTGAAGTCTGGTCTCACTAAAGCCCGCCATGCTAGGCTGACCGATGCATCGGAGCGAAAAGGCGCGGAAACGGCTGCAGTCCGGGTAGGGGGGGGGGCCGCAGCGTCAGCTGAAAGGTCCGAAAGGGCTTCGGCGCCGAAGTCTCCGCGCCTGCTGGCTTCGGCAGTGCCACAATAGCGGTCGTGCCAAAGACCCGCCTTGCAATGCACGCCAACCTCTTTCCTTTTCAGCCGGGGACATCTTGCCGATAGCAATGCGCTCGGCCAACCGGACCGCCGCGAATGTGGGCGCCACACTGCGCTTGAACCGGCGAAATTCTACAGCTTGCCGATAGGCTTGGAAGCCTCCTCGTTGCCCGTGAGTTGACGATCCCGCGCAAGTGGGCGGCGGCTCAAGGGACAGGCCGCAAGCCCGCCCTGATTACGCAACCGACTGCAGCGCGCAGGCGAGCGAGCGTTTCAGCCGCTCGAAAACCGCCTCGTGAAGCAGCTGTTCGAACTCGATTCCCGCGAGGTCGTCCTCGACCCAGCTTACTTGGGCGGACTGGAAGCCGAGTCCGTCGAGCTGGATCTGGATGCGGTCGCCGGGGTGCACGCACCAGGCGCGGCGGTCGACCATGCAACCGATCGGCGAGAGATCGAGCACCGTCAGCTCGACCTTTCCGCCCGATTGTGAACGGCACTTGGCCTTCATGCTGCTCCTCGCCGTCTCGCCCATGGGCGTCGTGGTCAGCATGGTTTCAAGCAATTGCGTTCACCCGGCCTTGAAGGATCGGGCTAATTTGACCTCAGCAAAGATGCTAAACGGCGCTGCAACCAGCTAAGTAGCGGAAATTCCGGCGCTTCCTGACATAGGTAGGTGGTGACACCTATCCGCAGGTCACTGCCGGATCGAGCTCGATGTCGGCCTCCTTGGGGTCGTCGGGGTTGTAGCAGACCGTGAAAGTATGCCCGGCTCGGAAATCGTCCGTCCGGTCGCCGGGCAAGGTGGCGGATGTATCGACCTCGTCGCCCCCGGCCGCGAGGCGCAGGGCGAACTCGGTTTCGTCGAGGCTGCGGCTCTCGAGATCCTGCTTGAGGTTGACTGCAGTCACCACCGCGGTGCCCTTTGCGGTCATCCGTGCTTCGCGCTGCTCGCCGTCGAGCAGAACCCAGGCGACGATTGCACCGGCGCCGGCGAGCGCCAGCGCGAGCTTGACCCCGGTCTTCATCTTCGCAACCCTTTCGTTGTTTCAAAGCTATCCGCACTCGCCGCGCACCCAGTCGTGCGCCGTCGAGAAGTCAGTGACGTCGAAAGTCACCGGGTAAACCCCGCCGCCCTCAACCGGGATCAGCGCCTCCATACTGGAGGCCCCGGCAAGCTGGCGCAGGAGCTTGGGCGTGGCGTCCCCATTGAACTCGAACCGCTTCGGCGCGAGCAGGCCAGGGGCCGAATGCTCGGTCCCGTCGAGTCGGTAGGTCAGCGAGGCTGCACGCACGCGGCCGGCGGGAACGAGCGGGCGCCAGGTTTCGACGAAGACGGTAACCGCGCCACCCCGCCGACAGCGGAGCCCGATCCGGCCCTCATGCACTCCGCGAAACGCCTCGACCTCGCTTTCGCGCACCAATGGCGGATCCCAGCGGCCGAGATCCCAGCCATGATTACCGCTCTCGACGCAGCTCCCCGCGACGAGCGCCAGACCCAGCACCAGGAAAGCGCGACCCCCAAACACTATCCTATTGAACGGACAAAAGAAGGTGCCGTCAATGCCAGCGTTCGGGTTCTGCCTCGTCTGCGTACGGCCGATGTCCGCACACTCCCGTCGCGCAGCCGAAGAAGTAGCGCCTGAAGCTCGCTTCCAGCCCTTGCTCGCGGAGCATTTCGGCGAATGCCAACGCATCGCCGAAGTTCGTCGAGTAGGTCCCGATCATCGCGAAGTCCTGCGCGCCGCGCAGGAACAGCCGCTCGATCATCGGCAACACGACCTTGAGGTGGAGCAGGTATAACGGCCGCAGGACCCAACCCTTCGGATCGGACGCTTCGATATAGGCGAACCGGCCGCCCGGTCGCAGCACGCGCGCGGTCAGGGCCGCGAGCTGCCGATGCTGGGACGGCTCGAACGTCTTGAGACCAAAGGTGGATACGACGAAGTCGGCGCTCGCGTCGGGCAAGTCGCTGGCGAGCACGTCGTCCTCGACGAACTCGATATATTCTGCGCGCATCGTGTGTAGGCGCAGTATCGCTCGCTCGTGCATGCCGCGCGAGATGTCGACCGCGACGATCCGCTCGATCTCGGGATGGGCACCCAGCAGGTGCGACCAGACCTCGCCGGTGCCGGCCATGAAGTCGTAGCCGGCCACCGGGCCCGGCGGGAGGGCGAGCGCCTCGACGCATTGCCTGCGCCAACGCTCGGTGAAGCCGAACGACAGCCAGGTCGAGAACGCGATGTACTTGCCCGAGCAGCGATCGAACACGTCGCGGACGAAGACCGGGTCGTAGATCGACCGCTCCGCCATGCTACTCTGCCGCCAGCAGTTCCTCGGCGCCGCCCAGGTCGACGCTGACCAGTCGGCTCACTCCTTTCTCGACCATCGTCACGCCGAACAAGCGGTGCATGCGGCTCATCGTCACCGCGTTGTGAGTGACGATGAGGTAGCGAGTCTCGGTCTCGCGGACCATCGCGTCGAGCAGGTCGCAGAAGCGGTCGATATTGGCGTCGTCGAGCGGAGCATCGACTTCGTCGAGCACGCAGATCGGCGCGGGGTTGGTGAGGAACAGCGCGAAGATCAAGGCGATAGCCGTCAGCGCCTGCTCGCCGCCCGAAAGCAGAGTCAGCGATTGCAGCCGCTTGCCCGGGGGCTGAGCGTAGATTTCGAGGCCCGCCTCGAGCGGATCGTCCGAATCGACCAGCGCGAGGTGCGCCTGGCCGCCTTCGAACAGGCGGGTGAACAAGTGGCGGAAGTGCGCGTCGACTTTCTCGAACGCCTCGCGCAGCCGCTCGCGGCCTTCGCGGTTGAGGTTGCCGATCGAGCCGCGCAAGCGGTTTACCGCCTCGACCAGTTCGGCCTGCTCGCGCGCGCTGGCGCCGTGCTCTTCCTCGATCCGCGCCAGCTCCTCGGCGGCCACGAGGTTGACCGGGCCGATCCGCTCGCGGTCGGCGACGAGGCGGTCCATCGTCGCCGATTCCTCGCCCGCTGCGGCCACGGTTGCGGGATCGAATTCGAAGCGGCTCGCCAGCACCGGGGGCGGGCACTGGAAGCGCTCGCCCGAGATGCGGGCCATTTCCTCGCGGCGCGATTCCTCGTTCTCGGCGCGTGCGGCCGAGCCGGCGCGTTCCTCGCGCGCGGCGGAGAGCGCTTCGTTGGCTTCGGCGAGCGCGGTTTCGGCGCCGCGCATGGCCTCGCTCGCCTCGGCCACAGCGGCTTCAGCCGTCGCGAGCTCCTGCCCGAGGCGCTGGCGGACTTCCTCGCCGCCTTCGATCTCGCGCATCAGCGCCGCGGGCTTGGCGGCGGTGACCGCGCGCTCCTCGGCGATCTCCTCGAAGCGCCGCTCCATGTCCGAAAGGCGCCGTGCCGCATCGCCGGCGCGCGCTTCCCAGCCCTTCATGTCGGCGCGCTGGGCCGAGACGCGCTCGCGCGCCACGGCGAGCGCCTGGTCGTGCGCGGCGAGCGCCGCCATGGCGGCCTGCAAGGACGAACGCGCCGCCTCGTTTTGCGCCTGGGCAGCGGTAAGCGAAGCGCGGCCGGCCTCGGGATCGGGCAATGCGGCGCGGCGTTGCTGCGCCGCCGAAAGCTCGCCTTGCGCCTGCTCGCGCTGCTGGGCGAGATCGGTCTCGGCCGCGGCCAGCTCCTCGCGTCGTGCGGCGAGCCGCTCGCGCGCCGCTTCGGCCTGGTCGAGCGCGCGAAGGGCCTGGCGCTCGGCTTCGGCGGCGTCGTTGGCGGCGCGTTCGAGCCCAACCAGCGAGCGCTGCAGCTCCGACAGCTCGTCCTGAGCCGCGCGTTGCGCCGCTTCGGCCCGCGCGGCCGCCTCGCGTCTCGCGGGGAGCGCGGCGTCGAGCTCGGCGAAGCGGTTCTCGGCCTCGAGCCGCGCCGCTTCGGCCGCGCCTTCGCCGCGCGCGACGAAGCCGTCCCAGCGGCGCAGCGCGCCGGGCCTGGTGACCAGCCATTCGCCGGGCTTGAGCGCACGCCCGTCGTCGGTCTCGACGACATGGACCAGTGCCAGCCGTGCGGCGAGTTCGGCCGGGCAGTTGCGGATATGCTTGGCGAGGCTGTCCGGAACGGGCGAGGGCGCCTCGGCCCCGGTCCAGAACCGCCCTTCGGCATCGCCTTGCGGAATTCCCAGCGGCGCCCTGGCATCGCGTCCGAGCGCTGCCGCGAGCGCGCGCTCATAGCCGGGTTCGGCGGCGACGCGATCGAGCGCGGCCGGCAGCCCATGCTTGCCGGCGGCCTGCTTGGCGCGCGCCTCGCGGTCGCGATGGAGGCCTTGCCACTCACGCTCGATTCCGGCGAGTTCGGCACGCGCGGTGGCGAGCGTGCTCGCCGCCTCGTCGCGTGCCACGGTCAGCGCTTCCTTGTTCGCCTGGCCGTGCAGCAGCGCCCCGCGCGCTCCCGCCACTGCCTCGGCCGCCGCGGCGGCGGCTTCGCGCGCCCGCGCCACGGCTTGCTCGGGATCGCCGCCCGCGGTGAGCGCGCCCCGCTGCTCCTCGATCCGCCGCGCTTCGCCGTCGAGCCTTGCGAGCCGCGCTTCGGCTTGCGCCACTTCCGCCTCGGCGACGCGCCACTCGGCCTCGACGCCGGCATGATCGGCGGTCGCCTTGGCGAGCGCCAGCTCGGCGGCGCGGCTGGCGCGTTCCTCGTCCTCGACCTTGCGCACGATCTCCGGCCGCCGCGCCTCGTCCGCCGCCAGCGCGTCTTCGCCTGCTGCGAGGTCCTGCTCGAGCTTCTTGAGCGCTTCGGCGGCGTCGCGAGTCAGCCGGTCGGCTTCGAAGCGATCCTCCTCCAGTCGCTGACGTTGCCGGTCCAAGTCGGCGAGCCGCTGATCGGCGGCTTCGAGCTGGCTCGACAGCGCCGCCATCCGGTGCCCATGCGCGCTCGCATCGTCGCGCCGGTCGGCAAGCTCCTCGCGCACTTCGGCGAGCTTCTCGGCGAGCGCCGCCTGCGCCTTCTGCGCCTCACGCGCGGCAGCCTGGGCCTGTTCGACCTTCAAGTCGGCCTGCTTCGCCTGCGCACGCGCGGTTTCAGCCGCCGATGCCGCGTCGCGCCAACGTGCGAAGACCAGCCGCGCTTCGGCATGCTGGATCTTGTCGGAGAGTGCCTTGTACCGCTCCGCCTGCTTGGCCTGCCGGCGCAACGCGGCGATCTGGCTATCGAGGCCGGCCATCAGGTCCTCGAGCCGCGCGAGGTTGGCTTCCGTCTGCTTGAGCTTGCCTTCGGCGTCGCGGCGGCGGACGTGGAGGCCCGCGATCCCCGCGGCCTCTTCCAGCATCATGCGCCGCTCGGCGGGCTTGGCGGCGATCACCGCGGCGATCTTGCCCTGGCTGACCAGCGAGGGCGAGTGCGCGCCGGTGGCAGCGTCGGCGAAGACTAGCGCCACGTCCTTGGCGCGCACGTCGCGGCCGTTGACCCGATAGGCGCTCCCCGCGCCGCGCTCGATCCGGCGAGTGACCTGCAGCTCCTCGCCCTGGCCGTCGACCGCGTCGAGCACGACGTCGGCGAAATCGCGCGGCGGGCGCTGCGCGGTCCCGGCGAAGATCACGTCGTCCATCCCGCCCGAGCGCATCGACTTCGCCGAGGTCTCGCCCATCACCCAGCGAATTGCCTCGAGCAGGTTCGACTTGCCGCAGCCGTTCGGGCCGACGACGCCGGTCAGGCCCGGCTCGATGCGCAGCTCCGCCGGCTCGACGAAGCTCTTGAAGCCCGCGAGCTTGAGCTTTCGGATCAGCATCGCGGCGAGCGGCTCATAGTGCGGCTACCTCGCTCCGGCGTTTTGCATGGCCGCCTCGACCTGCGTCCAAGTCGAAGGAGTGGGGGAAAGCTCGAGCAAGCGCCCATTGAGAAGGAAGGTCGGCGTGCTGTTAACTTCGTCTTCGTTCGCCTGGTTCTGCATGCGCTCGGCAAGCGACTGAACGGCGGCGAAGTCCGACAGGCACTGCTGAGCCTGCTCGGTGCTGATCCCGCGCGCGGCGAAGAATTCGAGCAGGCCTCCCTGCTGGGCGTAAGCGACGAAACGCTGGTCCTCGGGCAGGGTCATCGTCTGCTGGAGAGCGGCAGCATTGGCCTGAATCGGAGTGAGCACGGTGTTCAGGTTGCTCCACAGCTGTTCTGCCAGCTGAGGGGCGGCTTCCTTTGGCGCGCATTCGAGCAGGCGCGTGAGCACCAGATCCACCGCGCCGTGAATCGGCACGCTGCGGAACTCCAGGCTGACCCTTCCCGAATTGATGTACTTCTCGCGCAGCGGCTGCATGCCCGTGTCCGAAAAGTTGGCACAAGCCGGGCAGGTGAGCGATCCGTATTCGACAAGCTTGATCGGTGCTTCCGGGTTGCCGATCAGCCAGCCGCCTTCTGCCGTCTTGGCGACGACATCGGTCCATTGCTGGCCTGTGGGTGCGGCGACCGCCGCGACGGGCTCACCACTCGTCGGGCCCTCGGCATCTGAGCCGCAGGAGGCGAGGGCAAGCGCGACCGGCGCGGCGGCGGCGAGAAGGGCGATTCGGCGGAAACTCGGCATCGGACGGATTCCTTTGCGGAAGGAGAAAAGCTAAACGAAGGGCGGGTAGGGAAGAAGCGCGGTAACCTTGCTCCGGCGCAGTTTCCACAGTTATGCGGCGGCGAGCCCTAGAGGAACTCCTTGAGCTGCCGTTCCAGCGCGGCCCAGGTGTGAGTTCCGGGCATCACGACGCCGTTGATCGCGAAGCTCGGCGTGCTGTCGACTCCCGGCCGGTTCCATTCCCTGGCCGACGTTTCGGCCAGGCGGGTCGCCACCGCGTCGTCCGCGAGGCAGCGGTCGACATCGGTGCGGCGATATCCGCGCCGCTCCATGATCGCGTAGAACCCGAAGTCGGCGGCGATCGAGCGGCGGCCCGCCGCGCCGGCGGTCCGCCAGCGTTGCAGCTGGGCCGGCGTGGGCCGAGCAAGCGGCGCGATCCACCGGCTCTGCCCGAGGATGAAGGCTTCGTGGTTGCCGGTGAACTTGGCGGTGCCGCCGCAGTTGACCAGCATCCCCACGGTCAGGTCGACCGGATCGCGGATCAGGTGGCGGTATTCGACGCTGATTCTGCCCGGCGCCAGGTAGCCGAGCTTGATCGCGCCTTCGCCCTGCTGCGCGAACTCGCCACAGTGGGGGCAGGTGTAGCTGAAGAACTCGACCAGCTTGACCTTCGCATCCGGATTGCCGACGCGATGGCCGGAATCGGTTTCGGCCACAACGGTATCCCAGTTCGACCGGCTCGGCGCCGCCCCGCCGAGCAGCGCGGCCGCCGCGACCAGAATGGCGCCCTGGACCAGGGTCCGCAAATTCATCCGTTGCCCTCCTTCGCCCCCAGGCTGCGCGCGAGCGATTCGAGCACCGTGCGCAGCTCCGGATCGCCGATATCGCGCAAGCTTTCTCCCAGTTCCATCGGGATCGGCTTCAGCGACGGCCCCGAACCAGCTTGGGCCGTGCGCCCTTCTGCATGCGGCGGCTTAACCGCGCCTTGCCGCAGCTTGACCCTCGACACCGCCTTATACCCGAAGAAGCGGTTCACCCGCTCCATGATCTCCGGGATCACGTGCTGGATCAGCGGCGCGTGCGCGGGCAGCACGACCAGTTGCAGAATGCCCTCGCTCTTCTCGCCCGGCGGGAACCGGATAGCCTCGGGCATGCAGACCCGGGCATGGCGCTCGCCGACGATCTCGGGCCAACGCGTGACCACGCTCGACTGCACGAACCCGAAGCGGCGGAACGCGGCACGGCCGATCTGCGGCATCAGATCGGCGATCGGCTTGGCCGGCCCGCCGCGCGGCCGCTCGTACACGCGCGGTTTCACCGGCTTCTTCGGCTTGTCGTCGCGTTCCATCGTGCTCCACGCCATGCCATAGGGAGACTATGGAGGATAGGCTCTCGCCCGCACTGCTCGACTGGTACGATCAAAACGCCCGGGTCCTGCCGTGGCGCGTGCCGCCGGGTTCGGCGGAGCGCCCCGATCCCTATCGGGTCTGGCTGTCGGAGGTCATGCTGCAGCAGACGACCACTGCGCATGCCACGCCCTATTTCGAAAAATTCGTCGCCCGCTGGCCTACCGTCGAAACCCTGGCAGCGGCGCCCGAAGCGGACGTCATGGCCGAATGGGCCGGGCTCGGATATTACTCGCGCGCGCGCAACCTCGTTGCTTGCGCACGAGCGATCGCGAAACTTGGCCGATTCCCCGACAGCGAGCAGGAACTGCGCAAGCTCCCCGGCATTGGCGATTACACCGCCGCCGCCATTGCGGCGATCGCGTTCGGCAAACGTGCGGTGGTGATCGACGCGAACGTCGAACGTGTAGTCGCCCGCCTCTTCGCCATCGACGAGCCGCTGCCCGGCGCGAAGAAGGCGATCCGCGCGGCAGCCGAAGCGATCACCCCAGCCGAACGGGCGGGCGACTTCGCCCAAGCGATGATGGACCTCGGCGCAGGCGTATGCACGTCGCGCAATCCGAGTTGCCTGCTGTGCCCGCTCGCGGGGATGTGCGCCGCGCTAGCCGTGGGACGGCAAAACGAGCTGCCGGTCAAGTCAGCGAAACGGGCCCGCCCGCTTCGTACCGGCACCGCGTTTTGGATCGAGCGGGACGCAGCTGTGTGGCTGGTCCGCCGCCCCGGCAAAGGCATGCTCGGCGGCATGCGCGCCATGCCCGACGACGGCTGGACCGCCCGCGCCGACGGCTCGGGCGACGCGCCGCTACAGGGGGCGTGGAAGGCGGGCGGGGTGGTGTGGCATAGTTTCAGCCACTTCGACCTCGAGCTGGGGCTGGCGATTTATGTGGGGAGCCGCTTCGAAGAGCTCGAGGGCGGCGATTGGTGGCCGGTTGCCGATCTCGATGCGGCCGGCTTGCCGACCTTGTTCGTCAAAGCCGCACGGTTGGTGCAAACCTGATCCTCCGGTAGCTTGGCTCGGTGAGGATGGGCAGGCTAGATAATTCCGCCCCCGAGCCAAAGTCGCACGACGGCGATCGCGAACACAATCAGACAGAAGTTCCGGCCGTGATTGGAGCGCGACAGCGCGCCGAGACCGATGCCGACCGCCGCAATCGGCAGCACGATCCAATTGACCGCCCCAAGGAGCGGAATGGTGGCCGGAATTGCGAGCACGAGAGCGACGAGGCCGGTCAGGATCGAGAGCAGGTTCAGCATGTGTCTTATATGCGTAGGACACCCGGCCGATGCAAGCACGGGTTCACTGGCGCGTCAAAGGCGATAAGCTGGCGTTCACGCAGCGGCGGGAAGAGGACGGCGATGGAATTGCTCGCAGGGAATATCGGCGTCACTCGACGCCAATGGCTCGGCGGCGCGGCCGCTTTCGGCGCGGCCACGGCATTGCCGGCCCGGGCGCAGTCCCCCGAAGCCTGGCCCAACGTCGCCCGCCTGATCTCGAGATATGTCGAGGGCCGCAAGGTATCGGGCATGGTCGCTGTGCTCGGTTTGGGCGAGGCGCCGCCCATGGTGGTTGCGGCGGGCGTCGACAGCTTCACGACTCCTCGCCGGTCGGACGCCGACAGCATCTATCGCCTCTATTCGATGACCAAACCGATCACCGGCATGGCCGCCATGTCGTTGATCGACGAAGGCAAGCTCGGTCTCGACCAGCCGCTCCACGAGATCCTGCCCAGGTTCGCGAACATGCAGGTGCAGAAGGTCTACGACGGCCCGATCACGCCCGACAATCTCGAGCCCGCGCTACGCCCGATCACGATCCGGCAGATGCTGACGCACACCGCGGGTATCGGCTACGGCGTCGTTCAATCCGGGCCGATCGCCGCGGCCGA
>CBHCZH010000021.1:0-35680 GCA_965977975.1 uncultured bacterium
CCACGCCGCTGCACCTCGTCGAGACGGTGACGCGCTCCGACCTCGAAAAGATGGTCGCGCCGTTGATCGATCGCACCAAGGAGCCGATGAAGAAGGCGCTCGCCGATGCCGGCCTCAAAGCCGCGGACATCGACGAGGTCGTGCTCGTCGGCGGCATGACCCGCATGCCCAAGGTGCGCGAGACGGTGAAGGAGTTCTTCGGCAAGGAGCCTCACGTCGGCGTCAATCCGGACGAGGTCGTCGCCATGGGCGCGGCGATCCAGGCCGGCGTCCTGCAGGGCGACGTCAAGGACGTGCTGCTGCTCGACGTGACTCCGCTTTCGCTCGGTATCGAGACGCTCGGCGGCGTGTTCACCCGGATGATCGACCGCAACACCACGATCCCGACGAAGAAGAGCCAGGTCTACTCGACCGCCGAGGACAACCAGCAGGCGGTCACGATCCGCGTGTTCCAGGGCGAGCGTGAGATGGCGGCGGACAACAAGCTGCTCGGCCAGTTCGACCTCGTCGGCATTCCGCCCGCGCCGCGCGGCGTGCCGCAGATCGAGGTCACCTTCGACATCGACGCCAACGGCATCGTCAACGTGTCGGCCAAGGACAAGGGCACCGGCAAGGAGCAGCAGATCCGCATCCAGGCCTCGGGCGGGCTTTCGGACGCCGACATCGAGCAGATGGTCCAGGATGCCGAGAAGTTCGCCGACGAGGACAAGAAGCGGCGCGAGGCGGCCGAGGCGAAGAACAACGCCGACAGCCTAGTCCACGCCACCGAGAAGCAGCTCGAGGAGCACGGCGACAAGATCGACGCGGACCTCAAGTCGCAGATCGAAGCCGCGCTCGCCGAAGCCAAGACCGCGATCGACGGCGGCGATGTCGAGGCGATCAAGGCCAAGAGCCAGGCGTTGACCGATCTCGCGATGAAGATGGGCCAGCAGATCTACGAGAAGGAGCAGGCCGCGGCCGCCTCCCCGGGTGCCGAAAGCTCGGCGGCGGGTTCGGAAGCCGGGGGCGAGGAAGTCGTCGACGCCGAGTTCTCGGAAGTCGACGAAGACAGCAAGGGCTGATCCCCTGATGAAAACCGATGCCGCCACCGTCGCCAAGCGCGCCGGTGGCGGTTAAGGTTTGGGGGCGGGGTCAATGTCGACGATGGAAACCGATTTCTACGAAACGCTGGGGGTGCCCCGCAACGCCGACGGCGCGGCGATCAAGGCCGCCTATCGCAAGCTGGCGATGGAGTACCATCCGGACCGCAACGGCGGGTGCAAGGACAACGAGGCCAAGTTCAAGGCAATCAGTGCGGCCTACGATTGCCTGAAGGACCCGCAAAAACGCGCGGCTTACGATCGCTTCGGCCATGCCGCGTTCCAGCAGGGAATGGGCGGAGGCGGCAACCAGCCCGATTTCGGCGATCTGGGCGACATCTTCGAAACCATCTTCGGCAGCGCCTTCGGTGGCGGGACGAGCCGCAACCGCCCGCGCCGTGGCGCCGACTTGCGCTACGACTTGCAGATTAGTCTCGAGGATGCGTTCCACGGCAAGAGCGCGGAGATCAAGGTCGAGGTCTCGGTCGCTTGCGAGCCGTGCGGCGGCTCGGGCGCGGCTCCGGGCACTTCGCGGCGTTCCTGCGAGCTGTGCAAGGGCCACGGCAAGGTGCGAGCGCATCAGGGCCTGTTCGTGATCGAACGGCCCTGCCCGACCTGCCACGGCAGCGGCCAGGTTATCGAGCAGCCCTGCCGTGAATGCCGCGGCGAGGGTCGTGTGGACAAGGTGCAGGCACTCGAGGTCGAGGTCCCGGTCGGCGTCGACAACGGCACTCGTATCCGCCTCAACGGCAAGGGCGAGGCTGGCCCGAACGGCTCTCCCCCGGGCGATCTTTATATTTTCGTCCACGTGAAGCCGCATCCGGTGTTTCAGCGCGAAGGGACAGCGCTATTCACGCGCGTGCCGGTAAGTTTCACCGTAGCGGCGCTCGGCGGCACGATCGAGATTCCGGGGCTCGACGGCGAGAAGCACGAGATCGAGATTCCCGCGGGCATCCAGTCGGGCCGCCAGCTGAGAAAGCGCGGCGCGGGGATGCCGGTCCTGCAGGGCAGGGGACGCGGCGACCTCGTCACCGAGATCGTAGTCGAGACTCCAACGAAGCTCAGCCTTCGTCAGAAGGAGCTGCTGCGAGAGTTCCGCGAGACCGAGACCGGCGAGGAATGCCCGGAAAGCGCCGGGTTCTTCGCCAAGCTCAAGAGCGCGTTCAAGGGCTGACCGCTCAGCGCGCCGGGTGGCGGCCGAAGAACGACCAGATCGCCGCACTCGCATCGAAGTCGCGGATTTCCGGCCCATTGCCCCCGCGCCATGGCTCGTTGCCGCCCGGCCAGTGGTGGCCGCCGCCCTCGACGGCATAAAGCACGACCTCCGCCTTGCAGCCCGGATAGCTTTCGATCCGCGTGCGGGTGCCGTCGGAAGGGTCGGCGTCGCGCAGGTAGGTCGCTTGCGGAGGCCGGTGGCAGCCATTGCGCTCGGTCCACTGCCACAGGTTCCCTTCGAGCTCGCCGTCGTCGAAGCCGCTGTGCGGATCGGCGGTGCCATGGATCAGCAGCAGCGGCACCGGCCGAGTCTTGCCGGCGGGACAGCGCGGCATGATCTCCTGCGCCAGCCCGCCCGCCACGGGCGCGACCGCCGCGATCCGTTCGGGCCGCTCGCAAGCGAGACGGTAGGCCATCGAGGCGCCGTTCGAGAGGCCGGTGACATAGACGCGCGCTCGATCGACTCCGAACTCGGCCGACAGCTCGTCGATCAGCGCGGTGAGGAACCCGAGATCGTCGCTCCGGTCCTGCTCCCAGCGGTGGCCGGCGTTCCACTGCCCGTGCAGCGCGTCGGGATAAGCCACGATCGCCCCGTCGCGATTCGCAAGCCGATCGAACGTGCCCCTGGTGCGGCGCTCGAAGCTGGCGCCGCTGCCGCCCTTGCCATGCAGTGCCAGCACCAACGGTGGGCGGGGCGCGCGCTGCTCGGGCAGGAAGATGACGTAGCTCCGCTCGTTACCGTCATGGACGAGTGCGCGGCGGATCGCCCCCTCGGGCAGCCGCAAGTGCAGCCACACCGCAATCATCGCGATCGCTAGCACGGCAAGGATTCCGGCACCCCTTCGCATCCTGTCGCTCCCGCTCGGCGCTGCGCTAGCACATCCGGGCCTGATCGACAGGTCCCGCGAGGTCGGTTACCAAGGCCGCAAACGGGAGGTCTGCCATGAGCTATCGTCCATATCTGTTCGCGGGCGCCATTACGCTTTCGCTCGCCGGCGCGGCAATCGCGCAGCAGCAATCCGACCAGGACGCGGTCCAGATCAGAGCACAGCCGATCAAGCCTGGCGTCGCGGTGCTGTTCGGGCAGGGCGGCAACATCGGCGTCAGCTACGGTGAGGACGGCACGTTCATTGTCGACGACCAGTTCGCGCCGCTGGTGCCCAGGATCCAGGCTGCGATCGCCGGTCTCGGCGCCAGCCCGGTCAAGTACTTGGTCAACACTCATTGGCACTTCGACCACACGGGCGGTAACGAACCGTTCGGCAACGCCGGCGCGACCATCGTCGCGCAGACCCGCGTGCGCGACCGGCTCGTGGCCGGCGGTACCGTCGTCGGCAACGTCACACCGCCGGCCCCCAAGGCCGCACTACCGGTGCTGACTTACGATCACGGCGTGACCTTTCACTTGAACGGCGACACGATCGACGTGATCCACACGGGCGGTGGTCACACCGACGGCGACAGCGTGGTTTATTGGCGCAAGGCCAACGTGCTTCACACCGGCGACATGATGATGAACGGGGTCGGCTTCCCGTTCATCGACCTGAGCTCGGGCGGCAGCGCCCAGCGCCTGATCGTCTCGCTCGACCAGGTCATCGCGATGACCGATGCCGACACCGTGATCATCCCGGGCCATGGCGAGCTCGCCGATCGCGCCGACCTGATCGCCTGGCGTGGCATGATCGCCACCGCCATCGGACGCGTGAAGGCGCTCAAGGAGGCCGGCCAGACGCTCGATCAAGCCAAGGCGGCGAAACCGCTGGCGGGGCTTTCGAACGCTCCGGACGGCTTTGTCAGCGAAGACGCTTTCGTGGAATCGATCTGGGGCAGCCTGGGAGGCTGATCCCGACCGGCCAGCTCGCCCGGCGACTGCTCAAACGAACTCGTTCGCCGCGGCCGAGTAGGTACGCGTGCCCAGCTTGCCCTGGGCTTTCGACTTCTCGATCGCGGTGCGTAGCGAACGGTTGCGATTTTTGAAGCTGGCGTCCTTGAAGGAAAGCAGCGCTTCGTCGGGATTGGCCGCCTGCAGCACCGTGCGCAACTCGGCGTAAGTGGCGCGCCCCTGATGGAGGATGTCGCAGAGGATCGCGCAGGTGACGTCCGAACGGCCGTCGAGGCCGAGCTTGGGATGGTGCCGCTGGGCCATCTTGGTCTGGAGGATGTCGGCCGAAACGCGCACCTGCGCCGCGCGCGCCTTGGGGTCGTTCACGGTCCAGTGGATGAGCCGCGCGGCATGCAGGACCTCCTGCTCGTCGATCAGCTTCCGGTTGGGGTTCAGGTAGTTCATGAACAGCTGGAGGTTGATCTCGCCGCCCGGGCCGGTCGCCATCTCCGTCTCGAGATCGGTCACGCCGCCGTTGCTGTCGACGCGCGAGAGCCGGCCGTTCCTGATCTTGAGCTCGGGGAAATAATCCTTGAACGAAGACAGGCCGGCCAATTCGTGGAACAGCAGGATCAGATTGTCGCGCGGCGTGTGCGCTGCGAGCTGGTAGAAACCGAAGGTGAACTTGGCGCGGTCGTAAGTGTTGACCAGCACGAACCGGTTCTTGCTCTCGCAGAAGCCGGTGACCTCGAGCAGGCAGGCCCAGTGGTCGAACGCGTCGACGTAGTCCTCCGCGGCGAACTCCGGTCCCCAGTAGTCGGCCACCGGCACGTTGATGCCGAAGAATCCCTTGCTGGCCTGGTTGACTTCGCGCCCGACCAGGAACTTCTGCCCGTCCGATGCTTCGCGCGCGTGCCAGACACCGGCCGAACCGAGCAGGTCGAACTTGCGCCCGGCGGTCACATTGGCCGCCGACACTTCGACGCCCAGCAGCAGGTCCTCGCCGGGAATCCAGCCGAAGAACAGACCTTGGCCCGGCCCGTAGACCGCGTCGAACTTGGTCTTGAAGGATTCGGGCGTGTCGACGGTCACCTTGTCGGCGGTGTTGCCGTAGTGGAAAACCTTGCCCTTGTGGAAGATCCCGACGTGCTTCTTTGGGATGTTGACCATGGTCTTGTTGGCCAGATTCACGTTGGTGGCCTTGGTCACGAAAATCAGCTGGGTCTTGGTCAGATCGGCATCGGACCACTTGCCGACCTTGGGACACTGCGGGAAGATCTCGTGGACGCGGATGTTGCCCGCCGGCTTGTTACCGCCGCTCATGCCGCGGCAGTTCAGGTCGAATTCGAGCTTGCAGACGTGCGAGACGAAATGCGCGCAATGATTCAGCGACGCGTCGTGGAAGCCGTTTCCGCAAATCGAATTGATGTTTTTCCCGACAAAGTTCTGAAGCCCGAGATCCGGCATGATTCCCTCCAAGGAAAAGTCATGAGACCCGATCTCCCGTCTCTGGATCGACCCGAATAGCCTTGAGTCGAACCCGCGGGTTGGCGCGACGAGACTACCCCGAGTCGCTGCGCGCGCAAAGTGCAAAGAGGAACTCGGGCCGACCTTGTGTTCCGTAAATGTTCCGGCTATCGTTTGCGCCATGGCCAAGCCCAAGCGTCGCTATGTCTGCACCGAATGCGGCAGTGTAACGATGCGATGGCAGGGGCAGTGCGTCGATTGCTCGCAGTGGAATACGCTGGTCGAGGATGCGCCGGAGACGGCGTTTTCGGCGCGGCATGATCTGTCGAGCGGGGGGCGGCCGGTTCTGTTCGAGCCGCTCGATGCACCGGCGGAGGCGCTGATCCGCAGGACCACCGGACTTGCCGAGTTCGATCGTGCGTTGGGCGGCGGGATGGTGCCTGGTTCCGCAATCCTGATGGGCGGGGAGCCGGGGATCGGCAAGTCGACGCTGCTGCTCCAGGCGGCCGCGCAGATGGCGCGTACGGGAGCGCGGGCGGTCTATATCAGCGGGGAGGAAGCGACCGGGCAGGTGCGGTTGCGCGCGGCGCGGCTCGGGCTGGCCGATGCGCCGCTGCAGCTCGCCGCCGCGACTTCGGTGCGCGATATCCTGACAACGCTGGGCAACGCGGGTTCGCTTGGGGCGCCGCCGGCGCTGCTGGTGGTCGATTCGATCCAGACGATGCATTCGGACCTGATCGAAGGCGCGCCGGGCACGGTCAGCCAGGTCCGCGCCTCGGCGTTCGAGCTGATCCGCTACGCCAAGGAGAACGGCGTCGCGCTGGTCCTCGTCGGCCACGTCACCAAGGACGGCACGATCGCCGGACCGCGCGTGCTCGAGCACATGGTCGACGTGGTGATGAGCTTCGAGGGCGAACGCAGCCACCAGTACCGCATCCTGCGCGCGCTCAAGAACCGGTTCGGTGCGGTCGACGAGATCGGTGTGTTCGCGATGGAAGGACACGGGCTCGCCGAGGTGCCGAACCCCTCGATGCTGTTCCTGTCGGGCCGCGAGCAGGCCGTCGCCGGCAGCTCGGTGTTTCCCGCGCTCGAGGGGACGCGGCCGGTCCTGGTCGAGGTGCAGGCGTTGATCGTGCGGCTGCAATCGGGCGCGACGCCGCGCCGCGCGGTGGTCGGGTGGGATTCGGGCCGGCTGGCGATGCTGCTGGCGGTGCTCGAGGCGCGCTGCGGGCTCAATTTCTCCTCGGCCGAAGTCTACCTCAACGTCGCCGGCGGATACCGGTTGACCGATCCGGCCGCCGACCTCGCCGTTGCCGCCGCCCTGGTCTCCGCGCTCGCCGACAAGCCTCTACCCTTGCGCGGCATCTGGTTCGGCGAGGTTTCGCTCTCGGGCGAGATCCGCCCGGTCGCGCACGCCAGCCTACGCCTTCGCGAGGCGGCGAAGCTCGGCTTCGAGCTGGGCTGTGGGCCGGAGGACGGACTGAAGGACATAGCGGGATTACGCTATTCGGGTCTGTCGAGCCTGCCTAAGCTCGTTGACCGGGTGATGGGTGCAACCTAGTCTCAAGGCTAATGACGGGTTTCGACATCATCGTGTTGCTGATTGTCGCCGTGGCGGCAGTCGGCGGGTTCATGCGCGGGTTCGTGCAGGAAGTGCTCTCGCTTGCGTCGTGGGTGCTCGCTGTGCTGGCGATCCGCTTCCTCCATACCGACCTGACCGCAATCCTGTTCAATTTCATCGGCACACCTTCGGGTGCCGCCGTGCTCGCGTTCGCGATTCTGCTGCTGATTCCCTATGCCGGCATGAAGCTGATTGCGAATAGGGCCGGGCGGGCAACGCGCGGTTCGATGCTCGGGCCGTTCGACCGTGTGCTCGGGTTCGGGTTCGGCGCCGTCAAGGGCGTGATCATCGTGATCATGGCCTTCTCGCTACTGGTGCTCGGGTATGACACGATCTGGGGCGTCGCAGGGCGGCCGGCATGGATGACCACCGCGCGCACGTATCCGTTCGTCAACGCCAGCGCCGACGCGATGGTGCAGCTGATCGACGAGCGCCAGCGCCGCCTGCGCGGCGAGGCGGTCGAGGAGGAAGCGGCCGAAACGCCATGAGCGCAGCCCAGCGCCTGTACACGCCGGAGCTGCTCGCGCTCGCGGTCGAGCTTGCGCGCTGGCCCCGGCTCGGCGATGCCGCGCTGCACGGCGAGGCACGCTCGCCGACCTGCGGCAGCACGCTGGCGATGGACCTGGCGCTTGACGAAGCAGGCCGGATCGAGGGCCTGGGCATGGCTGTGCGGGCATGCGCGGTCGGCCAGGCTTCCGCCGCGATCTTCGCGCGCTCGGCCGGAGGCCGGGGTCCACAGGACATTGCGGAAGCGCTCGCCCAGCTCGAAGCCTGGCTTGCTGGCGACGGCGCGCTCCCCGCCTGGCCGGGTATCGCCCCGATCGAGCCGGCGCGCGCTTTTCCCGCCCGCCACGGTGCCATGTTGCTGCCGTGGAAGGCCGCGCTCGCCGCCCTTTCCAGCACCGCGCCCGCAGGCTAACCCTCTGCGCGAGGCGAGAGGGAGCAGTCATGGCAAGTGTTGGGGCGGAGGCACCGGGCCACAATCCGAGCCGGCAGGAAATGCGGCTCGTCATCGCCGCGTCCTCGGCCGGCACGGTGTTCGAGTGGTACGATTTTTTCGTCTACGGCACTCTCGCGCCGATGATCGCGGCGGCGTTCTTCCCGACCGACAACCCGACATTGTCGCTGCTCCTCACCTGGGCCGGTTTCGCGATCGGTTTCGGCTTCCGGCCGCTGGGCGCGATCCTGTTCGGTTTCCTCGGCGACCGGCTCGGCCGCAAGTACACCTTCCTCGTCACCGTAACGCTCATGGGCGCCGCCACCGCGGCGGTCGGCATGGTGCCCGCAGAGGCGACTATCGGCATCGCCGCTCCACTGATCGTGATCTTCCTGCGCATTCTCCAGGGCCTCGCGCTCGGCGGTGAGTATGGTGGTGCGGCGATCTACGTTTCGGAGCATTCGCCTCCGGACAAGCGCGGCTATTTCACCGGCTTCATCCAGGCGAGCGTGATCGGCGGCTTCGTCCTGAGCCTTGCAGTAGTGCTCGTTTGCCGCCTGCTGATCCCAGCCGAAGCTTTCGCCGAATGGGGCTGGCGACTGCCGTTCCTGCTTTCG
Organism: uncultured bacterium; assembly: GCA_965977975.1. Lineage (GTDB taxonomy): Bacteria > Pseudomonadota > Alphaproteobacteria > Sphingomonadales > Sphingomonadaceae > Croceibacterium_A. The sequence continues at coordinate 8,759 of CBHCZH010000021.1, forward strand.
ATCCTGCTTCTCGCGATCTCGCTGTGGATGCGCCTGAAGCTCGCCGAAAGCCCGGTGTTCAAGGCGATGAAGGCGGAAGGGCAGACCTCGAAGAACCCCTTCGTCGAAAGCTTCACTTATCCCGGCAACAAGAAGCGAATTTTGGTCGCGCTGTTCGGGGTGGCCTGTGGCTTGACGATCATCTTCTATACCGCCCTGTTCTCGACGCTGTCCTTCCTCAAGGGGCCTATGCGCGTCGACGACACCGCGGCTGAGCTGATCGTCGGCGTGGCTTCGCTGCTCGCCGTGCCGTTCTTCGTCTACTTTGGCTGGCTATCGGATAGAGTGGGCCGCAAGAAGCCGATCGTCTGGGGCTATGTCGCCATGATCGTGCTGTTGTTTCCGCTGTTCTGGGGCATCGCCGAGCTCGCCAACCCCAAGCTGGCCGACACCGCGCGAGCGACCCCGGTCGAGGTCAGCGGACCAAGTTGCAGCTACAATCCGTTCGCGTCCCGGCAGGCGACGCAGTGCGGCCAGCTGCTCGAGGATCTGACCGCGCTCGGCGTGCGTTATGACCTCAGCGAAAGCGAGACCTTGCAGGTCACCGCTGGCGGCGAGGAACTGACGCTCGAGCCGGGGGCATGGGAAAACCGTGACGCGCGACGCGCGCAGATCCAGGCTTGGCTCGGCGAGAAAGGCTACGATCTCACCAAGCAGATCCCGCCGGCCGCCAACATCGCGGGCATCGTGCTGATCCTGGTCGTGTTCGGTTCGCTTTCGGGCGCGACCTTCGGGCCGGTCGCCTCGTTGCTGTCGGAAATGTTCCCGCCGCGCATCCGCTACAGCTCGATGTCGATCCCCTACCATATCGGCACGGGCTATTTCGGCGGCTTCCTGCCGTTGATCGCCAGCACGATCGTGGCGCTGACCGGGGATATCTTCGCCGGGCTATGGTACACGTTCGTGCTGCTGATCGTGGCGCTCGCGGTCGCCTGGTGGGGACTACCGTCGGGGCCGCCGCGCGATTTCGCCGATGAAATTGCCTGAATTACCGCCTCCCACGCTGCGACTTAGGCTGGACGCGGACGCACTGGCGCATAATTGGCGTGCGCTAGACCGGCTGTCCGGCACTGCTTCGGCTGGCGTGGCGGTGAAGGCCGACGCCTACGGCCTCGGTGTCGACAATATCGTGCCCGTGCTGCGCGAAGCCGGCGCGCGCGACTTCTTCGTCGCTCACTGGAGCGAAGTGCCGGCGCTGCTGCGCCACGTCGAGCCGGCCCGCCTTGCCGTGCTGCACGGTCCGCTGCGCAGCGAGGACGCACAATTCGCGCGTGCGATAGGCGTGCGCCCGGTCATCAACAACCTGTACCAGGCCCGTCTCTGGCTCGATGCGGGAGGCGGTCCGTGCGATCTCATGGTCGATACGGGCATCAATCGTCTCGGCCTGCCGCCGGCTCTGATTGGCGATCCGCTCGTCGCCGCGCTTCAGATCGAAACGCTGATGTCGCATCTCGCCTCGGCTGACGAGGACGTCGACCAGAACGCCCGCCAGCTCGCATTGTTCGAAGACATCGCTCGCGACATTCCGGCGCGCCGGCGCAGCTTGGCCAACAGCGCCGGCGTTGCGCTCGGCGCCGGCTATGCGTTCGACCTGACCCGGCCGGGGCTCGCGCTCTACGGCGGCGTGCCGCGCCCAGAGCTGGCGGGCAAGATTCGCCAAGTCGCGCATCCGCAAGCGGCGGTGCTGCAACTGCGCGACCTCTCGCCCGGCGACAGCGTCGGTTACAATGCCACTTTCACCGCCGAGAAGCCGATGCGCGCTGCGACGGTTTCGCTCGGCTATGCCGATGGCTTCCTGCGCTGCTGGTCGGGTCGCGGCGCGCTGCGCCGTGATGGCGTCCTGCTGCCGCTGCTGGGTCGGGTCTCGATGGACATGGTCGTGGTCGATTGCACCGCAGTTCCCGACTTGCGGGAAGGAGACTGGCTCGACGTGCCCTACCACCTTCCCGAAGCCGCGGCCCGTTGCGACCTGTCGCAATACGAACTGCTGACGCTGCTCGGGCGGCGTTTCAGAAGAACCGAATTCGCATAGCTCTGTTGCACTGCACATGCTGCAAGTGCTAGCATTCGCGCGAGCGGGGAAAGGAGACCCTTGATGGCCGAAGAGAAGGGGAGGGGGCCGGACCCGATCATCATCAAGAAGTACGCCAACAGGCGGCTCTACAACACGCAATCCTCAAGCTACATCACCCTCGAAGACTTGTCGCGGATGACCCGCGAGGGGATCGATTTCCAGGTCCTCGACGCCAAGACCGGCGCGGACATCACTCACCAGATCCTGACTCAGATCATTATGGAGGAGGAGGCGCACGGCGAGCAGATGCTGCCGATCAGCTTCCTGCGCCAGCTGATCTCGATGTACGGCAACTCGATGCAGGCCTTGATGCCGCATTACCTCGAAGCCACCATGGACAACTTCCGCGCCAACCAGCGCAAGCTCCAGGAAACCTGGCAGGCGAGCATGGGTCCCGAGGCTCTGACCAGGCTTGCGGAAACCAACATGAAGATGTTCCAGGCGGCGACCAGCGCCTTCATGCCGGGTGCCAAGCCCCCCGAGCCTCCGCCCGCTAAGCCCGCCGCGAGCAGCGACGATCTTGATGCCCTGCGCGAGCAGATGGCGGAGATGCAGCGCAAGCTGGACGAACTGCGCAAGTAGCTTCCCCGAGCGAAGCTGCGGCGCTAGTGCGCGCCGGTCATCAGCATCCGGGAAGTTCCATGTCCGCCATCCGCCACGCCCTGACCGTCAAGCGCGAGGACGACTTCGCGGCCTGGTACCAGGAAGTCATCTCTGCCGCCGACATGGCGGAGGAATCGGGCGTGCGCGGCTGCATGGTGATCAAGCCGTGGGGCTACGGCATCTGGGAGCGGATGCAGCGTCTGCTCGATGCCCGCATCAAGGCGGCAGGCGTGCAGAACGCCTATTTCCCGCTGTTCATTCCGCTCGGCAACTTCGTGCGCGAAGCCGCGCATGTCGAAGGGTTCGCCAAGGAGATGGCGGTGGTCACTCATCACCGGCTGATCTCGGACGGGAAGGGCGGCCTAATCCCCGATCCCGAAGCCAAGCTCGAGGAGCCGCTGATCGTTCGTCCGACCTCGGAGACGATCATCGGCGATGCGATGAGCCGGTGGGTGCAGTCGTGGCGCGACTTGCCGCTGCTGCTCAACCAGTGGGCCAACGTGGTGCGCTGGGAGATGCGCACCCGGATGTTCCTCAGGACCAGCGAGTTCCTCTGGCAGGAAGGCCACACCGCGCACGAGAGCCGCGAGGACGCGCTCAAGGAGACGATGCGCGCGCTCGAGATGTACCGCGCCTTCGCCGAGGACGACCTGTCGCTGCCGGTCATCGCCGGCGAGAAGCCCGAGAACGAGCGCTTCCCCGGCGCGGTCGGCACCTGGTCGATCGAAGCGATGATGCAGGACGGCAAGGCGCTCCAGGCCGGCACGTCGCATTATCTCGGCACCAGCTTCGCCGAAGCCGCGAACATCCGCTTCCAGGACCGCGAGGGCGGCCAGCAGCTCGCGCACACCACAAGCTGGGGCGTCTCGACGCGGATGGTCGGCGGCGTGATCATGACCCACGGCGACGACGACGGGCTGCGCGTGCCCCCGGCGATCGCGCCGTTCCAGATCGTGATCCTGCCGATGCTGCGCGACAACGAGGCGGACTCCAACCTGCTTGCCTATTCGGAGGAGCTGCGCGAACAGCTGCTCGGTGCGAGCGCGCTCGGCGAACCGGTGCGCGTCTTGCTCGACAAGAAGTCGGGCAAGGTCGCCCAGAAGCGCTGGGACTGGGTCCGCAAGGGCGTGCCGCTGATCGTCGAGGTCGGCCCGCGCGATGCCGAAGCCGGCCAGGTCAGCGTGCTGCGCCGCCACCGCCTGTGGCGCGAGGACGGCAAGCCCGGCTTCCACGCCATGGACAAGCAACAGTTCGTGTCCGCGGCAGCCACAGAGCTCGAATGCATCCAGCGCGAGCTGCACGAGGAGGCGCTGACCCGGCGCGAGGCGAACATCGTGCGCGATATCGCCAGCTTCGACGATCTCGCCGCTTTCTTCGGTGAAGACCGGCGCTATCCGGGTTGGGCCGAGGTCCAATGGTCGCGCCCGACCGGCGCGACGCTCGACAAGGTCACGGAGAGGCTCAAGTCGCTGAAGCTGACCTTCCGCAACGTTCCCCTCGATGCCGAGCCGGCCGATGGCCCGTGCCTGTTCACGGGCGAGCCTGCCGTCGAACGCATTTACGTCGCGCGCGCCTATTGATAGCTTTGCCGCCGGGCAGGGGGAGGCGGACATGCTCGGGGCGATCAAATACAATCTCACGCATCTGCTGGACTTCACCGGCCGCGATGCGCGCCAGACTTTCTGGTTCTACGTACTGTTCCTGTTCCTGGTGTACATGGCGCTCGGCATGGTCGGCAGCTTTGCGCTGATCGGCAGCCTGATGAGTCCGATGCTCGAAGCCGCGAATGCCGGCGCGTCGGAGCAGGAAATGCAGGTTCGGATGGCCCAGCAAATGGGCGCAACGATGGGCAGGATGTTCGAAGCCATGCTCTGGGTTTCGGTCGTCGTGAGTGTGCTCATGGACCTGCTGCTGGCCGCCGCGTTCGTACGCCGGCTGCATGATTCCAACTCATCGGGATGGTGGGCCTTGGCTGTCCTGGCGGCCCAGGTAGCCAGCATTGCCGCCATGATCCCGATGATAGAGGTGATGAAGGATTTCATGGCCGAGGCCATGGACCCGGCCAACCTGGCGAATCCCGCCCATATGCAGAGCATGATCGAGCGCCACTCGGAGATGAACTTCTACGGCCTGATCGGATGGATCGCCCCGCTCGCCGTGATCGTGTTCGGGGTAATGGACTCGAGCAATGGCCCCAACCGCTTCGGCGAGGAGCCGGTTCGGTTTTGAGAAAGCGGGCTTATTGAAATCCTCTCCGAGCTAGGGCCTGTCCTGATTAGACTGAAACTCCCCTCCCCCGTTTTGGGGGAGGAACCTTACTGGTCCTTCGCCATCTCCGCGCGGTACGCATCGAGGCTCACGTCGCGTCCCAGGAAGTCGCGAGCCAGCTGGGCTGCCGGCTTGGTCCCGCCCGGTTCGAGCACGAGCCGGCGGTAATCCGCGGCCGTCTGCGGGTTGCGCAGGCCCTCGGCCTCGAAGCGGGTGAACAGATCGTCGGCGATCGCCTGCGACCAGCGGTAGGTGTAGTAGATGGCCGAGTAACCGTTGAGGTGGCCGAACGCGTCCTGGAACTGCACCCAGTCCGGTGCCGGGACGATCGCGTACTGGTCGCGCCATTGCCGCGTGGCGGCCCCGAGGTCATCGGGAACCTCGCTTTGGTGGAACTGCAGCGAGATGTTCGAATACCCGAGCTGGGTCATGTCACCGAGCCCGAGATTGAAGTAGCGCGCCTTGTTCATCCGCTCGACGAGGTCGCGTGGGATGACTTGCCCATCCTTGTTGACTGCGAACTGGGAGAGAGTGTCGTAATCGTAGACCCAGTTCTCGAGCATCTGGCTCGGCGCCTCGACGAAGTCCCATTCGGTGGCGACGCCCGATTGGCCCAGCCAGCGGGTGTGCCCGCCGAACATGCCGTGGATCATGTGGCCGAACTCGTGGAGGAAGGTGGTGACCTGGCTGTGCTCCATCAGCCCGGTCGAATGATCGCCTTTGGGCAGGTTCATGACCAGCGCCGCGACCGGGGGCTCGCCATCGACGCCGGGACGAAGCGGAACCATGTTGGCGTGGGTGTACTTGCCCGGGCGCGGATGCGAGTCGAAGTAGAACCGGCCGAGGACCTTGTCGCCTTCGACCATCTCGTAAGCCTCGACCTCCGGGTCCCAGATCGGCGTGTCCCACGGCCGTATGTCGACGCCGAACAAGTCCTCGGTCAGCTTGAGGATGCCGTCGCGCACGTTGTCGTAGGCGAAATACTGGCGGGCTTCCTGCGGGTTGTAGGCGTAGAACCGCTGCTGGACCTTGGGCGAGAGCCAGCCAGTCTGCCAGAACTCGATCCGCTCCGCATCCGGGCGCAGCTCGCGCAGCACCTGGAGGTTCTTCTCGTAGTCCCGCATCGCCGCGGGGCGTGCGGCTTCGGCCATCTCGGTCAGCAGTTCCTGCACCTTGGCCGGCGAGCTGATCATCTTGTCCTCGAGCACCAGCGCCGCGTAATTCGGCCGGCCGAGGATCGTCGCCAACTCCTGGCGGAGGGTGAAGATCCGCCGCAGCACGACGTCGTTCTCGGGATAGGCGCGGCGGTTGTAGATTTCGGACAGGCGTCGGCGCAGCTCGTCGCTTTCGGCATAAGTCATGACTGGTTGGTAGTCGGGTGAATCGGTCGAGATCTCGATCAGCCCGTCCGCGCCCGGCTTGCGCGCGGCGAGGAAGTCTGCGGGCAGTCCAGCAAGCTCCTCGGGCCGCACCTTGATGACCTTGCGGCCGTTGGCGATATTGTTCTCGAACTCGGTGCCCAGCTCGGCGAGCTGCTCGTTGAGTTGCTGCACGCGCGCCCGCTGCGCCTCGTCGAGCGCTACGCCGGAGCGTTCGAACCCGGCGAGGGTGCGTGACAAGTACCACTCGGTCGCGTCGTCAGCTCCGGTCAAGTCGATCGCCTTCAGTCGGTCGTAGATCGGCCGCGACAGGCTGATCTCGCTGGCGATCGTCGCCAGCCGAACCTGGCAGTCGGCACCGGCATCGCGGCGCTCCTGGTCCGCCATGACTTGCTGGTAGAGCGTGAACTCGCCCGAACCCGCGCCGAGAAGTGCGGTGAGCTCGTCGTATCGGGTTAGCGTGCCGTCGAGCGTGGCAGGACCGGTCTCGCCTTCGAGTGCGGACTTGCGCTGTTCGATCGTCGCGACCAGCGCGTCGCACTTGGCGTTGAGCGTGGCCGCGTCTGGCGCAGTGGCGAGGATTGGGCCCATCTGATCGAGCACTTCGGCGCGCGCGGGCGCAGCGAGCGCGGTCGCCGCCAGGAGGGCGGAGGCAAGGGAATTGCGCATTTCGGGTGAGTCTTCCGTCTCGAGCATGAATGGCGCTGTAGTATCGAGAGAAACTGGCTCTGCCAATGTTCCACCGTCCGCAACCCGAACGTCAGGCGCGTGGCTTTCCCGCACCGATCTTCGTCATCCCGAACTTGTTTCGGGACCCATCGGGCAGCCGTATCCGGATCGGGCCGGCGGGCGCAACGCTGCGGCTGAACGGAATGCGGCAGCGCTGCGCTGGCACGGGCAGCTCCGGGCGTGCGGAGAAATAGGTCCCGAAACAAGTTCGGGATGACGGAAAGGGGGAAGAACGGCCCTCGGCACCACCTTCGCGTCCCGTGCGTTTGTTGCAGGCATGCCCGGAACCAGCCATAGCCGCGCCATGCCGCGCAACCGCAAGTTACCCGGCCTGCCGAGCAAGGAGCAGGTCATCGAGTTCATCCAGTCGTCGGAGAAGCCCGCCGGCAAGCGCGAGATCGCCAAGGCGTTCGGGCTGAAGGGCGAGGAACGGATCGCCTTGAAACGCCTGCTGCGCGACATGGCCGACGAGGGGCTGATCGACGGCAAGAAGACCGCGTTTCATCGCATGGGCGGCGTACCGAAGGTGACCGTGCTGCGCGTCGTCGATGTCGATGAAGGGGAGGCGATCGCCATTCCCGACGCGTGGCAGCCCGACGACGGCGCCCCGCCGCCGCGGTTGCGGCTCGTCGAAAGCAAACGCCACGCCGCGCTCAAGCCCGGCGATCGGGTGTTGGCACGGACGGAGGAGACCGGCTCGGGCTGGACCGCCCACCCGATGAAGAAGCTGCCCGCACGCGGCGAGGGGCTGCTCGGGGTGGTCGAGCTCGACGGCTCGGGCAAGCCCTGGCTCGCGCCGACCGACAAGCGGGTCCGCAATTCGTCGCCGATCGCCGATCTCGGCGGCGCCGAGCCGGGCCAGCTGGTGCTCGCCGAGCCGGGCCGCACGCCGCGCTCGGGCGTCAAGGTGATCGAAGTGCTCGGCGATCCGCTCGCGCCCAAGGCCTTCAGCCTGATCGCGATCCACAAATACGGCATTCCGCACGTGTTCCGCGAGGAAGCGCTCGCCGAAGCCGAGGCCGCCGCGCGCCTGCCGCTCAGCGCGGAGCACCGCGAGGACCTGCGCGAGCTTCCGATCGTCGCGATCGACCCCGCCGACGCGCGCGACCACGACGACGCGATCTGGGCCGAGCCCGACGGGGAGGGCGGCTTCCGCGCCGTTGTCGCCATCGCCGACGTCAGCTTCTACGTCCGCCCGGGCGGCCAGGTCGACCGCGAGGCACGCAAGCGCGGCAACTCGGTCTATTTTCCCGACCGCGTGGTGCCGATGCTGCCCGAAGTGCTCAGCGCCGACGTCTGCTCGCTCAAGGAAGGCGCCGACCGCGCGGCGATGGCCTGCCACTTGCGCATCGACAGCCACGGCCGAGTCAAGGACTGGCGGTTCACTCGCGCTCTCGTCCGGATCGGCGAAGTGATCGCGTACGAAGACGCGCAGGCCCGCATCGACTCAGGTGACGCCGGCGAAAACCTGCAGAACCTCTGGGCCACTTGGCGCGCGCTCTACGCCGCCCGCGAGGCGCGCGATCCACTCGAGCTAGAGCTGCCCGAGCGCCGCGTCATGCTCGACGAGAAGGGCCGCATCGCCGAGATCGCGATTCGCGAGCGGCTCGACGCGCATCGCGTGGTCGAAGATTTCATGATCGCCGCCAACGTTGCTGCCGCCAAGGCGCTCGAAAGCAAGGCGAGCCCCGTGGTCTACCGTGTCCACGAACCGCCGACGCGCGAGAAGCTGATCGCCCTGCGCGATTACTTCGATTCGATCGGCAGAAAGCTGGCCCTGGGCCAGGTCATCACGCCGAGCCTGTTCAACCGCATGATCAAGGATATCGCCGACGAAGGCGAGAAGGCGCTGGTCATGGAGGCGGTGCTGCGCAGCCAGACCCAAGCCTACTACGGCCCGCAGAACATGGGCCACTTCGGCCTCTCGCTAGGCAGCTACGCGCACTTCACCTCGCCGATCCGCCGTTATGCGGATTTGCTCGTCCATCGCGCGTTGGTCGACTCGTTCCACCTCGAGCAACCTAAGCCCAAAGGCGGCCTGCCACCCGGCAGCGGCCTCTCCGATCTGGACCGCGAGGACTTGTCCAAGGTCACGGAAGCGATCAGCCAGACCGAACGCCGCGCCATGGAGGCCGAGCGCGACACGATCGACCGCTACGTCGCCGCCTGGCTCTCGGGCCGCGTCGGCGAGACGTTCCGGACGCGCATCACCGGCGTGCAGAGCTTCGGCTTCTTCGCCACCATCGTCGGCCTCGGCGGCGATGGGCTGGTGCCGGTCTCGGCCTTGGGCCGCGAGTACTTCCGCTACGAGGAAGCCGCTCGCGCGCTCGTCGGGGAGGATACCGGCACGCGCTACGCGGTCGGTGATACCCTGGAGCTGCGCCTGGGCGAGGCCAACCCGCTGACCGGCGCGCTCAAGTTCGAGGTGATCGATGCCGACGGCGGCAAGCCGATCGAGCCGCGTGGCAAACGCCTGGAACCGAAGAAGAAAGGCCGTTCGAAGCATCCCCAGGGCCAGCGCGGCCGGCCGGCGAACATCCGGCATCAGGGGCGAGGCAGGCGAAAGTAGTTCCTCCCCGGAACGGGGAGGGGGACCATGCGAAGCATGGTGGAGGGGCACGTGCCGCAAGCGTAAGGTTTGCGGCACGTGCCCCTCCACCACCCTGCGGGTGGTCCCCCTCCCCCGGTGGGGGAGGAACTAACTAATCCTGTCGATCGCTTCTTCGTCGAGCCCGCCGGGCACGATGAACAACGGGCAGGGCAGCGACCCGGCTCGCGCCGAGAAATGCGTCACCAGCGGCCCGGGATTGCCCTCCGCCGCCGCGCCGAGCACCAGCGCGGCGACTTCGGGGTGCTCGCCGAGATACTCGTCGATCACCGTCTTGCCGTCGCCGACTTTGACCGCGATCTGCGGCATCATGCCGCTTTCGCTCATCAGCTCGCCCGCGGCGCTGTTGGCGAGCACTTCGGCACGGTCGCGAGCTTCTTCCTCGATCGTCGCCTGAACCGCGCCGAACGCGCTGAAATCCTGCTTCGGCACCAGCGCCAGCAGATGCACCGCGCCGCCGGTGTCGACCGCGCGCCGCGCGGCGAACCGCAGCGCGCCGTGCGCTTCCTGGCTCTCGTCGATGATGACGAGGTATACCCTCATCGCTCTTCTCCCCTGGCGCGCGGGTATCCGCCGAAAGCCAAGTTCGCGCAAGGCCCGCGCAAGAACCTTGCTCCCGCCCCGCAAATCGGTTTTAGACGGGCGCGCCTCATTCCTCCGGAAGGACAACGCGACCCGCCATGCCGATCGCCATCAAGATGCCCGCCCTTTCACCGACCATGGAGGAAGGCACTCTCGCCAAATGGCTGGTCAAGGTCGGCGACAAGGTCAGCTCGGGCGACATCATGGCCGAGATCGAGACCGATAAGGCAACCATGGAGTTCGAGGCCGTCGACGAAGGCACGATCGCCGAGATCGCGGTGGCCGAAGGCACGGAAGGCGTGAAGGTCGGCACCGTGATCGCCACGCTCGCCGAGGAAGGTGAGGACCTGGCGGCTGCGAAGGGGGCGGGCGGGGCAAAGGAAGAAACAGCTGCTCCGGCACTCGCGCCTTCCCCCACACCCGCTCATGCTGAGCCTGTCGAAGCACGCACGCCAACGCCCGCGCCAGGGCGTCCTTCGACAAGCTCAGGACGAGCGGAGGTGGGTGCAATTGCCAAAAGTGCTGGCGACCGCGTGATCGCTTCCCCGCTCGCCAAGCGCATTGCGGCCGACAAGGGCATCGACCTCGCTAGCGTCAAGGGCAGCGGCCCCAACGGCCGCATCGTCAAGGCCGACGTCGAGAGCGCCCAACCCGGCGCCGCGCCCGCAAAGGCCGCGGTTGCTACCGCAGCCGCTCAGCCGGGCGAGATCCCGCATGTCGAGGAAAAGCTCAGCAACATGCGCAAAACCATCGCGCGCCGCCTGAGCGAATCCAAGCAGCAGGTCCCGCACATCTACCTGACCGTCGACATCCGGCTCGATGCGCTGCTCAAGCTGCGCGGCGAGCTCAACTCGGCGCTTGAGGCGCGCGGCGTGAAGCTGTCGGTCAACGACCTGCTGATCAAGGCGCTCGCTCAGGCCCTGCTCCAGGTGCCGGCCTGCAACGTCCAGTTCACCGGCGAAAGCCTGCTCAAGTTCAGCCGCGCCGACATCTCCGTGGCGGTCTCGATCCCGGGCGGCCTGATCACCCCGATCATCGCCGACGCCGGCAATAAGGCGCTGAGCGCGATCAGCACCGAGATGAAGGACCTCGCCGAGCGCGCCCGCGACGGCAAGCTGCAACCGCACGAGTACCAGGGCGGCACCGCGTCCTTGAGCAACATGGGCATGTACGGGATCAAGCAGTTCGAAGCGATCATCAACCCGCCGCAAGCCATGATCATGGCCATCGGCGCCGGCGAGAAGCGGCCCTACGTGGTCGACGACAGCCTGCAGATTGCCACCGTGATGAGCGCGACCGGCAGCTTCGACCACCGCGCCATCGACGGCGCTGACGGCGCCGCGCTGATGAAGGCGTTCAAGGAGCTGTGCGAGAAGCCGCTGGGGCTGGTGGCTTGAGCCTGTGGGGCTTTGCCAAGCCGGTGCTGCTGGCGGTGGTCATCGCCCCTGCGGTCACGATCGTTGTTGGGCTGATCCATCTTTTCCTGACCAAGCCCCCGTCGATGAAAGACCTCGCGACCGTTCTGATCGGATCACCGATCGTCTATGCGACGTTCCTGATCTTCGCGGCCATTCCCGCCCTCGTCCTGACTTTGCTTTCCGCTGGCGCAATGACGGCCGTAAAACGCTACATTCCGGCCGCGGACATCCTGCTTTGGGCCGTGGTGGCTGCATGCCTGGCCTATATGTGGGTTGCGATGAACCGCTATCCCAATGGGGATGGCGGCACGATGCAGTCGCTGGCGGAACAGGTGAAGGCGACATGCGCCGCCAGCGTGGCGGCATGGTGCGTCATGGCGACCCGCGGATGAAGCCTGGCGGGCCGGCTCGGCAGATCGAGCGCAAATGATCGGTGACATAGGATGAAAAGCGACTTGCCCGCGGCTGAATATATCCCGGTCTTGCTGGCCTATTTCATCGTTCCTTTGTTGCTGGCCAAGGTACTGGTTCGGGCCAACTGGCTGCAGACCGGCGCTGCCTTCGGGATCCTATGGGCTGTTCTACTCCTCCTCGGCATCGCGATGGGCAGCACATGGGGAGAGCGCATCGGCTGGCCGATGATCTTTGCAATGTTCTTCAGCACTCCCGGCGTACCGATCATTGCCTGGGTACTGAAAAAAACAGGCGCGCTGGCCGGATGAGCGTAGGCACACTCCCTCATTCGCGTCGCCGCAATGCCGGCCCGATACCAACCCCTATGGCGCGCGAGATTGTGCCAAGCGCCGTCTGACGACGCCGGTTCAATGACGAAATGACGAAAAGAGCAGGCCGGCGAGCAGATAGACCGCGAAGGCAATGGGCAGCATGCCGCTGACCCGGACCCATCGGTCGTCGGACAGCAGCCGCTCGCGAAACCACGGTATCGGGTAAACGTGTGTGAGGATCAGGGCCACCACAATGCACACCGCCATGGCGCCACCGAAAATCCACAAGCCGAGGGTTTCATTGGTCATCGACGTGCTGGTATTCCGCCGACAACTTGTGTCAATCGATTTGCCCGACCGTACCCGTGTCCTCGCTGCGGCTCTGCTATTGAGCCTTGGCGCCGCCGCTTCCGCAGAAGAGCCCGAGCGCGTACCGCGGATCGGCCTCGCGGGCGACGACCTCGATGCTTGTCTCAGCGTCGGTCAGGTTACCGGCCTCAATCCGCGCGGCGACAACTACCTGACCGTTCGCGCCGAGCCGAGCGCGGCCGCACGCGCGAAAGACCGGCTCGGACCTGGCCGCTGGATCTGGCTGTGCGACGAAGCGGGCGAGTGGCTCGGCGTGGTCTACAGCCGCGACCCGAGCGAGAAGCCCGGAGATTGCGGCGTTGGAACGCCGGCGGAGCGGGCGCGTCCATACGACGGTCCGTGTCGCTGGGGCTGGGTTCATTCGCGCTATGTCGAGGTCGTCGCGGGCTAAAGCCGCCGCCGTCCCCCGCCACCCTGGACTTGTTTCAGGGCTCATTTCTCCGGTCGTGCGGAGCCATCGGTTGAGGGCCGCCTCGACCAAAGGCGCTTCAACTGCTTGCTGCGAACTCACCGTCACGATGGGCCCTGAAACAAGTTCAGGGTGACGAAGAAAGATAGAACGGACGCATGCCGTTGGCGTTGGCATAGGAGACGGCACAAACAACTTTCCTACATGCCCTCCGCTGTGCCAGTGCCAGCCCGATGAGCAGACTCGGATTTCAGCCACTGAAAAGGCCGCTGCCAAGTCCGTCGCGGAAGGTCACAGCGGTTATTTCGCAAAGCCGCAGTTTCCGCCGTGTTGGGGCTAAGGTCACAGGCGGAAATATCGCGTTCTGTGTCAGGACCGCCGCATGACCGAACGCCGCGATCCCGCGATCCGCGTCGTCGCCATGCCGGCCGACGCCAACGCTTACGGTGACATTTTCGGCGGCTGGCTGCTCAGCCTGATGGACAACGCCGCCGGCCTCACCGCCGCGCGCCGGTCGAAGGGGCGGGCGGTGACGGTGGCGATGGACGGGATGGTGTTCCACCAGCCGGTCAAGGTCGGCGACGAGGTTTCGGTCTACGCCGAGATCGAGCGCGTCGGCCGCACCAGCATGACCATCGCCGTCGAAGCCTGGCGCCGCGCGCGGCACCAGGAGGAATCGATCAAGGTCACCGAGGCGAAGTTCACCTTCGTCGCGATCGATGATGAAGGGCGGCCAAGGGCGGTGGAGGGGTGAGCGTGGAACGCGAGACCCTGGAAGAATACATGGGCTCGGGTCATTCGGCCTTGGGATTTCTGCTGTTCGCCTTGGGCCTGGGTGCCATCCTCGCATTCGCAGTGCTAGCGGTGCAAATCGGTCTGACTGACGAAGAAAACGACCTGGGCTGGGTGATATGGCTCGTACCGGCCTGGAGTGTAATCGCCATACCGCTAGGGCTGACACTTCGCCGAAGCGGGTCACCACTGCGCCTGCTGATCGGCGCCGTGTGGCTAGCCATTCCGTTCGCCACGATCTTCACAATGAGATTCGAAAGTCTGTTCAATGGCTGAAAATTACGACGTCATAGTCCTCGGATCGGGCCCCGGCGGCTACGTGGCGGCGATACGCGCGGCGCAGCTCGGGCTGAAGACGGCGATCGTCGAGCGCGAGCTGCTCGGCGGGATCTGCCTCAACTGGGGGTGCATCCCGACCAAGGCGCTGCTGCGCTCGGCCGAGATCTTTCACTACATGCAGCACGCCAAGGATTATGGCCTCGTTGCCAAAGGGATAGAGGCCGATCTTGAAGCGGTGGTGAAGCGTTCGCGCGGCGTTGCCAAGCAACTCAATCAGGGCGTCACGCACCTGATGAAGAAGAACAAGATCGCCGTGCATATGGGCGAGGGGACGCTGACCGGGCCGACCTCGCTGACGGTCAAGGGCGAAAAGGGCGAGGAGAAGCTCACTGCGAAGCACATCATCGTCGCCGTTGGAGCGCGGGCGCGCGACCTGCCGTTCGCGCCGGCCGACGGCAAGCGGGTGTGGACTTATCGCCACGCGATGACGCCGCCCGAGATGCCGAGCAAGCTTCTGGTGATCGGCTCGGGCGCGATCGGGATCGAGTTCGCGAGCTTCTACAACGACATGGGAGCCGAAGTGACGGTGGTCGAGATGCTCGACCGGATCGTGCCGGTCGAGGATGCCGACGTTTCCGCCTTCCTCGAGAAGTCGCTGACCAAGCAGGGGATGACGATCAGGACCGGAGCCGCGCTCGAGGAACTGAAGGTCGGTGCGAACGGTGTTTCGGCGAAGATCAAAGGCAAGGACGGCAAGGTCGAGAGCGGCGAATACAGCCACGTCATCGTCGCGATCGGGATCCAGCCCAACACCGAGAACCTGGGGCTCGACAAGCTGGTCGAGCTGGACCGCGGCTTCATCCAGATCGACCCTTACGGCCGCACCAAGTCCAAGGGCCTGTGGGCGATCGGCGACTGCACGCCCGGCCCCTGGCTGGCGCACAAGGCGAGCCACGAGGGCGTCACGGCGGCCGAAGCGATCGCCAAGGAACTCGGCAACAAGGAAGTTCATCCGCATCCGCTCGACCGCAACGCGATTCCGGGCTGCACGTACTGCCACCCGCAGATCGCCAGCGTCGGGCTGACCGAGGCCAAGGCGAAGGAAGCCGGCTATACGGTCAAGGCCGGCACCTTCCCGTTCATCGGCAACGGCAAGGCGATCGCGCTTGGCGAGCCGGAAGGCTTCATCAAGACTGTGTTCGACGCCAAGACCGGCGAGTTGCTGGGCGCGCACATGATCGGCGCTGAGGTGACCGAGCTGATCCAGGGCTACACGGTCGGCAAGGTGCTCGAGACCACCGAAGCCGAGCTGATGCAGACGGTGTTCCCGCACCCGACCCTCTCCGAGATGATGCACGAGAGCGTGCTCGCCGCCTACGGCCGCGCCCTTCACATATGAAGAGAACTAACCTCTTAATATAACGTGCTTTTCATCCCGGAACCGAGGCCGCCGTACGGCGTTTCGGCAGCATGGAATACGAGATCAAAGACGAAGGCGAGGACGTGCTGTTCGACGACAGCACCAACCCGAGCCTCAAGCCCGACGAGGAAGAGCCGGCGCGCCAGCGGGCGGCTCGCCGCAAGGAGAAGCGCGCGCCGCAGAAGGCCGAGCTGATCCCCGAGGAGGAAGACTCGCTGACCTGAGCCGTCAAACGCTCAGCCGCACGCTCACCTTCACGTTGCGCCCGGCCAAGGGCACGAAGTCCTTGGTAAAGCTCGCGTGGCGCCGCCCTTCGCCGTCGAACAGGTTGTTGGCTTGCAGCATCAACGTGAGATTCTCGTTGCCGCGCAACGGCTTCCATGCCGCTGAAAGGTTGACGTGCGCAAAGTCCCCGGTCTGGGTTTCGAACGGAGCGATGCGGTCCTGGGCGTCGAACCAGTGCACTTCGGCGCGCAAGTCGAGCGGGTCGGACTGCAGCTCCAGCGCGCCGAGCAGGCTCAGCGGCGGAGTACGCGGTACCGGCGTTCCGTCGTCGAGCGTGGCGCGGACGTAATCGCCCTGCACGTCGCCGACCAGCCGGAAGCCCATCGCGCGGAACAGCGGGAAGGTCGCCTCGGCCTCGATACCGAAATAGTCGGCGCCCTGCTGGAGCTGGCGATAGACCGGCAGCCCGTCCTCCTCCGCGCCCGTCGCCTGGAGGTAGACGAAATCGTCGAACCAAGTGCGGTAGACCGCGAGACCCACATCTGCCCCGCCGAAATTGGCCCGCGCATAGCCTTCGAGACCGAACGCGGTTTCCTGGCGGAGCGCGGCGTTGCCGATCTCGAACTGCTGAGTGGCGATGTGTGGCCCGTTGGCGAACAGCTCCTCGGCCGACGGCGCACGCGCCGCACGCGAACCGTTCATCCCGATCCGGACGCCTTCCATTGGGCTGTAGGCAAAGCCGAGCGCGCCCGACACGGTCGAGAATTCCCGGCTCACGCCCAGCACCGGGGCTTCGACCGCGCTGTGCTCATAGCGGCCGCCGAGCTCGACCTCGAAGGGCGCGAATTCGATCTCCTGCAGCGTGAACACCGCGACGTTGCTGGTCCGGTTCGGCGGGACGAACGCTTCGGCACCGACCGCCGCGAAGTCGCGGAACAGGTACTGCCCGCCGATTGAGCCGCGCCAGCCGCCGCGCTCGCGCTGGATCAGCTCGACCCGGCCTTCGATGCCCTCGACCAGGAACGTGGTGCCGACTTCGTCGCCTTCGAACTCGATGTGGGTGTAGTCCGAATAGCCCCAGCGCGTGGTCAACTCCTCGAAGAACCCGCCGAGCTTGACCGCTCCGCGAAAGTCGGCGCGAAACTGCTCGAGATCGATCGAGACGTTCTCTTCGCCGTGCTCCTCCTCGGCCGGCTCTTCCCCCTCTTCGCCTTCCTCGTGAGCGTGATGCACGCCGGGACGCGTGGGAACGCCGTAGACGGTGTCGTAGTAGCCGGCCGAAGCGCCCAGGCTGATCCCGTTGCCGAACCAGGCGAGCCCGCCGCCGAGCGAAAAGGTCTCGGTCGCGCTGTTGGGCAGCACGCCGCGCAGGCCGGCCGTCTCGAGCAGCTCTTCGGCCTCTTCGTCGTGTCCTTCCTCGAGCTCTTCGGCTGCGTCCTCAAGGATCTCCTGCCGGAGCGGCTCGGCCAGCACGAAGCCGGGGATCTCGACGTCGTTGGTCGTGCGGTAACTGCCGTCGACATGCGCCACCAGCCCACCCGCGAGCGGGACGTCGAGCGAAACGCCGCTCTCGCGCAGGTCGTAGGCGGTGTCGAGCGCGCCAAGGGCATCGAGGTGGAACGCCTCTTCCGGAACGCGCTGCGGTATCCGCTTGTCGATTATGTTGACCGCGCCGCCGATCGCCGAGCTGCCATAGAGCAATACCGCCGGACCGCGCAGCACCTCGATGCGATCCGCGGTGAGTGGGTCGATCGTCACCGCATGGTCGGCCGAGACGTTAGAGGCATCGATCGAGCCAATCCCGTCCACCAGCACGCGCACCCGGTCGCCCTGGAACCCGCGCAGCACCGGGCGTGAGGCGCCGGGCGAGAAGCTGGTCGCCGACACGCCCGGCACGCGGGTCAGCACCTCGCCGAGCTGCCCGTCGAGGTTGCGCTGCAGATCCTCGCCTTCAACTACTGAGGTGCCGGCGAGCATATCGAGGCGCTCTAGGCCGCCGGCGGTGACGATGATCACGTTCTCATGGAAGTCGTCGTCGTCGGGGCGAGGCCTGTCCGCTTCCACGGGAATATCCTGGGCGTGGACGGGAGCGGTGAGCGCAAGCGTGCACAGCGACGAAGTGATCGCGAGAGCGATTCGATAATGATATACCATATCGCGATGCCGATAGACTCGCGGAACGTCAGGTCAAGCAATCAATGAGGGGTCTGCGGCGAATCGAGTGCCGGGAGCGGGCAATCGAAGGGGCTAAACGCGCTGCCCCGGCGGCTCGAGCGCGTAGCCGGCTGAGCGCACGGTACGGATCGGATCGGCGACCTGGGGGAGGGCGATCGCCTGGCGCAGACGGCGGATATGGACATCGACGGTCCGCTCACCGATGTCGCTGTCGTTGCCCCACACAGCGTCGAGCAGCTGGCCGCGCGAGAACACGCGCCGCGGGTGCTCCATGAAGAAGCGCAGCAGGCGATACTCGGTCGGGCCGAGCCTGATCGGTTGGCCCTTGCGCTCGACGCGGTGCGCGACCGGGTCGAGCCGCAAATCGCCGACCTCGAGCGCTTCGCCGGCCAAGGCCGGGCGCATGCGGCGCAGCACCGCGGCGACACGGGCAAGCAGCTCGCGCGGGCTGAACGGTTTGGTCACGTAATCGTCGGCGCCGGTATCGAGACCGCGCACGCGGTCGTCTTCGGCCTCGCGCGCGGTCAGCATAATGATTGGCACGTGCGCGGTCGCCTTGTCCCGGCGAAGGCGGCGGCAGACCTCGATGCCGCTGGTGCCTTCGATCATCCAGTCGTGGATGACGAGGTCGGGCGCCTCCTCGGCAGCGAATACCAGCGCCTCGTCGCCGTCCCCGGTTACGCGCACTTCGTAACCTTCGCTCTCGAAGCGGTATTCGAGCAGTTCGGCGAGCGCGAGGTCGTCCTCGACGAGAAGAAGCTTGGGAGCCGACATGACTCCTCCTAGACCAGTCGTATGTTACGCGACTGTGACAGCCGCCTCACCGATCGGGCGGCAGGGTGCCGAGCGCCGCGAAATGCACCATCTCGGCGACGTTGGTCGCGTGGTCGCCGATCCGTTCGATATTGCGCGCGACGAACAGCAGTTGCGCCGCACTGCTGATCGTCGCGGGGTTCTCGACCATGTAGCTGACGAGGTTACGGAAGATGCTGTCGTAGAATGCGTCGACCTTGGCATCGCGCTCGATCACATCGCGCGCCAGCACGGGATCGCGCGCCGCGAAGGCGGTCAGCACGTCGTGGACCATCTCGGCCGCGACTTCGGACATCGCCGGGATCAGCGTCAGCGGCTCGAACCGCTTGCGCCCCTCGATCTTGCCGACCCGCTTGGCGATGTTCTTGGCATAGTCGCCGATCCGTTCGACCACGCCGCCGATCTTGAGTGCGGCGATAATCTCACGCAAATCGTCGGCCATCGGCGCGCGCAGCGCGATGATGCGGATGGCGAGGGCGTCCACTTCGGTCTCGAGGCTGTCGAGCTTCTTGTCGCGTTCGACTACCGAGCTGGCGAGCTCCTCGTCGCCGGAAACCAGAGCCTGCATCGCCTCGGCGATCGCGACTTCGGCGATGCCGCCCATTTCAGCGATCAGCCCGCGCAAGCGAGTGATGTCTTCGTCGAACGCCTTGACGGTATGTTCCTGCATCAGCCGTACCTCCCGGTGATGTAGTCCTTGGTCCGGACTTCCCGCGGATTGGTGAAGATATCGGAGGTATGGCCGTATTCGACCATCTTTCCGAGATGGAAGAACGCGGTGCGCTGCGAAACGCGCGCGGCCTGCTGCATCGAGTGAGTGACGATGACGATTGCATAGCGGCCGCGCAACTCGTCGATCAGCTCCTCGATCCGCGCAGTGGCGATCGGGTCGAGCGCTGAGCACGGCTCGTCCATCAGGATGACCTCGGGCTGCACTGCGATCGCGCGGGCAATGCAAAGGCGCTGCTGCTGGCCGCCGGACAGCGCGGTGCCCGAATCGGCAAGCCTGTCCTTGACCTCGTCCCACAGGCCCGCGCGACGCAGCGACTTCTCGACGATGGTGTCGAGCTCGTCCTTGCCTTCGGCCAGGCCGTGGATACGAGGCCCGTAAGCGATGTTCTCGTAGATCGACTTGGGAAACGGGTTTGGCTTCTGGAACACCATGCCCACGCGAGCGCGTAGCTGCACGACATCCATCTTGGAGCGATAGATGTCCTCCCCATCGAGCTCGATGCACCCTTCGACGCGCGCGCTCGGGATGGTGTCATTCATCCGGTTGAGCACGCGCAGAAAGGTCGACTTGCCGCAGCCCGACGGGCCGATGAAGGCCGTCACGAACTCGCGCGGGATGTCGATGGAAACCGCGTCC
Source organism: uncultured bacterium (assembly GCA_965977975.1). Taxonomy (GTDB): domain Bacteria; phylum Pseudomonadota; class Alphaproteobacteria; order Sphingomonadales; family Sphingomonadaceae; genus Croceibacterium_A. Next base: position 29,035 of record CBHCZH010000021.1, read on the forward strand.
ACCGCCTTCTTGTCGCCGTAGAACACGGAGACATCGCGGGTGCGCATCTTCGGCTGATTATGATCGGTAGCGTTGGTCACCATTTTTTCTCGAAGCGGTTGCGCAGGTAGATGGCAACGCCGTTCATCACCAGCAGGAACAGCAGCAACACGATGATCGCCGCACTGGTGCGCTCGACGAAGCCGCGGTCGATCTCGTCGGACCACAGAAAGATCTGTACCGGTAGCACGGTCGCCGGGTCGGTGAAGCCGTCGGGCGGGGTGGCGACGAAGGCGCGCATCCCTATCATCAGCAACGGCGCGGTCTCGCCGAGGGCGCGCGCCATACCGATGATCGTGCCCGTGAGGATGCCAGGCAGCGCCAGCGGCAGCACGTGGTGAAACACGACCTGTACCGGCGAGGCGCCGAGCGCCATCGCGCCGTCACGGATGGAGGGTGGCACCGCCTTGATCGCGTTTCGCCCGGCGATGACGATAACCGGCATGGTCATCAGCGCCAGGGTCATGCCGCCGATCAGCGGGGCCGAGCGCATGTTCGGGAACAACGCCAGGAAGACCGCCAGGCCGAGCAGCCCGAAGATGATCGACGGCACCGCGGCAAGATTGTTGATCGAAACCTCGATCAACTCGGTCCAGCGGTTCCGCGGCGCATATTCCTCAAGGTAAAGTGCTGCCAGCACGCCGATCGGGAAGGCGAGCGAAAGCGTGACCAGCATCGTCAGCATCGAGCCCTTGAGCGCTCCCCAGATGCCGACTTGCTGCGGGTCGGTTGCGTCCGAACGGGCGAGGAAGCCGGGGTCGAAGTCCTTCGACAGCTTGCCCTGCTCGGCGAGGGATTCGGCGAGCGGAGCGAGGCTCGACTGGCCGTTGCCGCCGTAAGCCGCCGCGAGGTCGTCGCTGACCGGCAAGGCGAAGGTGGCATGGCCGCGCAACAGTTCGGGATCTTCGGCGAGCCGCTCGGCGACGATGCGCCAGGCGTCGGCGTTGAGTTCCTCCGTGGCTTGCTCGCCGAGCTCCTGCTGGGCGGCGAACTCGACGAGGTCGGGCAGGCCTTGGTTCTCGAGCGAGCGGACGATGGCCCCGTGGTCATCGATGCCGGCCGGCACGGTCAGGCCGACCTGGGCGAAATCGACCGGCACTTTCACCGTGACCCGCTGGAAGCCACCGATGCCGTTGATCGTCATCGTCACCAGCAGGAACACCAGCACCGCGACCGAGAACAGGATCGCGCCGAGCCCGGCCGCCTTGAAGCGCCGCTCGGCGGCATAACGCTTCTTCAGCCGCGCCTCGAAGGTCGCGGTGCGCGTGGGGGAGATCAGCTCACTCATAAGCTTCGCGGAACCGCTTGACGACGCGCAGCGCGACGAAGTTGAGCGCCAGCGTCACGAGAAACAGGACGAACCCGAGCGCGAAAGCGGAGAGCGTCGCGGGATGGTCGAAGCTGCCTTCGCCGGTCAGCATGGCTACGATCTGGAAGGTCACCGTGGTCATCGCCTCGAGCGGGTTGGCGGTGAGGTTGGCAGCCGCGCCCGCAGCCATGACCACGATCATCGTCTCGCCGATCGCGCGACTGATCGCCAGCATCACTCCGGCGACGATGCCGGGCAGGGCGGCGGGCACCAGCACGCGGCGGATGGTTTCATTGGTGGTCGCGCCCATCGCCAGGCTACCGTCGCGCATCGCCTGCGGCACGGCGGCGATCGAATCGTCGGCCATCGACGAAACGAACGGGATGATCATCACCCCCATGACGAGCCCGGCGGCAAGCGCACTTTCGCTGGAGGCGTTGGCGACACCCATGCCTTGCGCGAGATCGCGCACCACCGGAGCCACGGTCAGCGCGGCGAAATAGCCGTAGACGACTGTCGGCACGCCGGCGAGAATCTCCAGCGAAGGCTTGAGCCATTTACGCCACTGCGGCCTGGCGTATTGGGTCAGGTAGATCGCGCTCATCAGCCCGAGCGGGATGGCGACGATCATGGCGATGATCGCCCCGATGTAGATCGTTCCCCAAAACAGCGGCAGCGCGCCATAGCGGTCGGGATCGGGGCTCTCGGCGCTGCTCATCGGGTCCGGGCCCCAGTGCGTCCCGAACAGGAAGTCCACCGGGGAAACCATGCCGAAGAAGCGGATCGTCTCGAACACCAGACTGACGAAGATGCCGAGCGTAGTAAGGATCGCCACCAGCGAGGCGAGGAGCAACCCCATCATCACGCCGCGCTCGACCTTGGTGCGCGCGGCGAAGTCGGGCTTAAGTCGGAGGAAAGCGTAAGCGCCGGCCGCGAACGCGATCAACAGCGTGACCGCCAGGCCGATCGCATTGAAGCGGCCAATCGCGGAGCGGAACGGCTCCACCAGGCCCGCCGCGCCGGGATTGAACACGGCCGGTGCATCGCCGGCCGCTACGGCGCGCGCTTCGGCCAGCATCGTTTCGCGCTGCATCCCGAATGGCGGCAGACCGGCCGCGGCCGGATCGGCCAAGACCGACTGCGCGATCAGTTGCGGCGAGACGACGTTCCAGACGATCGCGAAGATCGCCGCCGGGACCACGACCCACAGCGCGACATACCACGCATGATACGTGGGAAGGGCGGCGAGGCGAGCATCGGGCTGCGCTCGCCGGAAGCTCCACGCGCGCGCCCGTGCCGCCAGCCACCCAACAAGTCCGAGGCCCAGGGCCAGGAGAAGCAGGAGGGCCGGCGACATCGAGCGATGTGCGTCCTACTTGAGTTCGGCAGCGGTCAGCGCGGTGAACCCGGTAGCCGCAGCCTGGCTGCGCGAGGCCACGTCGTCCGGATTGGCGACCAGGCCTTTCGCGGTCAGCGGTCCGTCTTTGCCCCACGACTTGGCCCACTCGGCCACGAACTCACGCAGGCCGCGGATCGCGTCGAGGTGCGCGTTTTTGACGTAGATGAACAGCGGTCGCGCGCCGGGATACTGGCCGCTCGAGATGTTCTCGTAGTTGGGCTCGACGCCGTTCATGCTGAGGCCCTGCACCTTGTCGAGATTTTCCTCAAGATAGGAGTAGCCGAACACGCCGACCGCGTCGGGGTTGCCGGTAATCTTCTGCACGATCAGGTTGTCCTGCTCGGTCTGGTCGACATAGGCGCCGTCGTCGCGCAGCACGGTGCAGAGTTGCTCATGCTGCTCCTCATCGGTGTCCTTGAGGGCCTTCATCTCGGCATTGGTCTCGCAGCCGGGGATCAGCACCAGTTCTTTGAAGGAATCGCGCGTGCCCGAAGTCGTCGGGGGACCGTAGACCAGGATCGGCTTGTCGGGCAGCGAGGGATCGACGTCGCGCCAGGTCTTTGCGGTCTGTTCCTCGCCATAAGGCCGCGCGGCGAGCGCGCGGTAGATGATCTCGGGGGTCAGGTTCATCTCGATCCCGTCCTGTGCCGAGGCGAAGGCGAGGCCGTCCATGCCGACCTGGATCTCGGTGATCTCGGTCACGCCGTTGGCCTGGCATTCCTCGAACTCGCTCGCCTTCATCCGGCGCGACGCGTTGGCGATGTCGGCATACTGGGCTCCGACGCCCTTGCAGAATTCGGCTACGCCGCCGCCGGTTCCGAGCGATTCGATGATCGGCGAGCCGAAATCGGGGTTCGAGCGGGAGAAATTCTCGGCCACCAGCTTGGCGAACGGATAGACGGTCGAGGAGCCGACGGCGCGAACCGAATCGCGCGTCCCTTCACCACCGGTGCCGCTGCCGCCGCAGGCAGCCAGCGAAGCCGCGCACAGCGCGACGAGCGAAAATCGCAGTTTGGTTGTCATGGTAGTTTCCCTGTCAGACGCTGGCGCTAGGCACAGCGTGTTGCGGTTTGATGTCATATTGATGACGGTTCGGGAGGACATTCGGTGGGTGCTAGAAGTCGACTTGGGCGCGAACTCCGACGGTATCGACCTGAACATTGGGATCGGTCCAAGCGGGAACCGCCGCATCGTCTATCCAAAGGTGGCCGTAATTGACGAGGAAGCGAACATATTCGGTCGGGATCCAGATCGCTGAAAGGCCGGCCGCCTGCTGCGTGCCACCAACAATCGTCCCATCGGTCAGGTCGATGCGATCGTAGCGCGCGTTGAGCTGGATCGCCCCGATCCCGCCGGCCGAGACCGGGCTGGCCGGACGAATGCGATCGTAGGCGCCGTTCCGGTAGGCGGTTTTGTCCCCGGGCGTGACGAGCATGCCGATTTCGACGTAGCCACCCCAGAAGGTCGGATCGGGCAAGCCTGGGCGGCGCGTGGTGATCCGATGGCCTTCGATAGTGGCGTGGAACGGGCCTGAGACATAAGCCAGCTCGGCTCCGAAGCTCCGCTCGCCGCTGGCGGAGAATAGGCCGGTGTCGACCAGGCGCACATCCGTCGTATGCAGGAATGGCCGCGCACGATAGCGCGCGGTGTCGGTTGCATCGTTGAAGTCCCGCAAGTGGGCCGACCCGCCCAAGTGCAGGGTTCCTCCGCCGATCTTGGGGCTGAATACCACCCGGCCGTCGAGGCTGTAGCTGTTGTTCCGGTCCGCGTTGAGATCGGCGGCGTTGTCGGCGAACACGCCGAGCTGCACGATCACATTCTTGCCGGCGTAACTGCCGCTCGCGCCGACTCGCCGCTCGAAGCCGAACCCGGAATTGAAAGCAGCCCGCTCCATCATCGAGGTGAACAAGTCGCTCGTCATCTCCTCGAGACCCCAGAACGGCTTGTGCTGCCCAACGGTCAGCGTGATTTCTCTCGAGGCTTTGTAGGTCAGATAGACATCAGTCAGCTCGACCGAGGAATTGGCGAGGTCAACTTCGACCCGGTAGCCAAAATTCCCGGGTAAAGTGCCGTCGAACCCGAGATAGGCGCGGCGGAACTCCGTGCCCGTACCCAGACCGTTGCCCGCACCGCTCGGCGCATCGACGATACCGCTGTCGATCTGCAGCCGTCCTCGCGGCTTGAACGACCATCCGCCTTCGCCCGAGATCTCGGGCGCACCCTTCCAGGCGATTGCGGGGCCGGAAGCAGGCGTGGGGGCCGGTGCTGCGGCCGGAGCCGGAGCAGGCGTCGCTTCCCGGGCTTCCTCGCGCGCCTTGAGCTCGGCCACTTGCGCGGTCAATCGCTCGATCTCCGCCTGCATGGCGGCGAGCTGCTCCTGCACCGTCGTGAGGTCGATTTGCTGCGCCATAGCTGGCGCGGGTGACAGAACAGCGCTGCTGGCAAGGAGAGTGACAAGAAGTGATCGCATCGGCCTGCTTTCGTCGTCGAAGGGCTGACCGGCCCGCTATTACCGTTGTGTTACACCTATGTGACGTTGTGTGACGTTATCCACAGCGGTGTCACAAATCTCAGTCGGCCAAAGGAAGCCGGACGGTGACGGTCGTGCCTTCACCTTTGCGGCTGGTGATATCGAGCTGTCCGCGGTGACGCTCGACGATGTGCTTGACGATTGCCAACCCGAGCCCGGTGCCGCCAGCCGCGCGGCTGCGACTCGGGTCGACCCGATAGAAACGCCGGGTCAAATGAGGGATGTGCTGCGCGTCGATCCCTTCGCCGCGGTCGCGCACGGTCAGAACGACTGCTGCCGGCCCGGATTCTTCGACCGCCACATCGACTTTCGAGTCGGGAGCGCCGTACTTGAGCGCGTTGTCGACGAGGTTGCGGACCAACTGCTCGAGCTGGCTGCGGTCGCCGCGAACGATTAGCTTTTTCGGAGCGGCGTGAAGCTGCAACCGCTCCAGCCGCTCGGCGCCGGCGACATCGCGCGCGGCTTGCTGCGCCAATGCCGTCAGATCCAGTCGCTCGGTGGGTTGGTCGTGCTTCTCCGCTTCGACCTGCGACAGCGACATGAGGTCGGTCACCAGGTCTTGCAGCCGTTTTGCCTCGCGCAACACCGTAGTGTGGAAACGGCTCGCCTGCTTCGGCTCGATGTCCGCGCCTTCGTCGACCAGCGTCTCGACATAGCCGATGATCGACGCGAGCGGCGTGCGCAGCTCGTGGCTGGCGTTGGCGACGAAATCGGTGTGGGCGCGGCTGATGTCGATCTCGGCGGTGCGGTTGATCAGCTCGACAAGGGAATATCGCTCGTCGAACGGCTGGCAGGTCATCTGCCAGCTGCTGCGCGGACCGGTCAGGCCCTGGATCTCGGCACTGCCGCCGCCATGCCGGGAAAGCAGCTCGACCGCCTCGGGATGCCGAAACGCGACGCGCGCGTCCTGCCCGATGACGTGCCCACCGAGCACTTCCCGCGCCGCCGCATTGGCGACGATGATCCGGTCGCCGTCGAGGATCAGCATCGGCAGGCCGGTATGCTCGATCAGCTCGCGCATGCCTTCGGGGGTAAGCTGCACCCCTTCGCGTGGCGCGGGAACGGGCGCCTGCGGAGGCGGAGCGGCCAGCCACAGCGTGGCGACCCACACCACCACTGCGGCGAGCACCAGCAGCGGGCTCGTCCCTGCGATGACCATGACCGCGCCGGTGACCAGCGCGAGCGCTATTCCGGCGACGGGGAGAGTACGGCCTGGCGTCACGGGCCCGCGCCTTATCCGCGGCGGGGCGTTGGAGCCAGCAGGAAAGAGTCGGTGTCACATCTGGCGGACAGGGTGGGATTCGAACCCACGGTGGGCTTGCACCCACGGCGGTTTTCAAGACCGCTGCCTTAAACCACTCGGCCACCT
>CBHCZH010000022.1:0-35299 GCA_965977975.1 uncultured bacterium
CGAGCGCGGTTTCGAAGCGCGCCCGCGCGGCGCGCGGATCCTTGGCCAGATAATAGGCCCAACCGGCCGCAATCCAGCTGCCCAGGTGATCACCGAACAGCTCGGCGCCGCGGTCGAGGTGCTCGACGGCTCCGTCCGCATGGCCGGCCGCCAGCTCGGTCAGGCCGAGCCCGATATGCGCGCGCGGGTTGGACTCCTTGATGGCTATCGACCGTTCGAACCGCTCGCGCGCAGCCTCCAGCCGGTTCTCCGCAAGATCGAGACTGCCGAGGGTCGCCATCGCGTCTGGATGATCCGGAGCCTTGCTCGCGCAGGCCCGTGCCAGCTCGACATCCTCGAGATCCATAGCCAGCACCGAAACGGCTGCCTGCAATGGCGCGTAGTCCGGATAACGTTCGAGATAGTCGTGCAGCTTTTCCCTGGCTTCCTCGAACTCGCCAAGGTGATGATCGACCTGCAAGTCGAGCATCGCGGCCTGCGGCAGGCTCGCGATGGTCGCCTGATCGAGCGTGGCTCGAGCCTTCTCGAAATCGCCCGCGAGCGCCCGGCTCCAGGCGAGATTGAAGCGAAGCGAGGAATCGTCGGGGCGCCTCGCCAGCAAGCCCTCGAAGCGCGCCTGAGCGGTGACTTGGTCGCCGGCGCGCATAGCAGCGATACCGGCGAGATTGGCGATCGTCTCATCCAACTCGCCACCCTCGCCAATCTTTCCGAGCACTTCGAGTGCGCGACCGGGCAAATCGGCCGCGAGCGCCGCCTCGGCGCACTCGACGGCCAGTCGCGCGTTCGCCGGATCGGCCGCGAGATAATCGCTCAGCCGATCGAGCCGGTCGCGGGCATCGTCTTGCACCATGTCCCCTTCCTTGCCGCCTATTCGACCGTGGCCTGCTCGAGCCTGATCACTCCAAACGATATCAGGTTGATGCGCAAGGGGACCTCATCGACGGAAATCACGCTCAGCTGCGGCATCGTGCGCCGCGCCAGCCTGACAAGGATCCGCCGCAGCGGGCCGGCGCAAAGCAAGACAGGGCTGCGGCCCCGGCGGATCATCTTATCCACTTGCGGCGCGAGAGCCTTGAGCAACTGTTCGGCAAGCTTCGGATCGACGCCGAGCAGGCTGTGATTTCCCGAGGTACTCAGCTCGGCGAGGATGCGATTCTCGACGCGCGGATCGAGGCTCAGCACGGCCAGTTCGTCGTGATGACCGCGCAGCGCGCTGCAGATGGCCACGCTCAGCTTCTGCCGGATGCGTTCGGTCAGCTCAGCCGGATCGCGCTCGTGGCGGCCAATGTCGACCAGCGTCTCGAGCACGAGGTCGACATTCCCGATCGACACGCGCTCCTGGAGGAGGCCCTGCAGAACGCGCTGCACGTCCGACACGGTCATGACGTTCGGGACCAACTCTTCCACCAGTCCGGGCTGGCGAGCGCGCGCCTGGTCGAGCAGTTCGACCGTGACCGCGCGTGTCAGCAGGCCTGGAAGCTCAGCCTTCACGATTTCCGAGAAGTGCGTCATCAGCACCGACTCCGGGTCGATCACGCTGTAGCCGTCGGCGCTTGCCGTCTTCTCCTCTCGCGGATCGACCCATACGCCTTCGATCCCGAAAGCGGGGTCCTTCCCAGGGATCCCTTCGATCGGTGGCACCTCGGCGTTCTGTTTCAGCGCCAGCATGCGGTCGAGATGCAACTGACCCCCGCCATGCGAGACATCGCCGAGCGCGATCACGTAGTCGATGCTGCCGAGCCGGTCGTCCTCCTTGATCCGCGCCTTGGGGAAGGCAAATCCGAACTGGCGCTCTAGCTGGCGCCGCGTCGCGCCGATGCGGTCGAGCAGCATTTCCTGGCGCGGCGCCAAGGTCGCCGCCAGGTCGGCGCCGAGGCGGATCTCGATGGGCGCTACCGCTAGTGTCGAAGGTCCGCCGGCCTCGCCGGCTGCGGTCTCTCCGGCATCGGCCGTCCGAGCATTACGCCGCACCCGCACCCAAGCATAGAGGCCGACCGCCGCTACGATGGCGATCGGCCATTTCGGCATGCCGGGCAACAGCATCAGCGCGAGCAGGATGCCGACGACGATGATCGGGATGCGCGGCACCGACGAAAGCTGAGTGAATATCTCCGAGCTCAGCTGCCGGTCCGCCGACGATCGCGTGACGATGATGCCGGTGGCGATCGAGATGATCAGCGCCGGCAACTGGGTGGCGATGCCGTCACCGATGGTGAGCAGGGTGAAGCGTTCGAGCGCTTCCTGCCAGCTCATCCCCATCTGCGCGACACCGACGATCAGGCCGCCGATGATGTTGATCAACAGGATGATGATCCCGGCAATGGCATCGCCCTTCACGAACTTGCTGGCGCCGTCCATCGCGCCATAGAAGGCTGCTTCCTTCTCGAGGCCCTTGCGGCGATCTTGGGCCTGGTTCTGGTCGATCAGGCCGAGATTGAGGTCGGCGTCGATGCTCATCTGCTGGCCGGGCATCGAATCGAGCGTGAAGCGAGCGGCGACTTCGGAGACGCGCTGCGCGCCGGAGGTGACCACCACATACTGGACCACGACGAGGATGGCGAAGACGACAAGGCCGATCACGAAATTGCCTTGGACGGCGTAAGATCCGATCGAGTTGATCACGTCTCCCGCGTCCGCACCGGTCAGTATCAGCCGGGTCGCCGCCACATTGAGCGACAGCCGGAATAGCGTCGCCACAAGCAGCAGCGACGGGAAAGTCGAGAAATCGACCGGCTTTCCGACGTAGAACGTCAGCAGCAGGATCGTGAAGCCGAGCCCGAAATTGAGGATGATCGCAAAATCGAGCGCCGCCGGGGGGATCGGCGAAAACAGGATCATGATGATCAGCAAGGTCCCGAACACCAGGAGCAGGTCCTTGTTTCGGGCGAGAAGACCCGGAAACATCACGAGATCCCCGCTGGCTGGGCGTCGGTCGGGGCGCGGCTGAGCGCGCGATAGAGCTGCGCGACGTCGCGGTAATGATCGGGCGCGATCGGCTGCCCGGGCTTGCAATCGGCATAGAGCGCCCGCGCCAATCCCGGATGCGGCATGACCGGGATCGCCAGCAGGAATGCCTTGCGCTTGATCAGCTGCGCGAAGTGATCGCGCCCTTTCACGCGCACTTCGGGCGCCTGCATCGTCTTTGGATCGTAGCGCAACGCGACTGCATAATGCTCCGGATTGACCACCACCAGGTCGGAGCCGTCGATCCTGCCGAGCCCTTCGGCCTGCTGCCGCATCTGCTGGTGGAGATCGCGTCGGCGCTGCTTCAGGCGCGGTTCGCCTTCGCGCTCGCGCGCTTCGCGGGTCAACTCGCGGCGGGTCATCCGCATCTGCTTGCGGTATTCGCTACGCGCGATGAGCTGGTCGATGACCGCGATCCCTGCGGCGAGCACGATGAACGCGATCAGAAGCTGCCAGATGCCGGCCTGAAGCGCTTCGGCCAACCGGCGGGCATCGGCGATGCGCGGCGCCAGCGCTTCGAGCGCGGCGACGATCACGAACCAGGCGGCCGCGCTATAAGCAGCGAACTTGACCAGGCTCTTCAGCGTCTCCTTGAGCATCCGCGCCGAGAACAGCCGCTTGATCCCCGTCGCCGGATTGAGGCGTTGGAAATCGGGTTTGAGCGGCTGGGTGCTGAACACGAACCCGCGCAGTTGGATCAGCTCGAGCGTGACCAGCACCACGACCAGCACAGCACCCAGGATCACCAGCGGCTCAAAGGCGGCCCAGTAGGTCGCACCGACCAGGTCGAGCGCTTTGAACGGGTCGGCGGCGGCCGAGATCCCGGCGGTCAGCGAATAGCGCAGCAGCTGAGCCAGCGTTGCCGCGAACCGCTCGCCCGCGACCAATGCGACCAGCGCTATCGCGACCAAGCTGCCCGCGAACCCGAGATCGAGCCCGCGTGCCACTTGCCCGCGCTCGCGCGCCTTGCGCAACTTGAACGGGGTGGCCTCTTCGGTCTTGTTCTGGCCGGATCCCTCGTCGCGGCTCATGCGGCGCCCCAATAAGTCGGAGGTGCCGTGAGCGCGAGACGGGCGATGCGCAGCAACAGCGCCGCGCCGAGCGCGATCGAAAGCGGCAGCGTCAGCAGCATGACCATCGCCTTGACCTGGAAGCCGAGCAGCAGGACGTTCATCTGCGGCAGCGTGCGGGCAAGGAACGCGATCACCAGATCGGCGAGGAACAGCGCCAGCATCGTCGCGCCGACGAGACCCAGCGCGAGCCCGAAAACCCCGGAGATATAGCTTCCCAGCGCCGCCAGGTCCGGCGCTAGCAAGCCGTAGCCCAACGGCAGCGTCTCGAGCGAAGCCGCCCACAGCGCCAGGAGGTCGTACTGCGCGCCGGTCGTGAAGAACACCGCCGCGGCGGCGTAGGCGAGCACGGTGCTGGCGAGCGGCTGCTCGGCTTGCGTGGTCGGATCGGCGAGCGTGGCGAGCCCGAACCCGGCCTGGACGTCGAGCACGTTGCCCGCCCACAGGATCGCCGCGAACGCGAGCTGCAGCGCTAATGCGATGCTGATGCCGACCATCAGTTCGCCGAAGAACAGCCCGATCAAGCCATGATCGGCAAGCCGGTCCGTGGTCAGCCCCGGCCGCGCATCGACCAGCCACAACGCCAGTCCGACCGCCAGCAGCACCCGCACCATGACCGGCACCCGCAACAGCGTGAACGGCTGCGCGAACGCCAGGCTCGGCGCCAGCCGCAACGAGACCAGCAAGGCCGCCAGCAGCGAGTCGGTCATTCCCCCCATCCCGCGACCCGATTTGCTGGTCGGGGCGGGGCGGATCAATCAGGTCTTCCGAAATGCCGGTGGATGAACTGTGAATTATCCGGAACGGACGAGTTTTCCTTGACCGTTCAGCGGCCGCCTCACCGCCATCGACGAGAGCGAGCATCGACAATCCACCGAGATTCCCGCTGTCCGCGCTAAACAATCGGCGATTTGGACGGATTAGGGGGCGTGACTTGGTGGCTCGTCGCTCTTTGCTGCTTGTGCCTTGCCTGCCGCCCGCTTTTGGCGCGGCTGCCCGAACGGTTGCTGCGCTGGCAAGATCAGGCTTGGTGCGCCTGGTGGCGGCACAAGTCTCACGCTCGCGGCGGCCGGCCGCGAATCGCGCCCGAACTGATCGACATGATCCACCGGATCAGCGCGGAGAACCCGCTATGGGGCGCGCCACGCATCCATGGCGAACTGTTGAAGCTGGGCTTTTGCGTCTCGCAGTCGAGCGTTTCGAAGTACATGCTTCCCCGCTCGGGCCGGCCGACCCAGGGCTGGGCGACTTTCCTGCGCAACCATGCCCCAGAGATCGCCGCAATTGACATGCTGTGCGTGCCGACGCTGACGTTCCGCAGGCTCTATGCCTTCGTAGTGCTGAGTCACCGACGCCGCGCCATCCTGCATATCGAGGTTACCGACCATCCCACCGCTCAGTGGCTCGCCTACCAGATCGGTGAAGCCTTCGCGATCGACGCGCTGCCGGCCTTCCTCGTGCGCGACAATGACGGCGCGTATGGGATGGTGTTCCGCAACAAGCTGCGCGCCATGGGCATCCGCGACCGACCTACCATGCCGCATTCGCCTTGGCAGAACGGCCACATCGAGCGGCTGATCGGCTCGATCCGGCGCGAATGCCTCGATCACGTGATCATCCTCAACGCGGCGCACTTGCGTCGCGTGCTGGGGAACTATGCCCGTTACTACAACGGGGACCGCACGCATTTGGCGCTCGACAAGGATGCGCCGAAATCACGGCCGCTGGAGCGGCGCGGTCTCATTGTTTCGGAGCCGCGTGTCGGCGGATTGCATCGGCGCTATCGGCGGAAAGAGCGGGAATGAGGGTTTTCGGAAGGGACAATCGAAGAGATGCGCGATCGAGCCGCTCAAGCGCAGCGCGACAGCGCCAGAAGTGCCGCTTCGCCCACGCTCTGAGGCGAGGCGCTCGCATCGATCACCACGTCCTCGTGATCCTTGTCGTCCCTCGGGAACCCCTCCCAAGCTTGCAGCTTGTCGTGGCGGGTCGGCGCGAACACGATGATACCTTGGCGTCGCTCCACGGTGACGCTCATCATGTCCTTATACATCGCCCGCAGCGTCTTGTAGCCGAGCGCGGCCATCTCTTCCTGGTCCCAAAGCCGGACCCGCTCCAGCATCCTCATGCCCTCCGACAGCAGATGCCACTCGGCATCCATGACCTTACGGCTCTTGGCTAACGCGTTTAAAGTAGCCTGACCAAGGAACTCAGCCGACACATTGCGATCGAAGCGAACTATCCCGGCGGCAAAGTCGGGGCTGTACACGCCGTATCCGCTGTAGGTCCTGACCCAGACATAGTCTGCGTTGGCCTCGATCGAAGCCTGCTGTGTGAACTCAAGCATTATCTCGGCACCCTCGATACGATGACCTCGACACCCTGCTGGCGTCCATAGCTGACCCCCCGCGCGACCTGAAGCATCTGGAACGACGATGCCCCATCGGGGATCGCGAGCTGGATTTGGCGGGCGGTAATCTGGCTTGAGGTCAGACGAAAACCTCCGGCCTGGTATTGAGTAAAGCTTGCCGCCTTATCGATATATCCTTCGAGCTTTCGGTAGACCGCATTCGGCTTGGTCGCAAAGCTCGTCCCGAACAAGTCGATCGTCTTCGCGCTGATCGCGGTGCCGGTCGCATTGTCAAAGAAGTCGAACGTCAGGAAGTAGGGAGAACCCGCGGGGCCATCGAGTTTCCTTAAGTGAGGCATGGACGATGCGAGGTGATCCTCCCACGCCGTGCCGACCGTGTGATTGCCCTTGCCCCAGGGGATCACCGCCTTGAGCAGATCGTCGGCGCTGGTCCGGCCGATGCCCCGCGCGATGAGCCCGCCCACCGACTGGACGGCCGACTTGCCCAGGCCCAGCCCGCCCGTCAACGCGATGTCGCCGATCGGATCGTATTCCATCGGGGCGTCGGGGATCCACTTAGCCAGACGACTATCGAGAGCCTCGAGGTCCGCGGCAATGGCCATTGCAAAAGCCGCATCCCCTCCCGCGACGTCCGCCAGCACGTCGCGAACCGTCGCCATCGTTTGGTTGCGAGCTGCCATTTCGGAATAGTCGATCCCCTCGGCATCGCGCCAAATCTGCGAGTCCAAGTGGTCAAAAAGACCCATCGGCGCGCCATCGGGGTCCTGCCCGGCCAGACCCCCAGCAAACTCCTTCAGGAAATCGATGTTGTTGTCCGCATAGGCTTGGAGGATGTGCTCGTAGACCGGAGTGCCCGTAGGACTGGCCCGCAAGCCAGCAATCCGTCCGTCCCTAGCTTCGGCACCGGCTGCGTCAGCCCACGTGATGGGAGGCGCACTCGGAACAGTGGATGCCGGAATGTCGATCGTCTCGATCCGGCCCGGCAGCATCGCCGCCCGCTCCTCGGCGCTGTACTGGACCAGGTCCGAGTAGGCTTCCCCGACGGTGTCAGTGCCGCCGTTTTTCGACACGGGATTGCCGAGCGCCTTGCCGTTAGCGGTATCCTTTGCCGTTGAGCTGCCTCCCCCCGCGACCCCACCCGCTATCGCTCCTCCGACGGCTTGCCCGATGATATCGGGCAGCTGGGCGATGAGGCTGTCGCCGAAGCTGTTGCCGGTGATGGCGGAGCGGGTGGCGGCCTGGGCGATGCCGGAGGCGGCGGTTTGGATGAGCTGGTTGCCGCCCAGCGCGCCCGCGCCCCAGCTTGCCGCCGCGCCCACGCCCGCCGCGGCGACGCCGGCCCAGCTGAACTTGTCCTGGAGGCCGGTGGCGTAGGCGATGCCTTGGGTGGCGGCGCCGCTGACGAGACCGCGAGCGACCGTGCCGAGGACGCCGCCGCTCCCGAGGAAGGCGCCGACCTTGTCCAGGGTCGAGACGGCCAGGCCAGCCTTGTTCGCCACCTTGATGCCAACCTTGGCGGCATCACCCCAGCCGCCCAGCCCGCCGCCGACCGCACCGCCGAGTGCGGCAAGGGCCACGCCCTTGAAGCTGAAGTCCTGCTGGATGCCGGTGGCGAGGCCCACGCCTTGGCTCACCACCGAGCCGGCGGCGCCGCCGATCGCCCCGCTGACCGCGCCGCCGATGATCCCGCCGCCGAACGCGCTCGGAGCCAGCGCCGTGAACACATGCGGCAGGGCGATGGCGACCGCCACCGCCACCACCGCGAGCAGGATCTGCCCCATGACCCCGCAGTTCTTGCCCTTGGGCCTGGGGGCGCCGGGGGCGAGGTCGCCGAGGCGCTCGGCGGGATCGTAGGGCTGGAAGGTTCCGGCGGAGTGGGTGTTGCGCTGGACGCCGGCGGGGATGGTGAGGGTCTGACCTTCGAACAGCGCGGCCGCGGCGCCGAGGCCGTTGGCTTCAGCGAGCTTGTACCAGAGGGACGCATCGCCCCAGACCTGCGCGGCGAGCGATTGCAGCGTGTCGCCGGCCCGCGCGGTGTAGCTGCCGCCGGCGGCGCCCTGGCCGTAGGAGTTGATCGCCTCGAGCCCTTGCGCGAAGTCGCTGTGGTAGCTCCCGCTGGTTGTGCCGTTGCGGAAGTAGCCGGGGCTGGCCGGGGTGGCGGCCTGGCGCTCGGCGATCGAGGCGGCGAGGCTGACGTCGTCGGTGCCGTCGTTGCCGATATAGCCGATCTCGCGCCCGTCGAAGACGTACCACGCCTCGCGCTTGGTGACCGCGCCCGAGCCGGTCTGGGTGCGCGAGACGATCTGGCCGGCGACGTCGTAGCCGAACGCGACCGCGCTCGCCGGGCTGCCGCCGATCCCGATCGAGTCGATCTCGAACCGCCCGTTGTAGTTGTGCCGGGTCAGGGTCAGCGAGTTGGTGCCGTCGCCGGTGTCGGCATCGAACCAGATGTCGCCGACCAGCGTGCCGCCCATCGTGTATGTGTAGGTGCGCAGCGTGTCGTCCGCGTCGGCGTCGACGCCGTTCTTGGCGACGTCGGCGGCGATCGAGAGCACGTTGCCGAACGCGTAGCTCGCGCCCGTGCCGTAATCGTAGGTCGAGACCGTGCGCAGCGTGTCGTAGCCCGATGCATCGCTCCGCGCCTTGCGCACCGACACGTCGTCGGTCGCGATCCGCCCGGCGCCGTCGTAGTCGGCGTTCCGGCTGTAGGCGACGGTCACCCCGTCCGCCTCGTAGTCGCTCTGCGTGTCGATGCGGCCCATGGCGTCGTAGGCCAGCACCGAGCGCCTAGTGCCGCCGACCTTGATCTCCTGCAGCCGGCCGGCGCCGTCGTAAGTGTAGGTTTGCGCCGCGCCCGCGCCGTGCTGCTCGGACTGGCGCAGGCCGTCGGTGAAGTAAGTGAACGCCATGCCGGTCGTACCGGCGGAGATGACCCCGCCCGACAGCATGCCGCGCTCGACCACCACGCGGTTCATCGTGTCGTAGGCGAACCAGTGGTCCTTGATCGTCTTGGCGGTGGTGTAGTTGCCCGATGCGTCGATCGTCGGGGTTTCGCTATGCACATGGCGGATGTTGCCATTGGCGTCATAGTCGTACCCCGCCTTCGCGGTCGGCGAGCCCGGCGCGCCGTAAGGCGCCACCTGCCAGGTCAGCAAGCGGCCGAGCGCGTCGTAAGTCGCGGCATGCTCGTCGATATTGCTGGTGCCGGTGGTGGAGTTCCAGGTCGTGGCGGGGTTGGCCCTGTCGAAGTACCAGGTCTGCGTGGTGACGGAGGTCGTCTCGCCGACCCGGTTGCCCGCGGCGTCGTACGAGTAGGCGGCGGTTTTCGTCGACAGGTCCGCGCGGGTGTACATGTACGCGCCGGTGTAATGGAGCTGCTCGCTCTCGGTGTAATCGGAGATCCTCGTGCTCGCGAGCTCGCCGGTGTTGAACCAGGCGTAGCTGCGCTGCCCGTCCGAGGTCATCCGGCCCGCGACATCGTAGACATGGGTCCGGGTCGACCCGCCGACATTGGTCCGCGACACCTCGCGCCCGAACAGGTCGATCTTGCGGGTCTCGGTCTTGCCGTTGGTCATGTGGGTCGTGGTCTGGACCCAACCCCCGAACGAGCCCACCGCGGTGGCGGTCAGGCTGGTGGCATCCCAGGCGTAGCTGTGGTTGGTGACGTGGCCGCCGAACGCCTTGGCCGAGATGACCCGGCCCTGGACGTCGTAGTCGGTGGTCTCGGCGTTGCCCGAGCCGTAGAGGCTGTTCCAGTGCCTGATCTGCTGGCCGAGGGCGTCGTACTCGTAATGGTCGACGAGCCGCGTGGTGTCGTCGGTGAGCGCGGTGTCGGCCCAGCGCTTGTGCTTGACCTTGATGACCTCGCCGCGCTGGTCGAACTCCTGCTCGATGAAGTGGAGCGAGTCGTTGGTGTCGGTCAGGCCGGTGTAGGCGTAGATCTCGTCGCGGATCACGCGGGCGTCGCCGTGGATGTCGTAGAGCGTCTGCTTCCTGCCGCCGTCGGCATGGCGCTCGTCGGTGACCAGCGCCTGCGATCCGCCGTAGCCGGTGCCGGCGAGCAGGGTGAGGCGGGTGAGGTGGCCCTTGTTGGCGGCTTTCGAGCCGGCGGTGGCGCTGGTCGCGCCGAGCGTGTAGTCGCCGCTGGCTCCGCCCGCATCGCGCGTCGCGACCAGGCGGCCGCTCCGGTCATAGTAGTAGTCCTGCGACGGTTTGATCCAGCCGGCGTCGCCGTCCTCCTCGACCATCCATACCGCCGGGCCTTCCTGGCGGGTCACGCGGCCCATGGTGTTGTAGGTGTAATTGGTCCTCGCCTCGAGCGGGGCGGAGGTGCCCGACAGGCGCGGCGCGAGCTCCCAGGCGACCTCGCGATAAGCGTTGTAGGCGCGCTCGGTGAGGAGGGTCTGGCCGGGCCCGCTCATGTCGGCGGCCGAGAGCTGGCGGCCCTCCTCGATCACCTGGGTCGCGAGGCCGCGCGCATCGTAGACGGTGTAGGTGGCGTCGACGTCGCTCTCGCCGATCTTGGCGAGCGCCTGGGCGAATGGGGTCGAAGCGGTGAACGCCTCGCCCGCGCTGGCGATGGCCAGCGTCCGGTTGCCGTTCTTGTCGTAACCGAAGTACTTCCACACCCCGTCGCCGGCGTTGCTGGCGATCAGGCGCCCGGCCGCATCGTAGGTGTTCTGCTGCAAGGCGCCTGAGCCGACCTGCACGCTCTTGACCTCGCCCCAGGCGTTGTAGGCGGTGAGCGTGGCCGGGCCGTCCTGCGCCCACGAGCCGGCGCCGACGGGATTGACGGTAAGCCACTGCTGGGTGACCCGGCCGAGGCCGTCGTGGACGTAGCGCACGCCTTCGAGCTCGTTGCCGCCGGCAAGCGTGCCGCTCGCGTCGCGACGGGCGTAGTACTCGTACTGCAGGTTCCCGGCGAGGTCGTACCAGTAATAGGTGAGCTTGCCGTCGGTCGAGGTCCCGTCGTTGTACTCGGCGTCCCCCATCCAGCGCAATTTGCCGCCCTCGTAGCCGTACGTGGTGGTCCGCGCCTCGGTGACGCCCGCGGTCCCGGCCGCCACCGTGCGGACGAGGTTGCCGAGCCCGTCGTAGCCGTAATCGACCTCGGGCACGACCGCGGCGCCGGTGTGGCCGACGAACCCCGCGCGCTTCTCCTCGATCAGCCGGCCGGCGTCGTCGTAGAGATAGCTGTTGGTCGGCGAAGCCCCGCCGGCCTCGGCCGCCTCGGTCTTGCTCGTGACCTGGCCGAGGCCGTTGTAGCTCCACGCGACGGTCGCATCGACCACGTCGGTATAGGGATCGGCATCGCCGTTCGCCCCGCCGTCGGGGTCGAAGACCTTCACGTTCAGCCGGGTTTCGGTGAGCCGGTTGCCCATCCGGTCGTAGGTGTAGCCGGTGATCCGGTCGTCGGCATGGGTCGCGGGGAGCGCGGGCGGCGTCGCCGTGCCGGTCGGGATCGCGCCGACGTTCCAGTAGCGCCGCTCCTGCACGACGTTGCCTTCGGCGTCGTAAGTCCAGTGGGTGCGATAGCCCAGCGCGTCGACCTGGTCGGTCTTGCGGCCGAGCTTGTCGTACCAGGCCCAGGTGGCGTTGCCGTTGGGATCGGCGGTCTTCACGACGTTGCCCGCCGCGTCGTATTCGTACAGCGTCTCGATCGCCGTCGACGCCGTGGTCCAGGCCGAACCGGTGTAGCTGCCGGTGGTCGCGCCGAGGACCGAGCTCTTGGTCATCCGGTTGAGGTTGTCGTAGGTGAAGGTCGTCTCGCGGAAGCTGCCCGAGGGCGCTGCCGGCTGCTCTTCCTGCGAGCCGCCGTCGGCCGGGACCGCCACCGCGGTCTCGTAGACCTTGATCGAGGTGACGTTGCCGTTGGGGTCGTAAGTGTAGGCGGTGTAAGTGCCGGCGGCGTTGATCTCGACCGAGACGCGGTCGAGATCGTCGTAGAAGTAGATGGTGCGGTAGCCGGCGGGGTCGGTCTTGCGCGTGTGGTTGCCGCGCGCGTCGTAGGCGTAATAGGTGTGCGGCGTCAGGTTGGTGTGGTAGGTCGGATCGATCCGTTCGATCAGCCGGTTGGCCTTGTCGTAGAGGTATTGGGTGACGGTCTGCTCGGGCAGGCCGACGGCCGTGGTTTCCTTGATCCGGTTGCCGCGCGCATCGTATTCGAAGCTGTTGGTGACGGTCGTGGCGAGCGTCGCGCCGGCGGCGCTGACCGAGCTCATCGGCAGCGTTTCGCTCACCAGCAGCCCGCGGCGGTCGTAGGCGTACGTCGTGAGGTTGTCGGTCCGGTCGGCGTTGAGCGCGGTCTCGGACTTGGCGGTCGCGCTGTCGCGTTCGCCGAACGCGTTGTAGGTGTAGCTTTCGATGAAGCCTTCGGC
This sequence comes from uncultured bacterium, assembly GCA_965977975.1. Classification (GTDB taxonomy): domain Bacteria; phylum Pseudomonadota; class Alphaproteobacteria; order Sphingomonadales; family Sphingomonadaceae; genus Croceibacterium_A. The sequence goes on from CBHCZH010000022.1 coordinate 12,780, forward strand.
GTCGATGGTCTGCTTGAGCTGGCCGCGCTTGTCGTACTGGAACTGGGTGACCGCGTCGTTCGCATGGGCGGCGACCGTCGGCGGGGCGGCGGCGGGGTTGGGCGTTCCCGACCAGGCGGTGGCCCAGCGCTTGACGCTCTCGACCTCGCCGAAGTCGGTGTAGGTCGTGGTGGTCAGGTAGTATTGCTCGACCCCGGCGACGGTATCGAACTGCTCGGCAGTGGCCTTTACCCGGCCCAGGTCGTCGTACCACGTGCAGGTCTTGCCGCCCCTGGCGTCGGTGGTCTTCACGACTTCGCCGAACGCGTTGTATTCGTAGCTGACGGTCCCGTTCGCGGCGTCGGTGACTTGCTTCAGCAGCCCGCGCCGGTCGTAGGTGTAAGTCGTCGTCCTGCCGTTGGCATCGGTGACGCTGGCGAGGTTGCCGATCCCGTCGAAGGTATGTTGGACCATCGTCTGTTCGGGTTCGGGGTAGGCGTCGAACTGCCTGGTCGTCCGGCCCGCGCCGTCGTAGCCGTATACCGTCCGGCTCAAGTCGTCGGTGTCGTAGGCATAGTTGTCCGACGAAGACTGATCGTTGCCATAGAACCAGGAGAGAGTGCGGTTGCCCTCGCCGTCGTAGACCGAGTTGCGCCGCCCGGCGGCATCGTAGGTGTACTGGACGTCGGTCCAGGTGCCGGCACCGGAGGTCAGGCCGCCGATCTGCGCGATCGTGGTAGCGTCGGTCGCGGCGACCTTGTTCGCCCAGGTCACTTCGCGGGTCAGCCGCCCTTCGGCGTCGTAATCGAAGCGGCGCGCATAGCCTTCGCCGTCGACGGTAAAACGCAAGTTGCCGCCGGCGGCGTACCAGTTGCGGGTCACGCGGTTGGCGGTGTTGCTCGCCTGGCCGGCCGCCCACTCGTCCATCGTCGCCACCGTCGGCAGGCTCGGCGTTGCGCGCAGGACCGCGTATTGGACCGATTTGGTCACGCGGCCGGCGATGTCGTAAGCGAAGCCGGTGACCTGGCCTCGGGCGTCGACGGAATAGGCGACCTGGCCTTTGGCGTTGATGACGCTGTAGCTTTCGCGGTCGTTCGTGTCGCTGGCGATCCCCGCAACCAGCGTCTTCACGTTGTCGTAGGTGAAGTCGGTGGTGCTGATCGGCGCGGCATGGACAATGGTACCGCGCACCAGGCCGGTGGCGCTCCACAGGACGTCGTTTGGATAAAGGTATTGGGTAACATACCCTGCGTTGTCGACTGCGTAGCGCAAGAAGTTCTGACCGTCGTAGACGTAGTGCATGCGGCGGTTGGTACTGCTTCCCGGGCCCGCGTTGCCGCGCAGCGTGGCGAAAGTGTCGGTTGCCGGAGCTCCGAGGGTCACCTTGGCCGCATAGGCGATCTCCTCGACCTTGCGCCCGGCGGCGTCGTAGACGATCTCGGTCAGGTAGCCTTCGCCGTCGAGCGCTCCGATCAGTCGCCCGTCGCCGTCGTAGAAGCTGCGGGTCACTGCATCTCTGCCGTCCGGCGTGGGCAGCTCGGGCGGCACGGCCGACAGGGCGCTCTTGAGCTCCGCCAGCTGCGAGGCCGTGAGCTTGTCGTAATAGCGGAGCGTCTTCACCAGCCGGTCCGAGCCGTCGTAGCTGTAGACGGCTACGCCGCCGTCGCCGTCGATGCTTTCGACCAGCCGACCGGCATCGTCGTAGACCGACCATTGCCAGATATCGTAGCCGTGCGCGGCCGGGCGGATGTCCGCCAGCTCGACCTCTTCGCTCGGGGTGTCGAATTGCGTGACATCCACGGTATTGGCATAGCGGATCGTTGCCGCCACGCGGCCTGCCGCATCATAGCGATACTCGGTGATGCCGCCGTAGTGGTTGACGTCGGCGATCTTCCGGCCGGCTTCGTCGTAGAGGTAATAGGTCTTGAACCCGGTCGCATCGGTCGCGACCCGCAGCCGGCCGTTCTCGTCGTAGAGATAACCGGATGTGGACGAGATGCCCTCGTTCGCATCGGTGAACGTCTTGGTCAGGTTCGTCGCGGCAAGCGTGACCGTCATTCCGGCGGGAACGTTGCCGCCCGTGCCACCGACATAGAAATTGGCCGAGGCGCTCTGCGCCTCCGTGTAGGTCCGCCGAAGCTCGATGACTGTCTCTTGAGTCTCCGACAAGCCCGTCAGATCGAACAGTGCGCCGTATGTGCCGGCATTGCTGATCGAACCCGGCCCCTTGATCACGATCGCGGACGCATCGGTTGCAGCGATCGTTCCCCAGATCTCGGTGCTGCCATGAAGACCGATCCGGTGCACATCGGCGGGATTGCCCTTCACCGTGATACGCCAGGTTACCGTTTCGCCGGCCGCGACCGCGATGCCCTTGGTCACGGCGCCGTACGTGCCGGTCGCATCCATGGTATAAGTGTAGGCATCCTCGCCGCCGATCGGCGACGCGGCTGTTCGCGTCATCCGCACGTAGCTCCAGTCGGCAAGGTCGGCATAGAGCTCGTCCGGCTGATAGCCGGGTGTCGAAGCGGTCTCGCTGACGAGATCCCCGGCCTTGTTGTAGACGAGCGTTCGAGTGAGGCCGGTCGCCAGATGGACGATCGTGGTCGTGGTTGCATCAACGAAGCGATAGGTGGTTGTGCCGCCGGAAAGGTCGGTCGAGGCGACGAGCCGGCCCAGACCGTCGTAGACGAAGGTCTCCGGGCTCAGCGACGAGACATAGCGCGTGAGCAGGTTTCCGGCCTGATCGTAAGTGAAGTTCGTTTGCCTGTACCCGTCCGTCGTGGCGCCGACCCCGGCCGACGTCGCGGAGCCGTAGTCGATGCGGGCGGACAGGTTGTCGCGGCCGTCGTAGACATATTGCCGTATCGTGGTCGAGGAGCGGTCGGGGATTAGGTTGCGCCAGGTGTTCAGCGCGCTCTCGCTGAGCGGCTCGGTGCCGGTGTACGGATGCTCGGGATAGGCGATCTCGTACTGAAGCTGGCCCGCCACGGTATAGCGGTACTCGGTAACGCGATCCTCCGCGCTCACGACGTAATGAAGATGGTTCTCGGCGTCGTAGACATACCGCGTCGTATGGCTGACCGCCGTGCCGCCGGCGTCGGTGCCCGTGCGCGTCTCGCTCAGCACCTCGTTCTTCGCGCCGTATGTGCGGCTGACGACGTTGAGAAGGGGATCGGTGCTGGTGAGCTGGTTGCCCCAGGCATCGTACGTGTAATTGTTCGTCTCGCCCGCGCTGTCGGTGACACTCTTCACGTTACCGGAGGCATCGTAGCCGAATTCCAGCGTTTCCGCGGTCGGCAGCGTGATCCTGGTCAAGCGCTTCGAGGCGTCGTAGTCGAGCCGGGTCACCTCCTGATCGGGGCCGGTGACGGTCGTGTAGTTCGTGCCATAGGCGAGCGTCGTCACCCGCGTATCACCGGGCGCCACGGCCTGCGTCAGGGTCATGACCCGGCCCGATGCGTCGTAGACGATTGCCAGGCTTGAGCCGTCGTCCTGAGTGATCGAGGCGACGCGGTCGCTCGTGCCGTCGTAGGTATAGGTCGTGACGTAGGTCTTGCCGTCGGTGACGCTGTTGTTCTCAGGGCTGAGATCGACTGTGACCGTGGTCAGGCGGTGGCTCGCATCGTAACCGTAGCGCGTGCGGGTCAGCGTCTTGTTGACGTTGTCGCCTTCACCGGTGGTCGGGCCGTAATCGGTGTAACCGGTGACGATCGATTCGAGGTCGTTGCCCAGGTTGTTGTTCGACCAGAAGTACTGCACGTAGCTTTGCTCGGCGACGCCCGTGGTGACGTTGGCGGTGCCGTCGTTGAAGGTGGTGACTCGGTAGAGCTTGTCGGTTCCGGCGAAGTAGGCGAAGGTCAGCTTGTTGCCGTCGGTGTCCGTCTGTTCCTTGATACGGAACACGATCGGATCGACTCCCGTCTCCTGGTGAGTCTCGATCGCTTGCTCGTAAGTTTCGGTGACCTGGCTTGAGCCGTCGGTCCAGGTCCAGGTGGTGGCGCTCGACTTGACCAGCTTGTCATGCGCGCCGTCGCCGTCGGTCGCGACGTAGGCCGATTTGCCGGTGTCCCAGGTGTAAGTGACGACCGATCCGTCCCCGCCCTGGCGCTTGATCGTGCTGTCGGCGGCATTGAGCGTGCCGGTGAACCCGTACACCCGCCGCGCGGTGCTCATCTGCCACTGGTCTTCGTTGTCGCGATCGCTGACTTCGGCCAGGCTGTTGTAGGTCCGCGAGATCCCCGCATCCGGACCGCGCCCGACCAGGAATTCGTCCTGCCGAGTGATGACCAGGTTGCCGGTCGCGGCATTGACCATCACGTTGTCGCCGCCGCGTCCGAGCGAGCTGGAACCGAGCAGGCCCGAGCTGCCGAGAACAGTGGCCGATCCTCGCGCAAACCCCGCCCCGAGTCCCGTAAAAATCGCCGTCATTGAAAGCCCCTCACCTCAGCGGCCAGGACCTCGCGCGTCGCGGCCGTGCAGGTGAATCCGCCCGATCGGGGAAAAGTTTAGGAAAAATCCGACGGCCTCTGCGGCCCTACTGACCCAGCGTCGGGACGGTCAGGTAGAGATCGCGTGCGAAGGCTGTCATTCGCGCGACCATCCACGGGCCGAGCAGGATCAGCATAAGCCCGGCGACGATGATCTTCGGTACGTAGCTGAGGGTGATTTCCTGGACCTGCGTGGCCACCTGGAAGACCGAGATGACTAGCCCCACCACAAGCGTGGCCAGCATCACCGGGCCCGCCATGATCGCCGCGGACCACAGCATATTGTTCAGATAGTCAAGCGCGCGGTCGGGAGTCATCGGCAAAGCCTCCTTCGTTGTCGCGGGCTGACGGTCGGTAACGGTTGTTGCCGATTTTTTGGAGCAAGTCACCTCAAGTTAAAAGATCCATTTTGGATGTATTAGAGCGCTTTGCGACGGGCCGAGCAAATATCCACAGCCTCGCGACGCTAAATGTTTGACCCTGGAGGCCTGGATGGGGCTTATTCGTCGCGGGGAAATTGGGGCGGGGGATTCCCGTTATGGGACTGCTGGGGGCGGCGGTCTCGGCGTTGTCTGGTGCCGAGCGACGAACCGAAATTGCTGCAAGAAATGTCGCGAACGCGGCCACGGCCGGTTATAAGCGCGAAATCGCCTTCGCGGAAATCGTGGCGCAGACGATTCCGGGGCAGCATCTTGAGGTATTTGAGGCCAGGACTCGTTCCGTCCGCAATCTCGATCAAGCCGCGCTCATCGAGAGCGGTAATCCATTCGATCTTGCGATCAACGGCGACGGTTTCCTGCTCGTTCGGCAGGGCGAGCGCTTGTTCGTATCGCGAGGTGGTCAATTCAGGTTGGCGACCGATGGTCGGATGCTCGATGCCGACGGCCGCAGCCTGCAGCAAGCGGGCGGCGGCGATCTGCTGCTTGAAGCCGGCGAGCTCGTGATCCATTCGGACGGCACGGTCATGGTTGACGAAATTCCTATGGGTGCGGTGGGCTTCTATAACGGCGCCGCTCTCGTGGACTCCGATTGGCTCCATGGCCTGCTGGTCGAGCGTGCGGGGATTATCGACGAGACGGAGACGGCGCAGCTTCGGCAGGGGATGCTCGAGCGTTCCAACGTCGCATTGTCCGACGAGATGATCGGCCTGATGCAGACGCAGCGCATGGCCGAGGCTGCGGCGCAGCTCATCCGGGCCTACGATCAGCTCACGACCCAAGCTGCCCAGACCTTCGACAGGAGCGGCAAATGAACGGTGCGTTCGAAATCGGCAAGGTGGCGCTTCGGTCCCAGCAACGGGCGCTGGAAACGGCCGCGAACAACATTGCCAATGTCAACACGCCGGGCTTCAAGCGCGCAGAGGTCATCTTCTCCGAGGTCTTCGCCGATAGGGGAGGGCCATCCACGCTGGTCGAGGACCTGGCGGGTGCGGATTTCGTCGGCAACGGAGGCGTGCGGGTCGCTACCCGCAACGCGATTTCAGCCCAGGGCGAGTTGCGGCAGACCGGTGAGATGCTCGACATCGCCATCGAGGGGCGTGGCTTCATCGAACTGCTCGGGCCCGAAGGGCAAGTCTGGTTGTGGCGTGGCGGCAGGCTGGCGATCAATCGGGATGGCTACCTGGCCGGACCGCAGGAGCTTGCTCTCAAGGTGCTGATCAGCGTTCCCGACGATGTGACCGGGATCGCTATCGACCGGTCGGGCGTCGTCGTCGCCGATACCGCGAACGAAGGGCCAATCGAACTAGGGCAATTAACCCTTGTCCGCGTCGAAAGCGACGCCGGTGTCAAGCGCATCGACGGCGGTCTGTTCGAAGCGGCATCCGAGACCCGAATGATTGAGGACGTTCCCGGCGAAGGGGGCGCGGGCACTATTGCTCAAGGCATGATCGAGGAATCGAACGTCGACTTCAGCGAGGCGATGATCGAGCTGCTGATGATCCAGCGAGCCTATGCGGCCAGTGCGCAAATCGTGCAATCCGCCGACCAGCTCTCTTCGATCACCAATAATCTCAAACGCAGCTGATCCATGGCCCTTTTGCTGATCAGCGCGGCCCTCGTCCATGCGGCTGTCCCGTTGAGCGACGCTGGACCGGTGGTGGTTGCGGTCGGCGGCAAGGTGCGCGCGAGCCAGATTGGAGCGGTTCCTGCGCAGCGCGATGCGGTTGTCGCGACCATGCCGGAAGGCGCCAGCGAGGTCGCAATGAGCGAAGCGAGCCGGCTTCTTCTAATCCGGAATCGCTACCCAGGGGCGCGCTATCGGCTGCGTCATGATGGTCCTCTTCGCATCGTGCGTGACGCCGCCGCCGAGGCAAGCGCCCAATGCGTTGTGACTCGCGCTCCGATCTCCGCAGGCGCCTATCTGACCAAAGATGATCTCGGCGCCGCGCGCTGCAGGCGCGAGGCCGCTGGAGGTTTGGTGAGCTACGATGTCGCCGCACGGTCATATTTCGCTCGCCAGCCGATACCGACGGGGACTTATCTCGGGCGCATGCCCGCAGATCCGCCGTCCTCGGCCGCGGAGGGCACCGAGTTGGTGTACCGGACAAAAGAGGGGCCGATCATAGTCGAGCGGGACGTGATCGCCCTGCAGTCCGGCCGCGCGGGCCGCTCGATCTTCGTGCGGACGAATGAAGGGAAAGTGCTTTCGGCGACCCTGGCTGGCGTGGACGAAACCGAATGAAGCCCGCTGCCCTTCTTGCCTCCGGCATTTTTGCCGTCGCCCTCGGGTTGGTCCCTGGCCTGGCGCGTGCCGACCAGCTGTATACCGGCAACCGCTGGGCCAATATCGCCACCGACACCAAGGCGCAGGGGGTCGGCGATATCGTCACGGTGCTCATCTTCGAGGCCGCCACAGCGACCAACAGTGTACGGACTCGCTCCAATCGCGAAACCTCGCTGACCGGCGAGATCGGCGCGGGTTCGATCGATGAGGGCGGCACGCTTAGCTTGCGCGGCGGTTTCGCCGGCAGCGGCGCGGTCGAGCGCAACGACCGGCTGGCAGCGACGATGGCCGCGCAAATCGTCGAGGTGCTGCCGAACGGCGACTTCGTGATCGCGGGGCGGCAGGACATCGACGTCAACGGCGAGGCGCGTAAAGTCGAGGTGCGCGGACAGATCCGTCCGCTCGATATTTCGCCCGACAACACGATTCCGTCCTCACGCCTCGCCAATGCGCAAATCAACTATGATGGCAAAGGTTACGTCAGCCGCAGCGGCAAGCCCGGGCTCATCAACCGCATCTTCAGTTTCCTGGGAATCGGGTGATGCGGCCCCTTATCTCCGTGCTGATAGCCGCTTGGCTGGCGTTGCTCTCTTCAGGGGCTCCGGCCCAGGAAGTTCCGCTGAGAGCGCTCGGCCGCTTCGATGGTTGGCGCGAGAACGCGCTGATCGGTTATGGGATCGTCACCGGCCTGTCCGGTTCGGGCGACACACGCCGAAGCGAAGTGACGCGCCAAGCGCTGCGCAACGTTCTCGGCCGGCTCGGCACAGCGGTCACTGAGGACCAGCTCAATAGCCGTAACGTCGCGGTCGTGATCGTGACGGCCACTCTACCGGCTTCGGCAAATCCGGGCGATAGAATTGACGCAGTTGTATCCTCGATCGGCGACGCGCGTTCGTTGGCCGGCGGGACCTTGCTGATGACGCCGCTGGTTGGTCCGGACCAGCGCGCCTACGCCCTTGCGCAGGGCTCGCTCGCCACGGGCGGTCACGACTTCGAAGCCAACCTCAACCGGCAGCAGCGCAACTTTCCGACTACGGCGGTTCTGCCTAGCGGCGCGACAGTCGAATTTCCGGTCGATGGACAGATCCTCAAGCCGAACGGCGAGATTTCCTTCCTACTCAGCGAAGCGAGCTTCACTACCGCTGAACGCATCGCCGCTGCCATCAACGGCACCGGTGGGCAGGACATGGCCTATGTCCGCAACGCGGACGAGGTGGTCATACGGTTTCCCGGCGGCGCGGGAGAGCTGCCGCGTTTCATCGCCTCGATCGAGAATCTGCGCGTCCAGCCCGATGCCGCAGCCCGAATCGTGATCAACGAACGCACCGGGACCATCGTCGCCGGCTCGGACGTGCAGATCTCGAGCGTTGTGGTTTCGCAGGGCGATATTCGGGTCACGGTGAAAAGCGAGAACTACGCCAGCCAGCCGAGCTTTATCGGCGGCTTCGCCAATGATGTGCAGAGCCTGATCGTCACCAACACCACGCTCGAGGTTGAAGAGGGGGGTGACGACGCCGTCGCCACATTCCCCAACACCACAGTGGGCGCGCTGGTGCAGGGGCTGGCCCGGTCAGGTGTCGGCACGCGGCGGATCGTGAGCATCCTGCAAGCCATCAAGTCCGCGGGTGCGCTTCATGCCGAAATCCTCGTCCAATAGGAAAGTCCATGTCTGGTGTATCCCAACTGCTTGCGATCAAAGCTCTCGACGGACTACACTTGAGAGCGATCGCGATCGCCGAGAACATCGCCAATAGTGGTTCGGCGACCTTCAAGGCCCGGTCGGTCGATTTCGAAGCCGAATTACGCAACGCGGCTGCGGCGGGTGTATCGGCGATCCAGGCTTACAATGCGTCGATCAGCACCAACGCCCTACCCATGCATGGGGACGAGGTTCGGCTCGACCTCGAGATGGCGAGTGCCTCTGAGACGGCGCTCCGGTACGCGGCGCTGACCGACATTCTCAACCGGCAGATGCAGATCAGCCGCCTTGCGGTGAAGGGGCAATAGCGTGGAAGCGATGGAGATCAGCCGCTCGGGGCTCGACGTCGAGTGGCGGCGTCTGCAGGTCATCGCCGAGAACATCGCCAACATGGGTACGACGCGCACAGCCGACGGCGGAGTCTATCGGGCGCGGCGGCTAGTGTCGGGTCCGGTCGATGGGTTCCGGCAGCATCTGGCCGCGGCGCGGGCCAGCGAACCGATGCCGGCGCGCGGGGTGACCGTTTACGACGTCGCCGTGATCACCGGGGCGACGCGCCAGACCTATGATCCGGCCCACCCGCATGCGAACGAGGAGGGCTTCGTCACCGTTCCGGCCATCAGCCAGGCGGATGAGATGTCGCTGATGATCAAGACCACGCGATCCTACGAAGCGAACCTGGTCGCGCTGGCGGCCGCGCAACAGATGTATTCGAGCGCGCTTCAGGTCGGACGCCAGTCATGAGCGGGATCGAGGCCATCGCCGCGCTCGGCGCATCGGGCGGGAACGCGATCCAGGCTACAGGACCCGCACGGGCCAATGCCTTGCCGGAGCGGCCGGTCGACGGCGCTTTCGGCTCGCTGCTGGTGCAAGGCATCGCTGCGGTCGACGCCAAGGTCGCCCAAGCCGACGCACTGGTAGCGCAGTTCGCGATCGACGATTCGATTCCCGTCCACCAGGTCACGGTTGCGCTCGAGGAAGCCCGCCTTTCGGTAGAGTTCGCGATGCAGGTCAGGGCCCGGCTCGTCGAGGGCTACAAAGAACTCATGAACATGCAGCTTTGAGGAAACGATGTCGTTCGAGAAGAGGCAGCTCCGCCTTGCCCTGCTGATCCTGGCCGCCACGCTCGTCGTGCTCTCGGCGATCTACATCTTCGTGTTTCGGGTTCCTTACGTTACCGCCTATGAGAACATCCGCGAAGGCGACGCCGCGGCAATCGTCGCCGAGCTTGAGGCTGGCGGCATTCCGTACCGCTTGGAGAACAAGGGTCACGACGTGCTCGTCCCCGAGGATCGAGCGGCTGAAGCCCAGGTTCTCGTGGCGGGTGCCGACATCCCGCTTGGCGGCACCGTCGGTTTCGAGCTGTTCAACGATTCCGACATGGGGCTCACCGAGTTCGCCCAGAAGATCAACTTGCAGCGCGCGTTGCAGGGGGAGCTTGCCCGCACCATCATGAGCATGGACGGGGTCGAGTTCGCCCGCGTGCATCTGGCGCTGCCCGAGCGGTCGATCTTCCGCTCCGAGCAGGGTGATCCGACCGCCGCGGTAACCTTGCAGATGAAGCCTGGCCAAGCGCTGTCGCAGCAACGCATCGAAGGCGTCCGGCAGCTCGTCGCCTACTCGGTGCCGGATCTCAGGGCCGATGCGGTTGCGGTACTGGATGAGAGAGGCGACCTCGTCAGCGGCGTGCCGGCAGCCGACAACGGTTTCGACGCGCCGCTCACCGAACGGGCCGCGCTCGAGCAGTATTACGAGACGCGCGCGCGCAGCGCGATTGCCGGCGCTGCTCCGGGATTGCGCTTCCAGGTCACCGTCAGCACGCGTCAGCCAGCGACGCCAGCGGGCGGCGAGCCCGCCGCCCAACGCACGGCGCTGTCGCGCGACCAATTCGTCCTCAACGTCATGGTTCGCACTCGCGACGAGCTCGATCCCGCGCGGCAGGAGCGGATCGAGGCGGCGCTGTCCGACACGCTCGGCCTCGATCGCGGGCGGGGCGATGCGCTGGTCTTCTCGATTGGGCTGGTGAGCTCGCCTGCGCCCTTGCCAACGCCCATTCCATCAGCTCCCCCGGGCACCGCCGAGCCGGCGGTCGCGCTCGACACCGGTGGCAACTGGGACTGGTTGTTTAGCCGTTGGACGTTGATCGTGCTCGTGCTGGCGACCATCGCGGCTTTGATCGTACGTCCACGGCGCCAGCTCGACGACGTGCAGGCGGCGAGCTTCGCGGAGCTGCTCAAGGGCGGGATCGGCGATCGGGAGGCCCTCGATGGCCGTTGACAGTCCCGATTTCACGGCGTTGGTCGAGCGCTACCGGAGCCTTGGCGCCGCCGACCGCAAAGCGGTGCGGCGCAACCTCTCGCCGAGCGAGCTCGAAACGTTCGAGAACGCCTGCGCCGAGATCGGGAGGGCACGGCGAGCGGAGCAGGCGCCGGAGCGCCAGTTCAGGGGCTACTCCCCCTGGCTCGCGGCCTTGATCGAGCACGCAATGGCCGAGGATCAGACCCTGCCCGAGGTACCCGCCGAATGCCGCGCGGCAATCGTCAGCGCGCATCTGACGATGATCGACGACCGACGCGACGAGACGATCGCGGCGCGGCTTGGCCGGCTGCTGGGCATTCCTGCTCCCAGCAGCGCGGCGGGGGCCCGATAATGCTGATCCTTCGTCGCGACGCCGCGATGCACGCGTTCCGGCCCTTTGCGCTGTCGCCCGCCCGATCGGCCCGACTGTTGGATGAAAGCAAGGGCGCGGCTGAGCAACAGAGCGACATCGAATCCGGCGCTTTGCTGGCGGCGGAACGAGCCGAGCTGCAAGGCAGGATCGAAGCGCTCGAAGAGATGCTCGAAGAGGCGAGGCTCGTGCGCGAGACGGCCGTAGAAGCCGCGCTCGAGCAGGGTCGGGAGGAAGGCCGACGAGCGGCGGACGAGCTGGGCGCGGAACGGCTCGAGGCGCTTCGCGACGCCTTGATGGAAGCCTCGCAGGACTGTCTCGCGCAGCTGCGCGGCAAGGACGAGCTGGCGATCGAGATTGCCCGTGCGGCCATCCATAGGATTCTTGGCGAGGCCAGCCCGCGCGCTTTGCTCGCGGAGGAGATCGTTCGCAACGCTCTGGCGCAAGTGGTCGGCGGTACCGTCGTTTCGGCGCGAGTCAGCGCGCAGGACTTCCCCTCGGATGAAGACGTCGCCGCGCTCGCGCGCGAACTCGGCGCGGTGCAAATCGTGCGCGACGATGCGTTGCCGAGCGGCGGTTGCGAGCTGGAGCTAACCCTCGGGACCATCGACGCCTCGTTGGACGTGCAGCTGACGTCGCTCGATTGCGAGCTTGGTCGTCCGGGAAGCGGGGCTCCGTGATGCCGGTCCATCCCACCGTGGAATCGATCCGCCAGGCGAGCCTGCTTGTTCACCGCGGTGAAGTAACCAGCGTCGGACAGACCAGCATCGAGGCTCGCGGACCGCTCTGCTCGATCGGTGACCATTGCCTGATCGCCACGCCGGCCGGTGCGCAGATCGCCGCCGAAGTCGTTGCGATCGGCGAGCGGAGCGTTCGGCTCCTGCCGCTGGCTTCCGCTGCAGGCATTCGTCCCGGCGCGCCAGTGACGCTGACGCCGGAGCGCTCGGCGATGCGCATCGGCGACGGCTTCGCCGGCCGCGCGGTCGATGCGTTCGCTCGGCCGATCGACGGGAAAGGGAGGATCCTCTCCACGAACGCGCATGCGGCGGCGATACCGCCGAAGCTCGATCGCATCGTGCTACCCGAACGTGTGTCCACCGGCCTGCGGGCGATCGACGGACTGGTGCCGCTCGCCAAGGGGCAACGAATTGGCATTTTCGCGGCGAGCGGCGTCGGCAAGACCACGCTGATCGAACAAATGTCGCAATCTATCGAGTGCGATTACCGGGTCATCTGCCTGATCGGGGAACGCGGCCGCGAGATTGACAGGCTTTGGCAGATTCACCGTACCAGCGAGCACCGCGATAAGGTGACGCTCATCGCTGCGACCTCGGATGAAAGCGCGATCGCAAGGATCCGCGCGATCGAACAGGCGCTGGCACTATGCGAGGACTGGCGTGCGCAGGGCAAGCATGTGGTCCTCTTCGTCGATTCGATGACCAGGCTCGCCATGGCATTGCGCGAGGTGGGTCTCGCGGCGGGGGAGCCACCGACACTGCGTTCGTACACGCCGAACGTGTTCACGGCGCTGCCGCGCTACGTCGAACGGTGCGGGGCCGACCGCAGCAGCGGCGCGATCACGGCGATTTTCAGCGTGCTGGCTGAAACCGACGACGTTGACGATCCGATCGTCGAATTGCTCAAGTCGCTGCTCGACGGACATATCGTCCTTAGCCGGCGGCTCGCCGACCGCGGGCACTTCCCGGCGATCGAGATCGGCGCGAGCGTCAGCCGGGTTTCCGATCAGGTGCTCGGCAAGGACGTGCTCAAGGCCGCGCTCGCGCTCCGCAAGGCCTTCGCGGAGTTCGAAGATGCCCGCACGATGATCGAAAGCGGCATTTACCGAGCCAGCAGCAATGCGGAGATCGATCGCGCGATCCGCCTGCAGCCCCGGCTGGCCGAGTTCCTCGTCCAGGCGGTGGCAGACCCGGTCTCGGCCAAGGAAATCGACCGCCAGATGATCCAGCTTGCCGAGGGTGCGCGATGAGCCGGCGCGACGACCGACGCCGTCTCGAGCGGCTCGCGGCGCTGCAACGGCTCGCGCGCGACCAGAGCCGCCACGCGCTCGAAATGAACTGCGAGACGACCGACGTGCGGCTAGCGGCCGAGGCACGCTCGCTCGCCGGGCAGAAAACCGCCGCGTTGGAACTCGATGCAACATTCCATGCGCCGAGGCTGTGCGTCGATCGGCTCGACCGGGCGGTGCGGCAGTTCCATTTCGCCGAGGCCGCGCTTGCCGACGCGCGCCATTCGACCGGGCAAGCCCATGCCGCCGAGGACGCCGCGCGGGCCGAACTGAGCCATGCCGAGCGGCGGCTCGAACTGGCGGGAAGCATCGCCCGTACCTTGCGTCGCAAGGACGCGGAAAAGCGTGAGAACGAAGCGATCCTCCAGACTTTGGCGGTCAGCTTGTCACGGGTCGAGCGTCCATGAACGTCCTGCCGGCCACCGTTAATCCTCCTCTGGCTCCACAGTTCGATAGCCCGAAGGACGTTGCTGCACAAAAGGCGCACCAGTCGTTCGGTCAGATTCTGGCCGCCACGGCGCAGGCTTCCGGAGGGATCGATGCAAAGAAGCCGGCGCCGCTTGTTCCCGATGCCATGATCGACGGTGCCCTCGCGCCTGTCAGTGGTCTTCGCGCGGCGTTGCGAGACGATCCCGCGGTTGAGATAGGCGAGGATGCGGTGCGCTTCGATGCCCGGCCGCTGCTCGTCCATTCGTCCGGGTTCGAGGCGTCCGCCGGCGCATCGCGGCCGGTGGGTGTCGCGCCGACTGGCCTTGAGCTTGTGGCCGAGAACGCCGAGCTCCAGCCGGAGCTCCAGCGGGCGCTTGCGAGAATCGCGCCGCATTTCGAAGCCAAGAGGCTTGGCCGTGCCGTTTGGACGGCTTCGACGCTGCTCGTGGGGCGGTTCTCGGTCGCAGCGAAGGGCGCCGTCACACCAGCCGGCGAAACACAAGCACCTCTGCGCGCGGGTCCACCGCCCGTCCCGGAAGGGGCGGATCCGGCGGACCACAGCACCCCGGCAGATTCTGCCAAGGCCGAAATCCGCACCGAGATCTCGCTGGCGCTGGCCGGCGACGAAGTGCTCGTCACGGTCCGTGGGGTGGAGCTCACCGCCGACGAGGAGGAGGCGCTCGCTGGCGAGCTGCGCGGTCTGCTCGCCTCGACCGACTTTGGCGGACGCGCGCTACGCGTCGTGACCTCGCGGAGAACCTGACCATGCAGCTGATCGAGGGTGTCAACGGAATAACAGGCGGCGCGTCGGGGGGTGCGGTGACGTCGAGCGCTTCCACACAGGCGACCGACGCTTTTGGCCTGAGCTTCGATCAGTTGCTCAAGATCGTGCTGACCCAGCTGACCTATCAGGATCCGCTGAAGCCGATGGACAACTTCCAATTCGTCTCGCAGCTCGCTCAGTTTTCCCAGATCCAGCAGTCGCAGGAGATGATCCAAAGCCTGGCGACGCTGGTGCAGGCGCAGGCGAGCAACCAGGCGGCCGCCTTGCTGGGAAAGGTAGTCGATGTGGGCGCCGGAGCGGGCACACTTTCGGGGGAAGTGACCGCGATTTCGTTCGCGAGCGGCTCGCCGACGATCACCATCGAGACTTCGGACGGGCGGACTGTCAGCAGCCTGCCGCTCGCCAGCGTCAATCAAATTCGGGAGGCGGAGTGATGCCGTTTGGGTCAATCTACATCGGGCTGAGCGGCCTGTCGGCCTATTCGAAGGGCTTGCAGATCGTCAGTAACAACATCAGCAACATGAACACGCTCGGCTACAAGTCGAGCGGGGTCACCTTCGGCGATGTCTACGGGCTCGGCAGCAGCGGCGGCCTCGACTACGGCAGCTACTCCGGCGGCGGGCACGGCGTCAGCGTCAACGACGTCGCGATCAACTTCAATCCGGGAGAACTGCGCCAGACCGGCCGTGACCTCGACCTGTCGATCGACGGCAACGGCTTCTTCGTGCTGCTCGATGGGGAGGACATGCTCTACACCCGCACGGGCAGCTTCGTGGTGGCCGACGATGGCTTCATAGTCCTGCAGGGCACCCAGTACAGGCTGGGCGTGCTCGACGACGCCGGACGGCCGGTCGCGCTTAACATCGATGAATATCGGACCGATCCACCCGAGGAAACCGACCGGATCGAGTTCGCCGACAACCTCTCGAGCACGGCCACCTCGTTCAATCTGCCCGACGTGAAGGTTTACGACGAAGAGGGCGAAGAGCACGTCTGGACGGTCAAGTTTACCCGACCGGAGACTGCGGCCGGCGAGTGGACGGTGAAGGTGACCGGCAAGGATGGCGCCGAGATCGGCACGAAAACGCTGAAGTTCACCGGCAGCACGGTGGATCCGACGACGCGGGAGCTGCTGTTTGAGGATGCCTCCAATGGGCTTAGCGTCACTTTCGACTTCAGCGGCAACGTGACCTCGTTTTCGTCGGGCACCGTGTCGTCGTTACGTGCGGTAGAGATCGAGGGCCATCCAACTGGCTCGATCGCCACTCTGCGCGTCAATCAGGAGGGCAGGCTCGAGATCGCCTATACCAATGAAGAGAAGCGCGAGCTCGGCGCGATCGCGATCGCCGATTTCCGAGATCCGCAGGCGCTCGAGCAGCGCAGCAAGGCCCTGTTCGCGTTCACCGGCTTCGGCCAGCGCCAGTTCTTGGCCGCGTCCGACAGCCGGGTCGGCACGATCCTCGGCGGTCGGCTCGAGGCGAGCAACGTCGATCTCGGCGCGCAGTTCGGGGACCTGATCCTGATCCAGCGCGGCTTCCAGGCCTCGTCGCAGGTCATCAGCGTCAGCAATGACATGATCCAGCAGCTGTTCGGGATTCGGGGTCAGGGATGAGCCAGCCGGTCCCATGGTTGCCTGACACTTGCCTGGCGAGCGAGCGCGCGGCGCGCCGGATCGGCGAGACGGTCGCGGACTGGTCGCGGCGCTGGATCGCTGGCGACCGTTGGCAGGCGCTCGGCCGGTGGAGCGAGATCGCCGGCAATGACGAAGCGGACTGGTCGCCGCTGCGGAGCGGACGCGCGACGATCGAGGTGGCGCCGGGTGCGGTCACCCGTCTCGCCCTCGCGATGCTCCGAGAGGAGAATCGTTCGAGCTTCACGCCACGCGACCACAAGTTCCTGCGCCGCCTCGCGGGCCAGGCGATCGATGACCTGGCGGCTCTCATCGACGCGCTTCTCCCGGTCGACGGAGGCGGCGCCGGCACTTGGGCGGGCGTCCCGTGGTCGCTCACCATCGGCGCCGTGGGCGAACCGTTGATGCGGATTTCGGTAGCCAAGGCCGACTTATGCCATCTCGCCCGCCAGGCCTTTCCACGCGGTTCAGCGAGCGTTCTCGCCTCGCGAAGCTCGGCCGTGGCCGACATGCCCGTGTCGATCGGCGCCCATCTCGGCAAGGCCACGATGGACATCGCGCAGGTCGCTGCGCTCGAGCCAGGCGATGTCATCGTGCTCGACCGACAATTGTCAGCCCCGGCGACACTTCTCGTCGCGGGGCGGCAGACAGCGCTCGCGTGCATGCTCAGCCAGCAGGACGCGTCGCTGGTCCTCGAATTGACCGAATCCGCCTGAACATTGGAACTCGCTCCGTCATGTCCGAAGAATCGAAATTGGGTGTCGGCCGGCAAAGCCTCGTCGGCCATCTCGAAATCAGCTGCGAGGCGGTGCTCGGGCAAGGAACGCTGACGATTGCAGATCTCGAGAAGCTGCGGCCCGGCGACACCGTACCGCTCGACCGGTCTCCAGCCGACCCGGTCGACATTCGGGTCGGCGGCAAGACCATCGCACGCGGCGAGATCGTCACCCTCGATGACCGCTTCGCTATCCGCCTGACCGAAGTGGGCCAGGCCTAAGGCCGTGCCGTTCGACCTGGACCTCCTGACGGCTGCCGGCAGCGCTCTCTCCTATGGAGAGGGGCCGGCGGTACCGTGGGCGAGGATCGTGCTTGCTTTTCTGCTCTGCGCCGGCCTCGCGGCTGCGGCTATCGCCTTCCTGCGCTGGCGCACGGGGCCGGGCGGTCCGGGCCCGTTTTGGCAGCAGATAATTCGGGGCGCCCGCGAGGGGCAACGTGAGCTTGAGCTGGTCGACCGGCTCGCTCTCTCGTCAACGACCCATCTGGTCGTAGTGCGGTGGGGTGAGAGAAAGCTCCTGATCGTCTCCTCGTCCTCAGGCGTGCAGGTGTTGACGGAAAGTCACGATGGCCCAGCGTCGGAGCAGGCGGAATGATCCGTTCGCTGATCCTCGGATTACTTGCCGCTGCGCTATTGGTATCGCCCGCCCATGCCGCGGTGGCTCCGGTCGAGACCGAAGTTACTCGTACCGCGCTGCTGCTCACGATGCTGGCGATCATTCCAGCCCTGATCGTTAGCACCACCAGCTTCCTGCGCATCATGATCGTGCTGGCGATGGTGCGTCATGCGTTTGGCATGCCGCAAACGCCGCCCAACATAGTCCTGACCAGTCTCGCGCTGTTCATGAGCGCTTTCCTGATGGGGCCGACGCTCGACCGGGTGAACAACGAAGCCCTGCAACCCTTCCTCGATGGTCGCGCGGGCATGCAGGAGACGCTCGAGCGCGGGTCAGATCCGCTGCGAACTTTCATGCTCCGCAACACCCGCGAGCAGGATATAGAGATGGTCTATCGTATCTCACGCACGCCGCTGCCGTCTACGGCCGCCGATGTGGCGATGCTCAAGCTCATCCCCGCATTCATGCTCAACGAGCTGCGGGTGGCCTTCACGATCGGGTTCGTGATCCTCCTGCCGTTCCTGCTGATCGATCTGGTAGTATCGAGCATCCTGCTATCCCTGGGCATGATGATGGTGCCCCCGGCCACAATAGCCTTGCCGATCAAGGTGCTCATGTTCGTTCTTATCGACGGCTGGGGTCTCGTGCTGGAGGGCTTGCTCGGAAGCTTTTCATGACGCGCCGCTCGCTTGGCGCCGGTCTGAAGCTGCTGATCGATGAGCGTCGCGTCGATGCGGCGATGTGGCGCGCGTACCTCGACGATTCCTCGGTCGGGACCCGAAGCGCGCTGTTCATGCGCTATACGGCCTTCGCGCGTAGGGTCGCGCACGACGAGTGGCACCGCACCGGCGGCCACGGTTTGGAGCGCGAGGATTTCGAGCAACTGGCGAACGAAGGTCTCCTTCAGGCCATCGATCGTTTCGACGCGACGCGCGAGGCGCGTTTCGAAAGCTATGCTCGCCATCGCATCCGCGGCTGCATCTTGAACGGCCTGGCCAAGGCGAGCGAGGCGAGTTCGCAGTTCAGCTACCGCAAGCGCGTCGAACGCGAGCGGCTAAATTCGCTGCGTACGAATATGGACTCGTCGATCCCGACGTTGGAGCGGCTGGCTGACCTTGCGGTCATGGTCGCGCTGGGTTCGTTGCTGGAGACACCCGCCGAGATCGAACCCGACCAGGTTGCCAGCGACGCGCCGACGGTCTTTGAGACCCTGGCCTGGAATCAGCTCTGCGGCGAAATCGACAAGCGCATCGCCCAGCTGCCGCACAACGAAGCGTTTGTGCTGGACCAACATTACCGGCATGGTCTGCCGTTCCAGCAGATCGCGGGGCTGCTGGGCGTGAGCAAGGGCCGGGTTTCGCAGCTCCATGCGCAGGGCCTGGCGAAGCTCCGGCGGTATCTGTCTCACCAGCGTTAGAGGGCGCACATGAGCACGGCACTGGCACCGGACGACGAACTTGGTGAAGCCTTGGCGGCGATCGAGGCGGATGCCGAGGATGCGGAGAAGCTGCTCGATCGGCTGGCCGCGAAATACCCCGACGATCCCCGGCTCCATTTCATGAAAGGCTCGATCCTGGCGGGTTCGGGCCGGTCTATCGAGGCCTACCGGTCTTTGGCGCGAGCGGTTGAACTTGCTCCCGACTATGCCCTCGCTCGCTATCAGCTCGGGTTCTTCGAGCTTACCTCAGGCGAGCCCCAGAAGGCGCTCGGTACCTGGGGCCCACTACTGGCTGAGCCCGAGGGAAGCTATCTGCGCAAATTCGTCGAAGGCATGACGCACCTGATCCGCGACGAATTCGCTCGGGCCGTCGCGCTGTTCGAGGAAGGAATCGTGCTCAACATGGATAACGAGCCGATGAACAACGACATTCGGCTGCTGATCGCCGAATGCCGCACGTTGCAACGCTCGCAAGCTGCTCGCCAGAATGAGGATTCGGAGCTTTCGGCGACTTCGCTGATGCTCGACCAGTTGAGCGGCAGGAAGACACTTCAGTAGACGGGGCGCGATGGTTTCGATCAGCAATGTTGACCTGGTCATGGCTGCGCTTCGCGCGCGGCTGCAGCGGCTCGCCAAGGACAAGCGTACCGCGCGTTCGGGCACGACGGCCGCTGGCCGGCGCAAAGACGAGCAGAGCGAGGCCGGCGAGATCGCCAGCCTGCAGCGGCTGCCGCCGCGGGACTTCGATCGCGCTCTCGTCGGCCTGTTGCTCGAACAGGAACTCGGCGAAGGTCTTGGCTCGGATCCTCGTTTCCAGAAACTTGTCGAGCGGACCTCCGCGATTCTTGCGGAGGATTCCGAGATCCAGGCTCTGTTCCGCGAGGTTCAGAAGCAGGCACTGTGAGGCGGCATCGAATTGCCGCTCGACAGTACCTGCCTTATCGTCTTCCAGAGGTTCAAGACGATACGGGCATGGAGCTTCAGCCCTTCTTTGGCGGCTCAGTTGAAGTTGTGCTTCAACGTCACCGCCCAGGTCCGGGGCAAGCCCGGGGTGCCCTGGATCGAGGCGGTCGAGCCGCGGTTGTCGAACACGTCGGTGTAGTAGAGCTTGTCGGTCAGGTTCTTGACCTCGAGGGCCACCTGCCAGTCCTCGGCCGCCGTGACGTAGGTCAGCCGGGCATTCACCAACAGCCGATCCTCGAGGTGGCCGAAGATGTCCACGCCGCCGGTCGCGGCATCGACGTTGTTCGCGTTGCGGTGGAAATCGTCCTCGAAGCCGAGGTCGACGCGCGGAGTCAGCGAGCCGGCACCGCCGAGGTCGACCGCGTACTGCGCGCCCAACGACCATTGCCATTCCTGGATGTACTGGCCATTGTCCTCGAGCCCGATACCGGACGTGGCGGCGACGTCGGTGATCGATTTGTAGTCGAAGTCGAGGTAGGCGAGCGAGGCGTCGAGCAGCAGCCCTTCGACCGGTTCGGCGTTCAGCTCGAGCTCGAAACCCTTGACGTTGGCCTCGCCGGCGTTGAGCGGCAGCGCGCAAGGCCCGGGGCCGCCGAATTGCGGGCAGCTCGATACGGTAACGAGGATGTCGTCGTACTTGTTGAGGAACGCAGCGCCGTTGAGCCGGATCATCCGGTCGAAGAACGAGGACTTGAACCCGACCTCGTAGGCTTTCAGCGTTTCGGGACTGTGCGGCAGGGCCTGCGCCACGTTGAACGGACGCGGGTTGACGCCGCCGCCCTTGAAGCCGGTCGAGAACTGCGCATAGGTCATGAAGTCGTCGGTCCAGCTGTATTGTGCGACCGCGCGGTAATCCCACCGATTGCCTTCAAAGCGGCCGACCACGCCGTTGAGCGGCGCCACTGCCGGCGGTGTCACGCCCGAGGTAGAGCCGGGCACCGGGAACCGGCCGTAGATGAACTCCTTCTCGTTGTCGCTGTAGCGCAACCCGCCGATCAGGGTCAGCCGCTCGATCGGCCGCACCTCGACGTTGGCGAACGCGGCCTTGCTCTCCGCCGGGATACGGTTGACCTCGGTGAACATGAACGGGGGCAGCGTCACGAAGGTTTCGTTGCGGCTGGTCTTGTCGAGGTAGTAGCCGCCGACGGTCCAGTTGACGATATCGCCGATCTCGCCCGACAGACGCAGCTCCTGGCTGAACTGGTGGTGGAAGATGCGGTTGATCTGGCTGGTGTTGGTGAACGGTGAGCCGTCGCCGGTCGAATACAGGCCATCGTATTCGCGGTAGCCGGTGATCGAGACGATGTTCAGGTTGTCGGTCAGCTCGATCGCCAGGTTGGCCGAGACGCCCCAGCTGTCGACTGCGGCAGTCAGCGGCGCCTGGTAAGGCGGGCTGCCGTCTCGCGGGGCAAGGTCGGCATAGTTCTCGTAGTTGATGTAGGGACTGTTGCTGAAGGTATCCTGGGCATAGTTGCCGTAGGGCGAATAAGCGATGAAGGGCGACCCGGTGGTGTTGCCGTACGGTACGCCATTGATGACGTAGGCCGGGCCGGCGCCGTTTTGCGTGTTGGTGGCGCCGGGGAGCGCCGAGCGGCCGACGTAGAGCAGCGTCATCGGGCCGACCTCGCTGTTGTCCTCCACTACGTCGCCGACCACGTCGAGCGAGATCCGGTCGGTCGGCTCCCATCGCAACGCCAAGCGGCCGGCCAAGTATTCCTTACCGCCTTCGGTGCCGAGCTTGCACTTGCCCGGCTGCTTCGTCGACGTCGGAATGGGCGTACCGGGATGGGTGCAGGCGTAGTCGTAACGCGTGATGTAACCGTCGCGGCGGGCGCTTGCACCCGAAACGCGCGCAAACAGGTTGTCGGTGAGCGAGAAGTCGGCCGCGGCGCGCAGCTCCATGCGGTCGTAGCTGCCGTAGGTCGCTTCGACATAGCCGCTGCCGTCGCCGCGCGGCCGCTTGGAATAGAGCTTGATTGCGCCGCCGATGGAGTTCTGCCCGGCCAAGGTGCCCTGCGGGCCGCGCAGGATCTCGACCCGTTCCAGATCGACGAGCTGGATCATCGAGCCGTGCAGCGTCGGGAAATAGACGTCGTCGATGTAGATGCCGACGCCCGGCTCGAGCGCGAAGGTCGTGTCGCGCTGGCCGACGCCGCGGATATAGGCGGAGACAGACGGGCCGTAAGTTGCCGGCGCTTCGCGCAGCGTGACGTTGGGGGCGCTCGCGCCGATTTCGGAAAGGTTGGTCTGGCCGCGGGCTTCGATCATCTCGGCGTTGAGCGCGGTGATCGCGATCGGA
>CBHCZH010000023.1:0-34203 GCA_965977975.1 uncultured bacterium
CTCGGCGGGTAGCGTGGCAGCTTGGCCACAGGGCCGGTTTCAGGTGTTAGCACTCATGCCGGGGACAATTGTGTCCCCATTGTGCGCAGCCTATCAGGCGCACTGGAGCCGCTCGGACCGGCGGGACAACATTGGGGCGCACCGAAGGTCCGCGGGGAGAGGAGACCAATTATGCTGAAAGTCGGTGCCGGCACGGCCGGTTTCGCGCGCGGACTGCTGCTTGCCGGATCGGCCGCCGCCGCGGTGGGCACTCCCAGCATCGCTTTTGCCCAAGATGAGGCCGACGCGGCAGCGGAAGCCGCGAATACCGACGGCGACGCTTTTGCCGCCGAAGAGGACACCAGCACCGGGAACTCGATCCTCGTCACCGCTACCAAGCGCGAGAAAACGCTGCAGGATACTCCCGTCGCGGTTTCGGTAACAGGCGCCGAGACGCTCGAACGCGGCCAGATCCGGGACCTGCGCGACCTGCAAACCGTGGTCCCCTCGCTCAGCGTCGGTCAGCGGCAGAGCAGCGCCAACACCAATTTCTTCATTCGCGGCTTCGGCAACGGCGCCAACAATGCCGGCATCGAGCCGTCGGTCGGCGTATTCGTCGACAACGTCTACCGTTCGCGCACCGCGTCGCAGATTACCGACTTGCCCGATGTGTCGCGGATCGAAGTGCTGCGCGGCCCGCAGTCGACCTTGTTCGGCAAGAACGCCTCCGCCGGTGTGATCTCGATCACTACCGAAGAGCCGCGGTACGAATTCGGCGGGTCGGCCGAGCTGACTTACGGCAACTACGACCAGATCATCGGCAAGGTCCACCTCACCGGCCCGCTCGGCGGCTCGCTGGCGGGAAGCATCGTTGCCGGTTTCAACAAGCGCGACGGGTTCTTTCGTGATCTCGGCACGGGCGATCGTACCAACGAGCGCGATCGCTGGTTCGCGCGCGGCCAGCTCATGGTCGACCCCGGCAACGGCTTCAAGTTGCGGGTAATCGGCGATTTCGATTCGATCGCCGAAAACTGCTGCGCCGTGGTCAACCTGCAGGACGGCCTTGCCACGCCCGCGATCCGCGCGCTCGGCGGCCAGGTCAACCAGCCGGCCGACCGCTTCGACAACGTGGTCTACAACAACTTCAACTCGACCAACGATATCCAGAACTACGGAGTTTCGGCGCAGGTCGACTACGACGTCAGCGACAGCTTCACGCTGACGTCGATCACCGCCCACCGCTGGACCGAAGCCACGACCAATCAGGATTCCGACTTCACCAGCGCCGATCTGCTCGGGCAGAACTTCCAGGATCTCGCGATCGGCACCTTCACGCAGGAATTGCGGCTGACCGGCGAGATCGGCGACCGCGTCGACCTGCTGCTCGGCGCATTCTACATCAACGAGGACATCGACCAGAGCAATCGGCTGATCTACGGCGACCAGTTCCGCCCTTATGCCAACCTGCTCGTCCAGCAGCTCTCGGGATGCGCGTTCGCTCTCTACGCGTCGCCGTGCGCCACGCCGGGCGGGCCGGTGCCTGTGCCGCTCGACGTGACCTTCGGCGCCCTCGAGGGCGATCCGGGCCGCTACATCGGCCAGTTCTTCCCGGCGGGACAGGGCTTCACCGAAGCCTACACGATGGACAGCGAGGCGATTTCGCTGTTCGGCCAGGTCGACTTCGAGATCATCGACGGCCTCGTGCTGACGGTCGGCGGCAACTGGACCGACGACAACAAGACCTTCACCACCAATTCGGTGTCGACCGACGTGTTCTCGAGCATCAACCTCGACGCGCCGCAATACGCGCCGTTCCGCCGGCAGGTCCTGTTCCAGGGCGCGGTCGCGCAGACGGTCGGCACTGCTCTCGGTCTTGGCAGGCCTGCCACAGCGGCCGAAGTCGGCGCGTTCGCCGCGGGCAATCCGGCAGCGTTCGGCCAGATCGCGGCGGGAGCGACAGCCTTCGCCGCGGCCAATCAGAACAATCCGGCGGCGAACCCGCTGGCGCCGCTGCGTGCGCTGCAATTCATGCCGCCGTTCGTGAACGTCCCTAATGCGGTTGAGGACGGCAAGACGAGCGACAGCGATTTCGCCTACACGATCCGCCTGGCCTACGACGTCAACGACGCGATCAACGTCTATGCGAGCTACGCGACGGGCTTCAAGGCGAGCTCGGTCAACCTCTCGCGCGATAGCCGCCCGACGGCGGAGGATCGTGCATCGCTCATCGCCGCCGGCTTGGGAGTCAACAACCTCAGCGCCGGCAGCCGCTTCGCGGGCCCCGAGGAATCGCGGGTGATCGAGCTTGGCGTGAAGGGCAACTGGGGCGACGTATCAGCTAACCTCGCCGTGTTCGACCAGGAGATCAAAGGCTTCCAGTCGAACATCTTCACCGGCTCGGGTTTCGTGCTGCTCAACGCGGGCAAGCAGAGCACGATCGGCGTCGAGTTCGAAAGCGTCGCGACGGTGTTCGACGCGTTGACGCTCAACTTCGGCGTCACCTGGCTCGACCCCGAGTATGATAGCTTCCTGGTCTCCGCGGTAGGCGATCTGTCAGGAACTCGACCGGCGGGCATCCCCGAATGGACCGTGCTGATCGGAGCACAGTACGAAGCCCAGGTCGGTAACGGTGTGGTCGTCCCGCGCGTGTCGTTCCTTTGGCAGGACGAAACCCAGCTGATTGAAGGCCTGCCAGGCTTCCTGGTGCGCAATCCCGACGGCTCGATCGCCGACGCCGCTCCGGCGCTCGCCGCCGCGGCGCCGTTCACGCGCAAGGTCGAAGACCTCACGGCATCTTTGTCCTACGAGATGAACAACGGCCTCACCCTCTCCGTCTGGGGCCGCAACCTGCTCGACCACCGTGACATCGGCGTGGTGTTCGACTCGCCCGCGCAGCCGCGTGGCATCTCAGGGTATCCGAACGACCCGCGGACTTATGGGGCGACGGCGAAGTTTCGCTGGTAATCCTCGTTGCGAGAATTGAAGAGGGGGCCTTCCGGCCCCCTTTTTTGTTTGCCCGCGGCCTCATTCTGTGATGCGTAGCGGCAGCGGGCCGCAATATGGCGAAATGGGGGAGTTTCAATATGGAATGGATGCTGATGCCGTTTCGGCGTTATGCCGATTTTTCCGGGCGCTCTCGGCGCAAGGAATACTGGATGTTCACGCTGCTGAATGTGATCGTAGCGCTGGTGCTAGTCCTGATCACGTTCGGCGGTATGCCGCTCGAAGCGTTCTCCAATCCGGATGCTATTGCCCCGGAGTCGCCGGGGGCGCTGTTCTGGGTGGGCATAATTCTGCTGGTCGTTTGGTGTCTTGCGATTCTCATCCCGGGCATCGCCGTCACCATCCGGCGGTTACACGATCGCGACATGTCCGGCTGGTGGTACCTGGGCGCCATCATCGGCGGCGCAATCCCGTTTGTCGGACCCCTGGTGTCGCTTGCTTTCCTGGTCCTGATGTTGCTGCCCGGCACGTCAGGCCCCAATCGTTTTGGGCCGGATCCCAAAGATCCCGGCCAAGCCGAGGTCTTTGCCTGAAATCTATAATGTCCTGAGCGCTCGGGCCGGCCTCGCCCGCAATAGCGGCAGCGAGGCGCCGAGCGCGAAGGCGAGCACCAGTGCAATGCCCGCGCCGAGCACCGCGAGGACGCGCGGCCAGTCGGGCAGCCATTCGAACTCGAACAGCTGGACGATCACCAGCCAGGCGAGCCCGCCACCGAGTCCGAGGGCGACGATCGCCAGCACCGCGGCCAGCAGCCCGAACTCGGCGAGCTGCAGCATCAGCAATTGCCGCGTGCTTGCGCCCAGCACGCGCAGGATCACCGTGTCGTAAATTCGTGCCGCGCGCGCCGCGGCGATCGCTCCGAGCAAGACCGCGATCCCTGCCAGCACCGCCACGCCCGCCGCTGCGAGGATCGCCAGCGAGACCTGCTCGAGGATAGTACGAGCCTGGGTCAGCAGCGGCCCGACCTCGATCACCGAACTCGACGGGAAACGGCGCACGAGATCGCGCAGCAATCCGCTCGCCGACATTCCTTCGGCCAGCGACAGGGTTGCCGCCAGATTGTGCGGTGCATCGGCCAGCGCGTTCGGGGAGAACACCAGGACATAATTGAAACCCATGCTTTCCCAGTCGATGCGGCGCAGGTTGGCGATCCGCGCGCGCCGCTCCGTGCCGAGCAGACCGACGGTCACGTAATCGCCGACCTCGAGCCCGGTCGCCTGTGCCAGATCGAAATCGATCGAGACCAGCGGCTCGCCGTCGTAGTCGGCCGGCCACCATTCGCCATCGACCAGCGAATTGCCTTCGGGCAGATGGTCCGAATAGGTCAGCCCGCGCTCGCCGTTCAACGCCCAGGCGCCTTCGGGCAGCTCCTCGAGTTCGCTGACCACGGTCGGGTTGTCCCTGGGGCCGAACGCGAGAATCGCCCCGCGCAGCGTCGGGACCATCTCGAGCTCGCCGCCTGGTGCATGGCGCGCCACGGTAGTGACGAACTCGGGCACGCGGTCGCGCGGCACGTCGAGCACGAAGTAGTCGGGCGCGCGGGCGGGAACGCTGCGCATGATGTTGGCCTCAAGGCTGGTCTGCACCGCGGCGAGCAGCACGAAGGCGGCGAGTCCGAAGCCAAGCGCGGTGACCAGCGCACCGGTCTGCGAGCCTGGCCGGTGCAGGTTGGCCAGGGCCGCGCGGGCGATCGGGTTTGCCGGGCGCGGCCAGCGAGCGGCGGCGGCGCGGATCGCCCTGCCGAGACCCCACAGGAGCAGGAGCAGCGCCACCGCTCCGCCGAGGAAAGTCGCGGTGAGCAGAGGTTGCGGCGAACCGACCAGCGCCAGCGCAGCGATGCCGATAAGGCCGAGCGCTACCGGCCAGGCCGCGCCCCGCCAGGCGCGAGCGAGCGGAGCGACGCGAGAACGCATCAGCGCCATCGCCGGATAGTGCTGTGCGCGCATCAGCGGCGGGGCGGCGAAGACCAGCGCTACAAGCAGCCCGAACAGCGCGGCGCGCGCCAGTGCGGCGGGGTCGAACACCAGGCCCGGACGCACTGGCAGCAGCTCGCCGAGCGCCTGCGCCAACAGCGGCGTCACCAACACGCCCGCGGCGAGGCCGGCGAGCGATCCCGCCAGCGCTGCAGCGCCGATCTGCAACGCGTAGATGCGCGCGATGTCGCCGCTCGTCGCGCCGAGGATCTTGAGCGTCGCCACGCTCGCCCGGCGGGCTTCGAGGTAGGAGGCGACCCCGCCGCCGATACCGATGCCCGCGATTACCAGCGCGGCGAGTCCAACCAGGGTAAGGAACTCGCCCATCCGCGCGACGAACCGCTCGGCGCCGGGCGAGGCGCGCTCGCGGGTGCGGATGTCGAAGCCAGCGTCGGGGAAGCGGTCTTCGAGCGCCGCTTCCACCTGGTCCGAAGCATGGTTGCCGGTAAAGCGCACGCGAGTCTTGGATTGGTACATCGCGCCCGGCGCGGTAAGTCCCGCGCGGTCGGGAAAGTCGAGTGGCACGATGACCGTCTGACCGAGCGCGAACCCCTCGCTCAGCCGGTCGGGTTCGTCGTCGATAATCCCGCCGACGACGAGGTCGGCCGTGCCAACGCGGAATCGGTCGCCCGGGCCAATGCCCAGCCGTTCGGCCGCGCCTTGCGCAATCCAGGCGGTGCCCGGCGGCGGCGCGCCCATCGTGCTGCCGCCTTCCAGCGTGAGCCGGCCGAACATCGGCCAGTTGGCGTCGACGGCCTTCAATTCGATCGGCGTCGCGGCTTCGCCGGCGCTGGCCATTGCCTGCATCCGGAACCCGCGCGACAGGGTTCCGTAGCGGGCAAGAAAAGCGCTTTCCTCGGCGTTCAAGGGCCGCTGCCAGACCTCGACCTCGAGATCGCCGCCGAGGATCACGCGCCCTTGCGCGTTGAGCTCGCCGCGGATCGCGCCGGTCAGCGTCCCGATTGCCGCCAGCGCGCCGACGCCGAGGAACAGGCATACCAACAGCAGCCTAAGGCCGCGGAACCGCCGATGCAGGTCGCGCCGCGCGATGCGCCAGGCGGCGGGCCAAGAGAGAGAACTCTCCTCCCGCTTGCGGGAGGGGCTGGGGGTGGGCCCGTATGGGCTCACTCACCCACCCCTAACCCCTCCCGCATGCGGGAGGGGGACGAGGTATCCGATACAATCCGCCCATCCGCCAGTGTCACCACCCGGTCGCAGTGTTCTGCCAGCGCCTCGTCGTGGGTGATGATGATCAGCGTCGCCCCGGTTTCGGCGCGGCGCGCGAACAGCAGTTCGATGATCCCTGCGCCGGTCCGGGCGTCGAGGTTGCCGGTCGGCTCGTCGGCGAAGATCAGTGGCGGGCGCGGCGCCGTGGCGCGGGCGATGGCAACGCGCTGCTGCTCGCCGCCCGAAAGCTGCGCCGGGTAATGCGTCAGCCGGTGGCCGAGACCGACGGCCCCGAGCTCGTCGGCGGCGCGGGACCAGGCGTCGGGCTCGCCGGCCAGTTCCAGCGGAGTGGCGACGTTCTCTTGCGCCGTCATCGTCGGTAGCAGGTGGAAAGCCTGCAGCACGATGCCGATGCGGCCGCGGCGGGCGCGGGCGAGCGCATCCTCGTCGAGCGCTTCGAAATCGGCACCGGCTACATGTACCGAGCCGCTGGTCGCGCGCTCCAGTCCAGCAAGCACAGCCATCAGCGAGCTCTTGCCCGAGCCCGACGGGCCGAGCAGCGCGAGGGTCTCACCGGTTGCGACGGTCAAGTCGATGCCGCGGAGGATTTCCACCGCCGCTTCGCCTTCGCCGAGCGTGAGCCTGAGATCGCGCGCGGCGATTGCGGGAAGACTTGTCACGCGGCCGGGATGGCATAGGGATGACAGGCGGACAAGGAGACTTGCGTAATGAAGTGTCGCACCTGGCCGATCGGCCTGGCGCTGTTGCTGGCGGCCTGTGGCGACGATCGGACCGCTGCGCCGGAAGCGTCCGAGCGGATCGATCCGTCCCCATCCGCCGAGGTGGCCGGTCCGGAGTTGCGCATCCTGGCGTTCGGCGACAGCCTTTTCGCGGGCTACGGCCTCGGCGAGCGCAAGAGCTATCCCGCTCAGCTCGAAGCCGCTCTGCGCGGGCAAGGGGACATGGTGCGCGTGATCAACGCCGGCGTTTCGGGCGATACCTCGGCCGCCGGGCTGCAGCGGATCGAATTCGTGCTCGACGGCCTCGATACGCCGCCCGACCTCGTAATCGTCGAACTCGGCGGAAACGACTTGTTGCGCGGCATCTCGCCCGCGGAGACGCGCGAGAACCTGGGTGCGATCCTCGTCGAGTTGCAGGAACGCCGCATCCCGGTGCTGCTTATGGGCATGCGCGCGCCGCCCAACCTCGGCGAAGCGTTCGTGCGCGAGTTCGACGCCATCTATCCCGACCTTGCCGGCCGCTACGGCGCGGCGTTGGTGCCGTTTTTCCTCGCATCGGTGTACGACAAGCCGGCGCTGCTCCAGGACGACAAGATCCACCCAACTGCCGAAGGGATCGAGGCGCTTGTGGCGGCGACAGTGGACGACGTCGCGACGGCGCTGCCGGATCGGAACGACTAACGCCGTTCCACCGTCCCCGCGCTCACCCGCCAAATCGCAGCGTCGCCTTCTACCGCCTCAAACGGCGCCAACTCGGTGCCGGTCAGCCAGACTTGCGCGCCACCGCCGCGCAGGCGCTCGAACAGCGCGGCGCGGCGGACGGGATCGAGATGCGCGGCTACCTCGTCAAGCAGCAGCACGCTGGGGCGGCCGGCCGCGGCCAGCTCGGCGTGGGCGAGGGTGATCGCGATCAGCATCGCTTTCTGTTCGCCGGTCGAGCAACTGGCGGCGGGCATGCCACTGCCCGCCGAGTTCGACATCGTCACTTCGAGCTCGTCACGATGCGGGCCGGACAGCGTGCGTCGCGCGGCTCGGTCGCGCGGACGCTGGCGGACGAGATCGGCGGTGAGCGCCTTGGGTTCGAGCGGGCCGCCGGGCGCGTAGGCGAGGGCGGGGTGAGCGAACGGAGCTTCGGGCAGACCGGCGAGCGCCGCACACAACCGCTCGATCATCTGCATGCGGCCTTGAGCTACCGCGGCGCCGGCTTCGGCGAGCTGCGTCTCGAGCGAGTCAAGCCAGCGCGGATCGGGCGCGTCTTCGCCTGCCAGCAGCCGGTTGCGCTCGCGCAGGGCCGCCTCGTAGCGCGTCGCGTGGCGGGCGTGCAGCGGGTCGAGCGCGAGCGCGAGCCGATCCATATAGCGTCGCCGGGCGCCGGCGCTGTCGGTGAACAGGCCGTCCATCGCCGGAGTCAACCAGCTGACCGCGAGCCACTCGCCAAGCGCGACCGCGCTGGTCTCGGCGCCGTTGACCTGGACCAGGCGCCGTCCAGGCCGGTCGGCCGAGGTCCCGGTGCCGATCATCACCCGCTCATCCTGAGCCTGTCGAAGGACGCCGCAATCGAGCGCGGCGCTGACTGCGAAGCCGCCAGTGCCGTCCTCGGCCATCTCGGCGAGCGGCGCGCGGCGCAAGCCCCGCCCGGGCGCGAGCAGCGAAAGAGCCTCGAGCACGTTGGTCTTGCCGGCACCGTTCTCGCCGACGAGCAGGTTGAGCTTGCCGCTGCCGTCGAGCCGGCTTGCTTCGTGGTTGCGGAAACGGGTCAGGGTGATCCGATCGAGGGCCATGGGCGGCGCGAGTGTTAGGCCAAGGCGCGGGGCGAGGCCACTTCCAAAACGATTTCGCCGATCTTTGGTGAAAATTCCCAATACACGGCGATGCGAATTAGCGTGAATTTGAGCTTAACGGTACAGGAATGGCGGAATTCCGACGTTTCTCGAATTTGGCATGCCTCCTGCAATAACCCCTGCATCGGTGGATGGGCCGCCGAACAAGTGAAAAGGGGAATTCAAATGTCTGGTTTTTCGAATGTCGCGAAGCACGTGATGGCGGGTCTCGCCGCGGTGTTCGTCAGCGGCCTGCTGATGGTCAACAGCCTCGCCGTCTCGGCGCACGAAGTGAACTCGGTCGCGGGGATCCTGGCGTGAGCAACCTCGACCGCCCCAGTTCCGGCGCACCGGGCAAGTTCCGGCTCGATCGGTACGATGGCAAGGTCTTCGGCGTCTGCGCGGGCCTCGCCAACTACATGAACGTCGATCCGATGGTCGTTCGCCTGGTCTTCGTGGCCGGCACCATCTTCGGGTTCGGCACCTTCGTCCTGATCTATCTGGCGATTGCGCTGCTGGCTGACTGACGTCGGTCAGCGCGCTTTCGCGAAAGGAGAGAAGTCGGTGCTGCTGTCGAAAACGTCGACACCCTCACGTCTCTTGAGGAAACCTACCACCGCGTAAGTGACGGGAGTGAGGAGCGCCTCCCACGCGGTTTTGATCACCCACTGTGAGATGACGACCTGCCACAGCTGCTCGATCGGCCACCCTGCCAGGCCATAAAACGCCAGCGGATAGAAGATCAGGCTATCGAGCCCCTGGCCGACGAAGGTCGAGCCGATCGTTCGGGTCCACAAATACCGGCCTCTGGTCCAGAGCTTCATCTTTGCGAGTACGAAGCTGTTGGCGAACTCGCCGACCCAGAACGCCGTCATCGAGGCGAGCACGATCCGCCACGAATTGCCGAACACGAACTCGTAGGCTTCCTGCCCCGGCCAGTCCGCCGCGGGCGGCAGCGCCACAACCACCGCGGCCATGAAGGCCATGAACAGCAGTGCCGCGAATCCCGTCCAGATAACACGCCGCGCGTTGGCATAGCCGTAGACTTCGGTCAGCACGTCGCCGATCACATAGCTGACCGGGAAAAACAGTACGCCGGCGCCGAACGACCACTGCACGCCGTTCGGCAGCGTCACATAGCTCGGCTTTGAAGCCCCGATCAGGTTGGAGAGCAGCAGGATCGCGACGAACGCCGCCATCACGTAAGGGAAGTAGCGGAACCGCGCTGTGGCTCCCGCGTCTCCCTCCAGTTTCGTGGTTTCCCCCATGCGCGCCACCTATCGTGATTTGCCCTTAAGGCAAAGCACGCTATCTGCGCTGCCGACGCGCCCGTAGTTCAACTGGATAGAGCACGAGCCTTCTAAGCTTGGAGTTGCAGGTTCGAGTCCTGCCGGGCGCGCCAGTTCTCACCAATTCAAAAACATTGCCGGAGAACTTTGGATCAGGCCTTTCCACAGGCATCCGTCAGCGAAGTTTGAAGATTGCCAAGAGCTCGGATCATATTGGTCTGAACCTCCTCAAGTGTATCACCCCAGGCCCAGGCATTGTACTGGATGACGGCGCCTTCTGCGTCGGAATCGTCCTCATCGCCGAGATGAAGAAAGAGATGAGGCCAGAGCGCCCAACCCCAGCATGCTTCCCTAAACGATGAATCGACACGCTTAAGTTGGATCTCCATGCGCTGCGCGAAGGCGACCAGGTCCCCGTTGAGCGTGTTGCGTCGAAGGTCTCTGAAAAAGATCGTCAATCGAAGCATCTGCTCGAATGCTTTTGACGAAATACCGGATTCATTCGCCTGTAAGGGTCGGAGTCCGAAGTCATTTGTCTCGAATGTGCCTTCCGGCGCATTAGCCCATGTGATGAAGGCGACGATCGCGTCTTCGAGGGGAGCGCCTCGAACATGCCTGAGATCCTCTAGCCCAGGTCGAATGTCTTCAGGACTGGCTTTGAAATCAAAATAGCGGCCATCCGGCGTGTTAAGCGTCGTCGTCCAAGGGTGAAAACGCCCCATGTTCTGGGCGACTGCATGTTGACTCTTGTCGAAATATACCAGCACGTTTCTGCCTCCAATCTTCCCGGCTGGCCGACCCTTAATCACCGGCGACTGTGGGGCCGCGAGATTGGGCTGGTCGAGGCGTTCGCCAATCTGTGAATGCTCGCCTGATCAGCCTGCCGGGGTTGCCGGCGCATACGGCATCACCATCCGTCCATCCGGTGCCGCCGTAAAGGTCGTCTGGGTCGGATAAGCGAACTCGATTTCGCGCTCGCGGAACGTGCGCAGCAGGGCGAACGCGATCTGTTCCTGCGCCGCGTGGGCTTCGACCGGGTCGCCCGAATCGACCTCGAACAGGAAGTCGAAATCGATCGAGCTCGGGCTGAAGGTGCGGAACGCGGCGCGCACGAAGCGATGGCCGGCGGTCTCGGCCGCGGTTTCCATCAGCTTGGGGATCTCGGCGAGCACCTCGGGCGATGTCTGGTAGACGACGCCGACGATCAGCTGAAAACGGAACATCTGCCGGCCGGTGAAATTGGTCACCTCTTGCGCGAGAAGCTGGGTGTTGCCGATGATCCTGAGCTCGCCGGAGAGCGAGAGGATTCGGGTCGACTTGAGGCCGATCTTCTTGACCGTTCCGGTGACCGGCCCTTCCTTCCCTTGATAGGTGATCGTGTCGCCGACGCGGAAGGGCTTGTCGAACAGGATCGAGAGGGCCGCGAACAGGTCCGAGAAGATGCCCTGCGCGGCAAGTCCGATGGCGATGCCGCCGATGCCGAGGCCTGCAACGAGGCCGGTGACGTTGGCGCCGAGGTTGTCGAGGATGACGATGCCGGCGATCGCGAAGACCGTGATCGAGACCAGCAGCTTGATGATGTTCATCGCGCTGGCGAGGCCGCTCGCATCGCCGCCTTCGTGATCGCCGGCGCGCAGGGCGATCATGCCGAGGATCAGCGCGCGCGCCCAGATCGCCGCCTGGAGCGCGGTGGCGACCGTGAACAGGAACGCGACGGTCTTCGCCACGTCCTGCGGCGCGTGGAGGTAGCCCTGCACCAGCTGGACCGCGAGCGCGACCAGGAACCACAGCCGCGTCCGTCGCACGACGTCGAGGAACACGCCGGCAAAGGCCTGGCTGGGTCCGAGCCGCTTGCAGGCGCGCAGCACCAGCGCGCGGATGCCGTAGAGCAGCACTACGATTCCTGCCGCCACGCCGAGCGCGATGGTAATCTCTGACAGGTTGTCGATGGCCCAGGCGAGGACCGGCGTGCCGCGCTCTGCCATCATCCCGCTGTCGGGTCCCTATGGGAGCATCGCTCGGTCATCGCGGCTCTTCTAGGCAGGCAATTCCTAACGCGCCAGTCACCCTTTGATGTCGGATTTCTTGACAGGCTTAAGACAGGTTAACAACGCGACAACCATCGTCTCGCGCCGTAGAGCTGGCTTCGATCGAACTGGCACGGCTCGTGCAACGTTTAGGATACCCAACCAAGTCTTCGAACGAGGCGGGGCCGACCCCTACCCCCAAGTCTCCCGGCCCCGCCTCCCCGAAGAACAGGTTCTCCTGAACAACCAGAGCAACTAAGGGCCGAAGATGGTCCGCAAGAGCTCGTTCCCGCCGGTTGTGGCTCCCGACACCCGCGTGCTTGTGCTCGGCAGTCTCCCGGGGGAGCGCTCGCTTGCGGCGGGGCGCTACTATGCGCACCCGCAGAACCGCTTCTGGCACCTGATCGGCAAGGTTATCGGCGCTGAACTGGCATCGCTCGACTACGAAGACCGCCTCACAGCGCTACTGCAAGCGAAAGTCGGGCTGTGGGACACGGTCGCCTCGGCGCGACGTACTGGCAGCCTCGATGCCGCGATCCGCGAAGCCGAGCACAACGCGCTCACCGATCTCGCGGCCTCGCTGCCCCAGCTTCGTGCGGTCGGATTCAACGGCCAGGTTTCGGCGCGGATCGGGATGCCGCAGCTTGCAGGCGCGAACCTTGCGCTGATCCCGCTGCCTTCATCGAGCCCAGCCAACGCTACGATCTCGCTGGCCGCGAAGGAAAAGTTGTGGAGCCGGTTGG
This sequence comes from uncultured bacterium, assembly GCA_965977975.1. Classification (GTDB taxonomy): domain Bacteria; phylum Pseudomonadota; class Alphaproteobacteria; order Sphingomonadales; family Sphingomonadaceae; genus Croceibacterium_A. The sequence goes on from CBHCZH010000023.1 coordinate 12,742, forward strand.
CGGATTTCCTGAGCTGAGGCTTGCCTCCTGCGGCCGCGCACCCCATTGAGCCACGCATGACCAAGCGTTTTCCCGCCGGCAAGGCTGCCATAGCCGGGGCCGCCATCGGCTCTGCCGCTGTCGCCGCCGCGCTGCTTTACGTCAATCGCCGCAACAGCAAGAAGAATCAGCCGCAGCAGCCGGGACCGATTCCCAGCGGCGAGCCGCCGGAGACGGACTGATGGAGCCCGTTCTACACGTCGAGGGTAGGGCGGTTCCGTTCGGCCGCAAGAACGTCGACACCGACCTCATTATTCCCGCCCGCTGGCTCAAGACGGTGACTCGCGAGGGCCTCGGCCGCGGCGCGTTCGAGGCGCTGCGCGAGGATCCGGACAACCTCTTCGACAGGCCGGAGTTCAAAGGCGCGCCAATCATTATCGCCGGCGACAACTTCGGCTGCGGCTCCAGTCGCGAGCACGCCGCCTGGGCGTTGCTCGACATGGGCGTGAAGGCGGTGATCGCGCCGAGCTTCTCGGATATCTTCTCGGGCAACGCGTTCAAGAACGGCATTCTCACGGTGGTCCTGCCGCAGGAACAGATCGATCGGCTGATGGAAGTTGCCGAAACCGACCCGATTGCGATCGACCTAGAGCATCAGACGGTGACCACGCCGTTCCAGGACCGCTTCCATTTCGAGATCGACCCGTTTCGCAAGATGTGCTTGCTGCAGGGTCTCGACGAAGTGGGGATCACGCTCACGCACGAGGAGGCACTGACCGGGTACGAGGCGCGGATGAAGGCGCAAAAGCCCTGGCTCGCGCGTGGAACCGGGCTTGCCGCTTAGCGCGCCGGGGCGCTATTCGCTGGAAGCACCGATTCAGGGAAGGCTGAGATGACCGACTTCAAGGACCGCGAGCGCGGTGAAGAATCCAAATTCGCGATGGACGCACAGACCGCCTTCCGCGTCGCTGCCCGGCGCAACCGGCTGCTCGGCCATTGGGCAGCCGAGAAGATGGGTCTCGGGCCCGAGGAAACCGAAGCCTACGCCAAGGCGGTGATCCAGGCGGACTTCGAGGAAGCGGGTGACGAGGATGTGATCCGCAAGGTGCTTGGCGACTTGACCGGCGCCGGGGTCGATATCGACGAGGCGGGCGTGCGGGCCGCGCTCGAGGACAAGAACGTCGAGGCCAAGCGCCAGCTGATGAGCGAATCGTAGGATGATCGGGGGCCTGTCCTGATGGCGATGGCGGCTGCCGAGATCGAGGCGCTGATCAAGGCAGCGCTTCCCGATGCCAAGGTCGAGATCGAGGCCTTGGTCGACGACGGCGACCATTACCTCGCGCGCGTCACGTCAGCCGCCTTCGCGGGCAAGAACCGCGTGCAGCAGCACAAGTTGGTTTACGAGGCGCTCGGGCACCGAATGGGCGGGGAGCTGCACGCCTTGCAACTCCAGACCAGCGTTCCCAACTGACTCGGCGAGCAAGGAACCAAGGTCAGTCATGTCCGATACCAACGAACGCCTTTCCAGGATCGTCAACGACCACGACGTCGTGCTGTTCATGAAAGGCACGCCGCTGTTCCCGCAATGCGGCTTCTCGAGCCGCGCAGTGGCGATCCTCGACCATTGCGGTGTCGCCTACGAAAGCGTCGACGTGCTCCAGGACATGGACATCCGCCAGGGCATCAAGGCGTTCTCCGACTGGCCGACGATCCCGCAGCTCTACGTCAAAGGCGAGTTCGTCGGCGGCAGCGACATCATGATGGAGATGTACCAGGCCGGCGAGCTGCAGCAGTTGCTCGACGAGAAGGACGTGGCGAGGGCGGAGTGACGTTGCCACCCGAAGGCGCGTCCACTCTTACGCCGTGACCTTTATTCTGTCGGTTCCTTTGAAAACCGATCGCTCTTCAAGGTTAGCTCGCCACTGACTTCCGTCGATCCTTCGTCAGACTGGGCCAAATCGGCTAGGATCGGCAATCCGGCTCCGAGCAGACCCCCGCAAAATGCAAGAAGCGGTGCGATCAGCCATCGTCGTGCATTTTGCCGTTCAATTGCACGGTCGTGCATGTCGATTGCGACGTTGATGAGCGCAGCAATCTGATCCGCCGTTAATGGCTCTCGCGATATCTTCTTCCGTTCTTCTTCGGATAGCGAGGAGAACTGTTCGTATGTCAGGACCTCTTCGTGTTTCGTATCGTATCTCTTGCGGCGCTGACGCCTGAGGACAAGTGACGCGCGAGTTTCATCGGTAGGACTTATTCTAAAAAATTCCGGATGTTCTTGGAACACCCTTTGCCAGTGCTCGCCATCCTTGGCGCTACCGGAAATTCTCTCGGCCCATTTCGCTATCTCCGTCTTATAGAAGGGATAGGTCCCAAGGGTCTGGATTGCCGCGATTACATCTGCCAGCCGTCCGTCGTCAGCAAGATATGGCGACTTGAGCTTTGCCATTCAGCCTCCCCGTTGGCAAATCCCTTAGCATAACTCCCGTACATCGGTAAGCTTGCCGGTGACGGCCGCAGCGGCGGCCATCGCCGGGCTGACCAGGTGAGTCCGCGCTCCCGGTCCCTGGCGGCCGACGAAGTTGCGGTTGCTGGTGCTGGCGCAGCGCTCGCCGGCGGGGACCTTGTCCGGGTTCATGCCGAGGCAGGCCGAGCAGCCCGGTTCGCGCCATTCGAGGCCGGCGTCGGTGAATACCTTGTCGAGGCCTTCGGCCTCGGCCTGCGCCTTCACCAGGCCCGAGCCGGGGACGACGATCGCCCACTTCACGCCCGGCGCCTTTCTGCGCCCCTTCAGTACTGCTGCAGCCGCTCTCAGGTCTTCTATGCGGCTGTTGGTGCAGCTGCCGATGAACACGTTCTGGACCTCGACTTCGTCCATCCGCTGGCCGGGCTCGAGGCCCATGTAGTCGAGGCTGGCGCGCGCGGCCTTCTGCTTGGAAGGGTCGGCGAAGCTCGCCGGATCGGGCACCACGCCGCCGATCGCCACGGTGTCCTCCGGGCTGGTGCCCCAGGTCACGGTCGGCTCCACCTTGCTGGCGTCGATCACCACCGACTTGTCGAACGTTGCGCCCGGATCGGTGTGCAGCGTGCGCCAATAGGCGACCGCCTGGTCCCACTCCGCCCCCTTGGGTGCGAACCGACGGCCCTTGAGATAAGCGAAAGTCGTCTCGTCTGGCGCGATCATGCCGATCCGCGCGCCGCCTTCGATGCTCATGTTGCAGACCGTCAGCCGGCTTTCGATGCTCATCTGCTCGAACACCTTGCCGCGGTACTCGATCGCGTGGCCGGTTCCGCCGGCCGTGCCGATCACGCCGGTAATGTGGAGGATCAGATCCTTGGCCGTGATACCGCGGCCCAGCTCGCCCTCGACAAGCACTTCCATCGTCTTCCACGGGCGCAGCAGCAGCGTCTGTGTGGCGAGCACGTGCTCGACCTCGCTCGTACCGATTCCGAACGCCAGTGCGCCGAGCGCGCCGTGGGCGGCCGTATGGCTGTCACCGCATACCAGCGTCGTGCCCGGAAGCGTGAAGCCCTGTTCCGGTCCGATCACGTGGACGATGCCTTGCTCGCGCGCGGTTGCGTCGAAGTAGCGCACGCCGAACTCGGGCGCGTTACGTTCGAGCGCGGCAAGCTGGTCGCGGCTTTCCGGGTCCGCGATCGGCACGCGGTTGCCCGCGGCATCGAGGCGGGGCGTGGTCGGCAGGTTGTGGTCGGGGACCGCGAGCGTCAGCTCGGGATGGCGGACCTTGCGGCCGTTCATCCGCAGCGCCTCGAACGCCTGAGGGCTGGTCACCTCGTGGACGAGATGGCGGTCGATGAAGATCAGACAGGTCCCGTCGTCACGGCGCTCGATGACGTGTTCGTCCCAGATCTTCTCGTACAATGTGCGCGGTTTGCTGGCCATGCGAGGGACTTACGCGCGAGAGGCGGCAATTCAAGGTACTGTGGCCTTGGGGCGCACAAAGCTCGGATTTAGCTCGCTCGCGAATCCTGCGAGGCTGCCAGGCGCGCCGCATGCTGCTTGACCAGCGCGATCATGTTGGGAACGCCCTGCGTGCGGTTGGAGCTGAGCTGATTCCTGAGGTCGAACGGCTCGAGCGCTGCCGCGACGTCCATGCCAGCGACCTGGGCCGCCGGCTTGTCCTGGACGGCGGCGAGCACCAGCGCGACGATCCCTTTGGTGATCGCGGCGTTGCTGTCGGCGAGAAAATGCAGCCGGCCGTCCCGCTCGGTCGGATAGACCCACACGCTCGCCGAACAGCCGCGCACCAGCGTGGCATCGGTCTTGAGCGCAGGAGGCATCTCGTCGAGTTCGCGGCCGAGCTCGATCAACAGCCGGTAGCGCTCGTCGGAATCGAGGAACTGATATTCTTCGAGGATATCGTCGAGGGAACGCATTGGGCGGCACCTAGCGCAATCGGGCTAGAGGTCCACCCCGCTGGCTATGGCTTCCAGCTTGCGGATGCGTTCCTTGAGGTCGGCGATCTCGATCCGCGCAGCGCCCTCGCGGGCACCGCCTTCGATCTCGCGCCCACTGCGGCCGGTCTCTAGCTCGCGCGATTTGAGCGCGAGCCAGTCCTGCCAACCCTTGAGCAAAGCGCCGGCGACCACCAGCAGTCCGACGAGGACACTCGCAGCAATCAGCAAATCCTGGCTCATTGTCCGGTATCTCCCTTGGCCCGTGCGTTTACTTTTCGCGCAGGCTTTCGATTTCGGCCGAAAGAAGCTTGGTTTCCCTATCCTCGGTGGCGATGCGCTCGAGCACCTTGATCCGCTCGCGCAGTTCCTCGACCTCGCGCTTGACCTCGTCGGGCACCATGGGCTTCTCGTTGCCGGCAAGATCGGTTGTGATCCCGTGCCGGGCGCGAAGCTTGGCTTTGAAAATCTCGGTCAGGCCAACAATCGCGACGATCGCGATGACCATGATCGCGGTCCACATGCTCATTGCACTTTCCCCTTGTCGTCGCGCAACCGCTCGATCTCGTGGCCGAGGCCGTAGCCGCTGTCGGTGACGATCCGCTCGACGTTGATCAGGCGGTCCTGGAGCGACCCGATCTCGGCGCGAAGCTGCGCGTTCTCCTGGGTCAGCAGCTTGATCCGTTCCTTCGATTCCGCGTCCGTGCCGGGTTTGAGCGACTGGCCCCACATCCCTTCGATCGGATAGCCGTGCTTGATCTTGAGCCGGGTGTTATGGACGCTGGCGAGGATGCCGCCGAGGGACACCGCGACCCCGCCGGCAATCGCCCAGCCGATGTACGGCAGCAGTTGTTGCCACACTTCCATCAGTTGAGCTCCTTCTCGGGCTTGGCGAGCACGGGAGCGGGCTCCTCGCGCAGGCTTTCGATCTGCTGCGCCAGGTCGGCGCCCTTGTCGGTGGCGATGCGTTCGAGCACGCGGACGCGCGCTTCGAGCTGCTCGACGTGGCTGGCGTACTGCGCCGCCTTCTCGGCAGTGCGGTCGGCCGTTAGGCCGAGCTGACGCTCCTTGTAGGACATGAAGCGCTTGAAAACCGTGGCGATCGTGACCGTCACCGCGATCAGGCCACCGACGATCGCGACCAGCGCAATGGTTTCACCCGGACCCATCAAATCATCTCCTGCCGCGAGGTTGTTGCCAGCCGTTGCTCGACCGGGCGCTCGTCGCGCAGCGCCTCGATCTTCTGCGCGAGGTCGTAGCCGCCGTCGGTGACGATCCGTTCGAGGATGCGCACGCGCTCCTCGAGCTCGTCCACGCGGTCGCTGACCAGCGAGCTCGTCACGCCGTTGTCCCGTGCCGATGCCTGGGCGGCGATGCGCTTTTCCTCGAGCTGCGCTCGGGTCTTGATCCAGACAATCCCGAGGACCATCAGGAACGGAAATGCGGGAATGAGAAGCGGCCACTCCATCGAATTCGTCCTTCCCTTGCCGTCAGGCCAGCCGTTCGGCTTCCACCCTTGCTTCGATTCCCGTGCCGCGCTCGTCGCGCAGCGCTTCGATCTTGTGCGCCAAGTCGTAGCCTCCGTCGGTCACGATCCGCTCGAGCACGCGGACACGCTCGTGCAATTCGCTGACCTCGCGCGCCTGCTCCGGCGCGACTCCGCCGGCGTCCTTGGCCGCCTGAAGCTCCTCGATCCGCAGCTTGATCATCTTCCGCTGGTGCTCAGCCCACACGGCGAAGAAGCCGAGCGAGATGGCCAGGATCGGGATCATCACCCCGAAATACGCGATAGGCGGCATTGCAAATTCCCCCTTACTAAGTCGCTTTAGCGCAGCCGTTCGATCTCGGCCGACAGGCGCGGGTTGCTGCTGACGTAATAGGTCTCGACCTCCGCCAGCCGGCGGTCGATGTCGCGGAAGCGACTCCTGATCTCACGCGCGGTGCGCTTCGGTGACTGGCGGACCCGCTGCCAGTACTGCTGCTCCTGCCGATCGGCGTAGAGGTGCTGAGGCTTCTTGTTCAGCACAAATCCGAGAATGAAATACGCCGCCAGCGCAAAGGGTCCGATCGCGAACAAGGAGAGAAAGAACGCCAGGCGGATCCAGAAGACGTTCACGCCCGTGTAGTCGGAGATCCCCGAGCACACGCCCATGAGCTTGGCGTTCTGCTTATCTCGATAAAGCGTCGTACGGGGGCTGTTCACCGCTGCGATCCTTTCTTCTCGGCCAGCAGGCGATCCAGCTCGCGCAGCGGCTCGTTGTCGATCTCGCGGTCGTGGATGATCCGCGCCGGCTTGAACTCGGGGTTGTCGGAAGCGACGAGACGCTCGACCGTGTCCATCCGCTCGTCGAGCCGCTTGGCGAGGTTGTAGAGCTCGTCGAGCAGATGCTCGTCGTCGGTGGTGATCGTCGCAGCGGTCTTCCACTTGGTGATGTAGTGCATGATGATCCACGGCAGGCCGAGGAAGATCGCCGGGACTACGATAAAGGTTGGATCCACGACTTATTCCCCCTTGGTCTCATCGCGCCCCATGCCGAGCGCGCGCTTCATCTCTTCGAGCTCGGCGTCGATCTTGTCCGCGCCCTCGAGCGCCGCGATCTCATCCGACAGGCTCGGCTTGCCGCTGCCGTCGGCGATCGACAGCGCGTCGGCGCGGCCTTCGGCATAATCGACCCGGCGCTCGAGCTGGTCGAAGCGGGCGAGCGCGTCGTCGACTCGCTCGTTGGTCATCAGCGTGCGCAGCTTGACGCGGTTCTCGGCGCTTTCGAGCCGCGCGGCGATTTGGGTCTGCCGGCTGCGCGCCTCGCGCAGGCGGTTCTGCAGCTTGGCGATGTCCTGCTCGTACGCGCGCAGCGCATCATCGAGCACGGCGATCTCCTGCTTGAGCTGGTCGGCCATGTCGGCCGCGCGCTTCTTCTCGACCAGCGCGGCGCGGGCGAGGTCCTCGCGGTCCTTGCTGAGCGCCAGCTGCGCCTTCTCGCCCCAGTCGGCCTGGAGCTTGTCGAGCTTGACGCAATGGCGGTGCATTTCCTTCTGGTCGGCGATCGTGCGCGCGGCGCTGGCGCGGACCTCGACCAGGGTTTCCTCCATCTCGAGGATAATCATGCGGATCATCTTGGCCGGGTCGTCGGCCTGGTCCAGCAGCTCGTTGAAATTGGCGGCGATGATATCGCGGGTACGTGAGAAAATGCCCATCCAGGGAACTCCGGAGACAAAGGCGTTGGCGGAAGAAGTGCGGGTCGAGGTGTAAGTCGGTGTCGGACTGGTGCGCAGACGCTCGATCTCGCGGTCCAGCCGCGAGATCGCCTGTGCACGGCCAGTCTCAAGCTTCGAGGCGGCCCGTTCGAGACCTTCCTCGATCCTCGAGCCGATCGGGCCCAGGGGGTCGTTGTCGTCCTTGCGGATCATGCCAGCTCCACGTTCGGAGTCGCCGCCACCACCTGCTCGGTCGTCATGCCGATCTGGTGAGTCAACGCATAGACGTTGAACGTCACCATCGCGGCGATGCTCACCAGCGCGGCGATGCCGAGCTTGCTGGTGAAGAAGTCGCGATCATACATGGCGGATGTCCTCCTGGTCCAAATCTATGTGGACCTATCAGCAAGCACCGTGCCAAACGCGGATTTGCGCCATCTTGCGCGGATTTCGGGATATATCTCGCCCAAGTATGTGGTGAAGATTGCCAGCATGTGGGGATTTCCACTACAAGTTGGTCGTGGAGCGGGAAAATCAGTTCATCGGCCAATCAGGCGCCTTCCTCGACGCGGTCGAGCGCGCGAGCCGCGCGGCGCCCATGCGCCGCCCGGTCCTGGTGATCGGCGAGCGCGGCACCGGCAAGGAGCTGATCGCCGAACGCCTGCACCGCCTGTCGAACCGCTGGGAAGAGCCGCTCGTAGTGATGAACTGCGCGGCGCTGCCCGAGACGCTGATCGAAGCCGAGCTGTTCGGGCACGAAGCCGGCTCGTTCACCGGCGCGACTCGCCAGCGCGTCGGCCGCTTCGAGGAAGCCGACCGCGGGACCTTGTTCCTAGACGAGATCGGCACGCTGTCGATGGGCGCGCAGGAGCGGCTGCTGCGCGCGGTCGAGTACGGCGAGGTCACGCGCATCGGCGCCTCGCGCCCGATCCGGGTCGACGTGCGCATCGTCGCCGCGACCAACGAGAACCTTCCAAAGCTCGCGGACGAGGGCAAGTTCCGCGCCGACCTGCTCGACCGGCTCAGCTTCGAGGTCATCACCCTGCCGCCGCTGCGCGTGCGCGAGGGCGATATCGACGTGCTGTCCGACTACTTCGGCCGCCGCATGGCCGCCGAGATCGGCTGGGAGCGTTGGCCCGGCTTTGCCGACCACGTCCGCCGCCAGCTCGACGAGTATCCCTGGCCCGGCAACGTCCGCGAGCTGAGGAACGTCGTCGAACGCGCGGTCTATCGCTGGGGCGATTGGGAGGAGCCAATCGCTCACGTCCAGTTCGACCCGTTCGACAGCCCGTGGAAGCCCGCCGCGGCGCCATCCCGCGCGAATGGCGAGACGCCGGTGCCGCCGCATCCCGGTCCGCGCCCCGCCGCTCATGACTACGATAATGTCGAGGACCTGCGCGCCGCGGTCGAAGCGCACGAGCGCGCGATCCTCGAGCACCACCTCGGCCGCAACCGCTGGAACCAGCGTCAGACGGCCAAAGCCCTTGGTTTGACCTACGATCAGCTCAGGCACTGCATCAGGAAGCACGGGCTGGCCGCCGACGATTAACTCGTCGGCAACCGCTTGGCGCTAGAGACCTTTCGACGCGAAGCTGGGTGGGGTGTTGGGCGATGAAAGTCGGTCCCTTTCAAGTCGTGAGTGGCATCGGCTTCGTCGCCTGGGTCGCGTGGATGATTTCGGTCCAGGTGGACTACGAAGAGTCGCGAGAGATAATCGATTCCCCGGCAATTGAGGCCGGCGATCCGGCGACAGCCGAAGATTTCGATACCGACACAGAACCGATGGCTGAGCATCTGGCCGTCGATGACTGGGACGCCGAGGACCCGGCAGATACCTACTCAGACGCGGATTGGGGTCCCGAGGCGCAATAATGCGCGGAACGGCACGGCGAGGCGAAACCTGTGAAACTCGATGAATTGCTCGGAGCGGTCGCCGAAGAGGCCGGCTCGACTGTGGTTGACGAAGTGCGTCGCTATTTCGGGTTCTCCATCATAATCGTGGTGGTGCTTGTGCTCGGGGTGGGTGTGGTGCTGGCGGCCAGGTTCGTGCGCGCGTTCGACGAGCCGGCGAGCGAGACGGAGCGGGCGAGCGTTGCCGAAGAAGCGAGCGAGCCAGCCGTCCAGGATTACGCTGCGAGAGCGGCGTCCCGCGCTTCGGAACAGCGGCTGGCCGACGCCGGCTGGGGAGCCGACACGATCGCAACACAAACGGGCCAGTAGCTTCCCGCCAGCTTCGGCTTGCGTTTCTTCTCGGGCGCGCCTATCTGCGCCTCCATACCGACATTGTCGTGACAATGCTGGTGCTGGCGCCTCCGGGGGCCGGCCCAAACGGCCATTGTCAGGCAGTCGGCTGTTGGAGACTGCATGGCCGATATCGCGCGCCTGAGAGAAGTGATCGAGCCCGAGGCGGCTGCCTTGGGATTCGAGCTCGTGCGCGTGAAGCTCTCGGGCCAGGGCGACGAGCGCACGCTGCAGGTCATGGCCGAGGACCCGGCGACCGGGCAACTCGTGGTCGAGCAATGCATGGCGCTGTCGCATCGCATTTCGGACCGCATCGACGCGATCGAGGACGCCGGCGAGGAATTGATCGAGGGCTCGTACCATCTCGAGGTTAGCTCGCCGGGCATCGACCGGCCCCTGACCCGTGCCAAGGACTATGCGAATTGGGCGGGCCATGACGTGAACCTGTCGCTGATCGAGCCGATGGGCGATCACCGCAAGTTGCGCGGCGAGCTGATCGGCATAGAAGGTGGCACTGTCGCCGTCGAGGACCGCAAGGCGGGCCGCGTCGATGTTCCGCTGGCAAACATTCATTCGGCAAAGCTGGTCCTCACCGACAAGTTGATTGCCGCCACCCGCCCGCTCGACACGAGCGGGATCGAAGAAATCATCGAAACATCCGAAGAAGAGAAGGCTTAACCGATGGCCAGCCCGATTTCCGCCAACAAGGCCGAATTGCTCGCAATCGCGAATTCCGTTGCGACCGAGAAGATGATCGACAAGGCGATCGTCGTCGAGGCGATGGAGGAAGCGATCCAGAAGGCGGCGCGCGCCCGTTACGGCGCCGAGAACGACATCCGCGCCAAGCTGGATCCGATCACCGGCGATCTGCGCCTGTGGCGCGTCGTCGAGGTGGTCGAGGAAGTCGAGGACTACTTCAAGCAGGTCGACCTCAAGCAAGCCGAGAAACTTCAGGCGGGCGCCAAGCTCGGTGACTTCATCGTCGATCCGCTGCCGCCGGTCGACTTGGGTCGCATCGATGCGCAGAGCGCCAAGCAGGTGATCTTCCAGAAGGTCCGTGATGCCGAGCGCGAGCGCCAGTACGAGGAGTTCAAGGACCGCGCCGGTGAGATCATCACCGGGGTGATCAAGTCGGTGGAGTTCGGCCACGTGATCGTGAACCTCGGCCGCGCTGAAGGTGTGATTCGGCGCGACCAGCAGATCCCGCGCGAAGCTGCCCGCGTCGGCGAGCGCGTCCGCGCGCTGATCATGAAGGTCGAGCGCAACAACCGCGGGCCGCAGATCTTTTTGAGCCGCGCTCATCCGGAATTCATGAAGAAGCTATTCGCGCAGGAAGTGCCCGAGATCTACGACAACATTATCGAGATCAAGGCCGCCGCGCGCGATCCGGGCAGCCGCGCCAAGATCGGCGTGATCAGCCGCGATTCGTCGATCGACCCGGTCGGCGCCTGCGTCGGCATGAAGGGCAGCCGCGTCCAGGCGGTCGTCCAGGAACTGCAGGGTGAGAAAATCGACATCATCCCGTGGAGCGAGGACACCGCGACCTTTGTGGTCAATGCGCTCCAGCCGGCGACGGTCAGCCGCGTGGTGCTCGATGAGGACGAGAACCGCATCGAGGTGGTCGTTCCCGACGACCAGCTGAGCCTTGCGATCGGCCGCCGCGGCCAGAACGTGCGCCTCGCCAGCCAGCTGACCGAGAGTCAGATCGACATCATGACCGAGGACGAGGCCTCGGAAAAGCGCCAGCGCGAGTTCGCCCAGCGGTCGAAGATGTTCGAAGAGGAACTCGACGTCGACGAAACGCTGTCGCAGCTGCTTGTCGCGGAAGGCTTCGCGGAGCTCGAGGAAGTTGCCTATGTCGAGCTCGCCGAACTGGCCTCGATCGAAGGTTTCGACGAGGAGTTGGCGCAAGAGCTTCAGAGCCGCGCGGCCGAAGCGCTCGAGCGCCAGGAAGAAGCTCACCGCGCCGCGCGCCGCGAGCTCGGCGTGGAGGATGCGCTCGCCGAAATGCCGCATCTCACCGAACAGATGCTCGTCGCGCTCGGCAAGGCTGGCATCAAGACGCTCGACGATCTGGCCGATCTCGCTACCGACGAGCTGATCGCCAAGAAGCGCGAAGCGCCGCGTCGGCGCCAGGCCCCGACCGACGGCCCCCCGCTGCGCCGTCCGCAGCGTACCGAGGACAAGGGCGGGGTGCTTGGCGAGTTCGGCCTCAGCGAAGAGCAAGGCAACGAGATCATCATGGCCGCTCGCGCGCATTGGTTCGAAGACGAGGAAGCCCAAAATTCTTCGGGGCCCGCGTCTCCCGCAGTTGAGGAGGCCGCCGATGCGGAATCCTCGCAATGAGCCGCTAGCGGTTCCGCACAAGTCCCCCTCCCGCAAACGGGAGGGGCTAGGGGTGGGCCAGTTCGCGGCTTCGCCCGGCTCGGACATGCCCACCCCCGCCCCCTCCCGCAAGCGGGAGGGGGGTGAACACAGCGAGCGGCGCTGCGTGTTGAGCGGCCGTACCGCGGCGCGCGACGAGTTGCTGCGCCTGGCCGTCTCGCCCGACGGTGACGTGCTGCCCGACGCACTCGCCAAGGCTCCCGGTCGCGGCGCGTGGATCGGGGTCGGCAAACCGGAGCTCGCCGAGGCCGTCGCGAGCGGCAAGCTCAAGGCTGCGCTCGCGCGCGCGTTCAAAAACGGAAGGCTGGCGATCCCGGACGACCTGTCCGAACGGATGGAACAGGGACTTAGGCGTGCGCTGCTCGATCGACTGGGCCTCGAAATGCGCGCCGGAATGCTTATCTTGGGCTCGGACCGCATCGCGGGCGAAGCCCGGATGGGCAAGGTCGCGGCTCTCTACCATGCGGCGGACGCCAGCGAGGACGGGGTTCGCAAGCTCGACCAGGCCTGGCGCGTGGGCGAGGATGCGGAAGGTACTGGTCTTGCCGGCGTTCGCCTGCCACTGGACCGCGCGGCTCTGTCTGTGGCATTGGGTCGCGACAATGTCGTCCACCTGGCGCTGGCAGATCGCGGATCGGCTGGAAGGGTGGCCATTCCGTTGCGGCGCTTGCAGGCCTTTCTTGGCGACCTCACGGCGAGCGAACCGGCTCTCCCGGCCGGCCGCGACGAACTGATTTGAAGGACGAAACGAGTTTTATGAGCGACAGCAACGACACGACGCGCGAACGCAAGCCGCTTGGCCTCAAGCGCTCGATCGACGCGGGCGAGGTCAAGCAGACCTTCAGCCACGGCCGCACCAACAAGGTGGTGGTCGAGGTCAAGCGCCGTCGCCTGATCGGCAAGCCCGGCGAGGCCCAGGTTTCCGCACCCGAACCGGTCGCCGCGCCGACGCCGCCGCCACCACCGCCTCCCGCGCCCGCGCCACGCAAGCCCGCGCCCGCCGGCGAAACGCCGCAGGAACGCGTCGCGCGCATGCAGCGCGAGGCTGAGGAAGACCGCCTGCGCCAAGCCGAGGAAACGCGCCGTCGCGAGCAGGAGCAGCGCGCCCAGGCGCTCGAGGACGAGAAGCGCCGCGCCGAGGAAAACCGCCGTACGGCCGAAGAGGTCGCGAAAGCCCCCGCCGAGGCGCCCGAGCCGGCCGAGGCAGCGCCCGCCGAGGAAGTCGCGCAGGGCGAAGCTGCCGAAGGCGGCGCCACACCGTCTCCCGCGCCGCGCAAGTTCACACCCGTCGCCAGGCCGGAACCCAAGCGGCCCGAGAAGAAGCGCGAGGAGCAGCGCAAGGGCACGCCCGCAGGCCGCGGCGGCGATGACCGCCGCAAGGGCGGCAAGCTGACCGTCAGCCGCGCGCTGAACGAGGACGAAGGCGCCCGCGCCCGCTCGCTCGCCGCGCTAAAGCGCGCCCGCGAGAAGGAGCGTCGCGCGCATATGGGCGGCTCGGCGCAGCCGCGCGAAAAGCAGGTTCGCGACGTCATCGTCCCAGAGGCGATCACCGTACAAGAACTCGCCAACCGCATGGCCGAGAAGGGCGCCGCCCTGGTCAAGTCGCTGTTCAACATGGGCATGATGGTCACCGTCAACCAGACGATCGACCAGGATACCGCCGAGCTGCTGGTCGAGGAATTCGGCCACAACATCGTGCGCGTTAGCGAAAGCGACCTCGACATCGACCGGTCCGAGGACGTCGATGCGGCCGAGACGCTGCAGCCGCGCCCGCCGGTGGTCACGATCATGGGCCATGTCGACCACGGCAAGACCTCGCTGCTCGACGCGCTGCGCGGCACCGACGTGGTCAAGGGCGAAGCCGGCGGCATCACCCAGCACATCGGCGCCTACCAGATCACCACCAAGGGCGCGAAAAAGGGAGAGACGGGGCACAAGATCACCTTCCTCGACACCCCGGGGCACGAGGCGTTCACGCAGATGCGGCAGCGCGGCGCCAACGTGACCGACATCGTGGTGCTGGTTGTGGCGGCCGACGACGGGTTGATGCCGCAGACGATCGAGGCGATCCGTCACACCAAGGCGGCCGGCGTGCCGATGATCGTGGCGATCAACAAGGTCGACAAGTACGAGGCCAACCCGCAGAAGATTCGCGAGCGCCTGCTCGAGCACGAAGTGATCGTCGAGCAGATGGGCGGTGAAGTGCAGGACGTCGAGGTCTCGGCGCTCAAGAAGACCGGCCTCGACGAGCTGATCGAGAAGATCCAGCTTCAGGCCGAACTGCTCGAGCTGAAGGCCAATCCGGACCGCGCGGCCGATGCCACCGTGATCGAGGCGCAGCTCGACAAGGGCCGCGGTCCGGTCGCAACCGTGTTGGTCAACCGCGGCACTCTGAAGCGCGGCGACGTGTTCGTGGTCGGCACCGAGAGCGGCCGCGTCCGCGCGCTCGTCGACGACAAGGGCCAGCAGCTGAAGGAAGCGGGCCCGTCGATGCCGGTCGAAGTGCTCGGCCTCGGCGGCGTGCCCAATGCCGGCGACCACCTGACCGTGGTCGAGAACGAGCAGCGCGCCCGCGAGGTGGCCGAGTACCGCCAGCAGCAGGCGACCGCCAAGCGCACCGCCACCGCGCCGGCCAACCTCGACGCGATGTTCGCCGGCCTCAAGAGCGACGTGAAGGAGTATCCGGTCGTCGTGAAGGCCGACGTGCAGGGTTCGGCCGAAGCGATCGTCACCGCGCTCCACAACCTCTCGAACGACGAGATCAAGCTGCGCGTGCTCAGCTCGGGCGTCGGCGCGATCACCGAGAGCGACGTCACGCTGGCCTCCGCCAGCAAGGCGCCGATCATCGGCTTCAACGTGCGCCCGAACGCCAAGGCGCGCGAGCTGATCGAGCGGCACAAGGTGGAGATGAAGTACTACGACGTCATCTACCAGCTGACCGAGGAGATCGCCCGCGAGATGGCCGGCGTGCTCGGCCCGCTCCGGATCGAGAACGTCGTCGGCCGCGCCGAGGTCAAGCAGGTCTTCCCTGCCGGCAAGCGCGACAAGGCAGCGGGCCTGCTGGTCCTCGAAGGCGCCATCCGCAAGGGCCTCCACGCCCGCCTCACGCGCCAGGACGTTATCGTTTCGGCCACCACGATCGCGTCGCTGCGGCGCTTCAAGGACGACGTCGACGAAGTCCGCGCCGGCCTCGAATGCGGCGTGGTCCTGGCCGACACCAACGACATCAAGCCGGGCGACAACCTCGAGGTGTTCGAGGTAGAGGAGCGCGAACGGACGCTGTGAGCAGTCCCCCTCCCGCTTGCGGGAGGGGCTAGGGGTGGGCCAGTATAGCCATTACACACCCACCCCCGACCCCTCCCGCAAGCAGGAGGGAAGTGAGGAGCACGATGCCCCGCTACGTCGCCCTGCTCGGCTCGATCAACGTCGGCGGCAATCGGCTGCTGATGAGCGAGCTGCGCGAGGCGCTCGAGCGCGAGGAATTCGCGGATGTGGAGACGGTGGTCGCCAGCGGTAACGTGCTGTTCTCGCATGAGGAACGACCGTCCGATGGGCTGGCAGAGAAGATCGCCCACGTAGTCAAGGACCGCTTCGGGATCGACACTTTCGCCGCGGTGCGCAGCCGGGATGAACTCGCAGCCGCAATCGCGGACAACCCATTCCGCGAGGATGGGGAGGCCAAGTTTGTGCATACCATCTTTCTCGACCAGCCGCTCGATCGCAAGCCGTTCGAGGCGTTCGCGAAGGCCTACCCAGGCCCGGAGCGCCTCGCCGCCGGCGACCGCGAGTTTTTCGTCGATTTCGCCGAAGGCGTCGCCCGCTCGATGCTGGACCCGGTGATGAAGAAGGCGAAAGTAGTCAAATGCCGCGCCACCGCGCGCAATCTGCGCTCGCTCCAGCGCATCCTCGACAAGATGGACACCTGACCGTGGCTCGCGTCCCCACCGAAGACCGCTCGGTTCGCCTGCTCAAGGTCGGGGAGCGCGTGCGGCACGTGCTGTCCGAGCTGCTCATGCGCCAGGAAGTGCACGACGACACGCTCACCGCGCACCACATCTCGATCACCGAAGTGCGCATGTCGCCCGACTTGCGCCAGGCGCGAGTCTACGCGAAGCCGCTGCTCGGCGGGGACGAGCAAGAAGTGCTTACCGCGCTCCGCCGCAACACCGCCTACCTGCAGCGCGAGGTCGCCCAGCGCCTCGGCCTCAAGTTCGCGCCCAGGCTGCGGTTCCACGCCGACGAGAGCTTCGACGAGGCCGAGCGGATCGACCGGCTGCTCAACGATCCCAAGGTAGCGCGCGATCTGGGGGAGCTGGGAGAGGACTAGCCGCTCAGCTGCATTCGAACGTCAGCTCCACCTTTTCCCAGCGGCGGGCGGCCGCATCCTCCGGGCTGATCCAGAAGTGCCACAGCCCCATGTCGCCGAAGCGCCACTCGTTCATGTCGTCGTAGCTGAGTTGCAGCAGCAGCAGGTCGCACAGATGGTCGTAGAGGTTGGTCTGCTTGATCCCCGCGAGCCCGAACATCTGGTGGGGGTCCTGCGAGGTCGCCCGGTACCGTTCGTTGATGAAGGCGAGCATATCGTCCGGCAGCGCGGCGAGCGCTTCCGGCTCGCCGGTCACCATGCGGCGGATGCAGATGTCGCGGATGTTATCGAGCCTCATCGACAACGGGAAGGAGAGGTCGCAGAAGCTCTTGCGCGCCTCGCTCATCACCTCGTCGAGCACGGCCACTTCGTCTTCGCTCATCACCGACCAGGGGTCGCGGCCGCCGACGAACGCTTCCACATGCGCGATGAACGCTTCGAGCTCGGCACCCTGCCGGCGGATTTCGGAGATTTGCGCGCGGTTGCGCTCTTCGCCCGCGCGCGACTTCGCGATCTCGTCTTCCTTCGGTTCGGCGGCGGCGGCCAACTTGGCCCGGTAGCCGCGCGCCTGCTCAATCCACTCGTGGCGCAACGCGACCGCGCGCTCGACCCCGTCGAGGGTGTCACGCAGGCAGTCGAGCACATGGAACGCGCCGTACCACCACAGCATGTCGGCGCCGGCGATGCCTTCCTGGCGCGCCGAATACACCCCGAACGCATACTGCCTCGGCACGACCCGCTCGGCGAGCGCGGCGTACTGCGCTTCCCAAATCTCCTCGTGTCGTTCCTCGTCGGTGTGGTCGAGCATGTCGTCGCTGAGCGGCAGTCCGATCGGCTCGATCGGCCAGAGCGGGAACAGCTCTTGGCTTAGGCGCGACGGGCGTTCGGGCAGCGGGTAGCTGCCCTCGTCGTAGGCGAGAGGCAATCCAGCCGGCGGCGGGGTGAAAGCGTGATTGCCCGGTTCGACGTGAACTACCGCGCCCTGGTTGAGGAAGAACGCCAGCGAGCCTTCGTGGGGCAGGGGACTCTCGGGACACGCCGCGGCAACCTCGGACAGGTCGATCTGCGCTGCGAAGGGCAGCGGTACTCCGTCCGGGCCGGCCGGCCACGGGGCACCGCCAAGGCGCGGGAGGCCGCCGAACCAGCTGCGGTCGCTGCTCCAGTCGCGCCCGCGCTCGCGCGCCTTGCGGGCGAGCACGACGGGGCGGATTTTCTTCCCGTGCGGGGTCGATTGCCGCTGCAGCGTCTCCGCCAGCGTGGTGGCCTTTTCGTACATCTCGTCGCTGAGCTGGGCATCCGGACCATGAAGACTGCGCAGGCTCTCGGCCATGCCTTCGCGGCTGATCGGGGCGCCGGGCGTGGAACTGCCCAGCGCGAGGAACTCGGTGTCCATTCGTTCCCTGAACTCGTCCGATTGCGGGGCGGTCGCGGCGGCCCTTGCAAGCGTCATCATGGCATCGGCTTCGACGTTTGACGAAGCCGTGAGCCGCCCGAGGTCCCGCTTGCGCTGCATGGGCGCGGCGAAGTCGTCGGGCACGCCGGCCAGCGACACTTGCTGGCGGCGAGGCAGCTCGATCGTCGGTACGCTCGGCAGGCGCAGGCCGAGCGTGCGCCACAGGCAGAGCGCCAGCAGCGCCCCGAACACGGCCAGCATGGCCGGCTTGCCGGCCGCGTCGATCATCGGCTGGAACACGGTGTTGAATATGCCGATCATCGCACGGGCCTTGCGCGACGAAGTCTCGAAATCGAGCGGCGCGAACCATGTCGTCGCCAGCAGCGCGGCGGACAGTATCGCCCCGCCCAGCCATCCCTTGGTACGCTCGTCCACGGCCACTCCCCCTGTCCGTTCGCCGCAAGCCCTAGCGGGCGCGGGTTAAATTGCCGTTTGCCAAGGAAAACGGGCGCGCAGGGGAAGGTCGGCGAGCGCCGCTGTTGAGTTCGCCGGCGGCGGACTCGCTCGCGCCGTGGCAAGCCGCTAGCCTCGCTGGACGATGGCCAAGCTCTACTTCTACTACGCCAGCATGAACGCCGGCAAATCGACCAACCTGCTGCAAGCCAACTTCAACTACGGCGAGCGCGGGATGGCGACGATGCTGTGGACCGCGGCGCTCGACAATCGCAGCGAGAAGCCGATCGCCAGCCGCATCGGGCTCGGCGCCGAGGCGAGCCGTTTCGGGCCGGGAACCAACTTGTGGGAAGCTATCATCGCGCGGCACGGCGAAACGCCGCTCGCCTGCGTGCTGATCGACGAGGCGCAGTTCCTTACCGCGATCCAGGTCTGGCAATGCGCGCGGGTGGCGGACGAGGCGGGCATCCCGGTGCTTTGTTATGGTCTCAGGACCGATTTCCGCGGCGACCTGTTCCCTGGCTCCGCGGTCCTGCTCGGGATTGCCGATGCTCTCGTCGAGCTGAAGGCCGTGTGTCACTGTGGCCGCAAGGCGACGATGAACTTGCGGACGGACGAGCACGGCCAGCCGATGGTCCAGGGCGCGCAGACTCAAATCGGCGGCAATGAGCAATACGTTGCGCTGTGCCGCCGCCATTTCGCCGAAGTGCTAGGCCTCTATCGCTGAGACCGGCGGCTTCCTATCTTCGCTGCGAATGAACGACACCGTGTTAACGGCGCTTGCGCTGATCCCCGCTCTCGTGATCGCGATCGTGTTCCACGAAGTCGCGCACGGCTGGACCGCGCTCATGCTCGGCGATCCGACTGCCAAGGAACGCAAACGGCTGAGCCTCAACCCGATCCGCCATGTCGACCCGATCGGCACGCTGATTCTTCCCGGTGCCTTGCTGCTGTCCGGTCTGCCGGCCTTCGGTTGGGCCAAACCGGTGCCGGTCATCAAGCAGCGGCTGCGCAACCCACGTTTCGGCATGATGGCGGTCGCCGCGGCGGGACCGGCGAGCAATCTTGCGCTGGCGACGATCGGTGCGGTCGCGCTCGGCCTGATGGCGCGCGGCGGCGTCGAGTCCGCCGGACTGGGTGGATTTGCCGCCGCGTCGCTTGTCTCGTTCGTGGGAATCAACATCTTCCTCGCGCTGTTCAACCTATTGCCGCTGCCGCCTTTCGACGGCTCGCATATCGTCGAGGGTCTGTTGCCGGAGCGCGCAGCGCAGGCGTACGACAAGCTGCGTCCGTTCGGCTTCCCGCTGCTGTTTCTGTTCTTGCTCGTGATCCCCTGGATCTTCCCAGGTCTCGGGATCGTCGAGCGCGTAGTCGCGCCGCCGTACGAATGGGTCATGGAGAGGTTTCTGGCGCTCGCTTACTTTATCGCGCGCTGATTGCCCTTACCGCCGGGAACAAGGCCGGCTACGACCTTTTGAGCTATGACTGGCTGCCGCAACCCCGCGAGCGGGGCAGGAGATTGGCGTTTCCCGCATGACCCAGGAGCAAGCATTGTCGCAGCCCCATGGCTGGCTGATCCTCGACAAACCGCGCGGTCTGGGTTCGACCCAAGCCGTCGCGGCGGTCAAGCGGGTGCTGCGCAAGGCGGGCTACGGCAAGGTCAAGATCGGCCACGGCGGCACGCTCGATCCGCTGGCTGAAGGTGTGCTGCCGATCGCGCTCGGTGAGACGACCAAGCTCGCCGGGCGCATGCTCGACGCGAGCAAGACGTATGCGTTCACCGTGCAGTTCGGGGAGGAAACCGATACGCTCGACATGGAAGGCGAGGTAATCGCCACCAGCGATCGACGCCCGCCGCTCGCCGCGGTCGCCGCGGTCTGCGAGCATTTCATCGGTGAGATCGACCAGGTTCCCCCGGCCTATTCCGCGCTGAAAGTTGACGGCAGGCGGGCCTACGACCTCGCGCGGGCGGGGGAGGATGTGGAACTGGAGCCACGCCGCGTGACGATCCATTCGCTGACGCTACAGCATAACGGTGCGCAGCCGATTCTTGAGTCCGCCTTCGCCGCGACAGTCACCGGTCTCGACCCAATCGTTCCCGAAGCCCCGCTCGAACTCGCCGACAGCGTCACCCTCTTGGCCAATGTCAGCAAGGGCACTTACATCCGCTCCCTGGCGCGCGACATCGCGCATGCGCTCGGCACGGTCGGTCATGTGTCGTACTTGCGCCGCACGCAGGCCGGTCCCTTCACCGAGACCCACGCGATTTCGCTGGACAAGCTGGAGGAAATCGGTAACGGCGCGCCCCTTGAAGACCACCTCCTGCCGCTGGAGGCGGGGCTGGACGGTATCCCGGCCCTGACCCTCGATCCGGAAAGCGCGCAGGCGGCCCGCCAGGGCCGGGTCCTTTCCGGAATGCTCGAACCCGACGGGCTCTATCTAGCAACGGCCGGCAAAGTCCCCGTGGCGCTGATGGAACTTTCGGGCGGAACGGCCAAGGTCGTCCGAGGGTTCAATCTACCTGGTACCGCGGAGTAAATGAGAATGTCGGTAACCGCCGAGAAGAAGCAGGAAATCATTTCCAGCAACGCCCAGTCCAAGGGCGACACCGGGTCCCCCGAAGTCCAGGTCGCGATCCTCACCGAACGCATCCGCAACCTCACCGAGCACTTCAAGGACCACCACAAGGACAACCATTCGCGCCGCGGCTTGCTGATGATGGTCAACAAGCGCCGCAGCCTGCTCGCGTACCTCAAGAAGAAGGACGTCGAGCGCTACAACTCGCTGATCCAGAAGCTGGGTCTGCGGAAGTAAGAGTTTAGCGAGGGCGGCTCTAACGGGCCGCCCTTTTGCTTTTGGCATCCTTCACAATCCGGTGAAGGGGCCTGGGGCTTAAAGGGCCCCACACCGGACCGGGACGGTACTCCCCGGCACAGAGGCCCCGCTCGGCAATATGGCCCGGCGGGTTCACGAAGGAAAACCAATGTTCGACACGAAAACCGTATCGCTGGAGTGGGGCGGCAAGACCCTCACT
>CBHCZH010000024.1:0-33063 GCA_965977975.1 uncultured bacterium
AAACAGACGCTCTACCGCGCCGGCAACCAGTCGCCGGTCATCGCGGCGCTGATCCGCGCGGCCGAGGCGGGCAAATCGGTCACTGCGGTGGTCGAGCTCAAGGCCCGCTTCGACGAGGAACAGAACCTCAAGTGGGCGAGCGAGCTGGAGCAGGCCGGCGTGCAGGTGATCTACGGCTTCGTCGACTGGAAGACCCACGCCAAGGTCTCGCTCGTCGTCCGGCGCGAGGGCGAAGGCTATCGCACCTACTGCCACTTCGGCACCGGCAACTACCATCCGGTGACGGCGAGGATCTACACCGACCTCAGCTTCTTCACCGCCGATCCCGAACTGGCACGCGATGCGGGCAAGCTGTTCAATTTCGTCACCGGCTACGTCGATCCGCAGGATCCCGAACAGCTCGCCATCTCGCCGCTCAACATGCGCGAAACCCTTTACGAGCTGATCGACGGCGAAATCGAGCATGTCCGTGCCGGCCGCCCGGGCGCGATCTGGGCCAAGCTCAACGCGCTCACCGAAAAGGGCGTGATCGACCGCCTCTACGAAGCCGGCAAGGCGGGCGTGCAGATCGTGCTGGTGGTGCGCGGTATCTGCTGCCTGCGCCCGGGGGTGCCCGGCCTGTCGGAAACGATCTCGGTCAAGTCGATCATCGGCCGCTTCCTCGAGCACAGCCGTATCTGGGCTTTCGGCAACGGCAAGGCCCTCCCCAGTACCCAGGCCCGGCTGTTCATCTCCAGCGCCGACGCGATGAGCCGCAGCCTCAATCGCCGCGTCGAGGTGCTCGTTCCGATCCGCAACCGCACGGTTCACGACCAGGTGCTGGAACAGGTTCTGCTCGCAAACCTTCTCGATACCGAGCAGAGTTGGCTGCTCGATGGAAAAACCGGCGAATACGAGCGCGTGGAAGCTGACGGTGAAGGCTTCAACTGCCATGAGTATTTCATGACCAACCCCTCGCTGTCCGGCCGCGGCGGCGCCCTGGCGGAAAGCCGCGTTCCCAAGCTGACGCTGCGCAAGGGCGCGGCATGAGCCGACCCGACCGTGCCGTCATCGACATCGGTTCGAACACAGTACGGCTGGTCGTCTACGCGGGTTCGCAGCGTGCTCCGGAGACCTGGCTGAACGAGAGCGTCAGCGCCCGGCTCGGGCGCGACCTTTCCGCGACCGGGCACATGCCCGGCAAAGCCATCGACCAGGCGCTCGCCGCGCTGGCCCGCTATGCCACGATCGTCGCCGACCTCGGCATCGACGACGTCCAGACCGTCGCGACCGCGGCCGTGCGCGAGGCGGACAATGGAGCCGAATTCCTTGCGCGAGTCCGCTCGCTCGGCCTTTCGCCCCGCTTGCTGTCGGGCGAAGAGGAAGCGCAAGGTTCGGCTTTCGGTGTTATCGGGGCCTTTCCCGGAGCGCAGGGGACAGTAGCCGATCTCGGCGGCGGCAGCCTGGAACTGGTCATGGTCGAGCACGGCGATTGCCATGACGGTGTCAGCTTGCCGCTCGGCACTTTGCGCTTGCCGGTCCTGCGCGAGCGCGGGCCCGACAAGTTCCGGAAGGCGATCGCGCGAGAAATGGGCAAGGCCGGCTGGGCCGCGGCGCATCCGGGCCCGCTGTACATGGTCGGCGGCACCTGGCGGGCGCTTGCGGCTTTCGCGATGCACGGCAGCGATTTTCCGCTGACCGATCCGCACGCATTTGCTCTCGCGCCGGATGAAGCCGATCGCGTCGCTAAAGAGGTGGCGAGGGTGACGCCGGCCGACCTGGCGGCGGTCCCGGGCATTTCCGCCTCGCGCGCGAACGGCTTGCCCGATGCCGCGGCAATGCTGCGCGTAATGCTGGCCGAACTGCAGCCAGCAGGTCTCGTGTTCTCGGGCTGGGGCCTGCGCGAGGGCCTGCTGTTCCAGCGGCTCGGACCAGACGTTCGCCGGGAAGACCCTCTGCTCGCCGGCGTTGCCGAGTTTGCCGAGCCGCGCGGGGCTTCGGGCGCCCTGGCCGAGTTTATGGCGGCATGGACCGCGCCGGCCGCGACCGGCGAGGACGGCGACCGACTGCGGCTCGCCGCCACGCAGCTTGCACTGGCGGCGAAGCATGTCGAACCCAACCTGCGCTCGCGCCATGCCTACGAATGGGCGATGGACAAGCGGTGGGTAGGCCTCGACCCGGCAGGGCGCGTGCGCCTCGCCGCCGCGCTTCTCGCGGCCAGCGGCAAGATAGCGCCTCCGGCCGAGCTCGAGCGGCTGGCTAGCTGGGATCTGCTGCGCGAGGCCACCGGCTGGGGTCTGGCGATTCGGCTGGCGCGGCGGCTGGCGGCGGGCTCGGGCGCTACACTGCGCGCCAGCGCGCTCGAACGGGATGGCGACAAGCTAGTGCTCGTGCTGAAGCCCGAACGGGCCCATGTGGTTTCCGACAAGGTGTTGAGCGAGCTGAAGAATCTAGCCCAGTGGCTGGCGCTCGAGCCTGAAACGCGGATCATTCCCGACACAACCGGGGGCGCCATTCGGCAACCCAATTTGACGCAAGTGTGACAGCAGGAGGCTCACGCTTCATTTTCGCTCCGGCGGAAGGCAGACCCCGCAGGTTATAATATCCATCGGGATGGGGGATTCGGAACATGGCGAGGCCCGGCGGCACAAAGACAGCGGCCGAAACGGCATCGCCCTCGGATGCCGAGCCGGCACCCGCGCCGGAAATTCTCGATCCGACGGCACTCGCCGAGGCCATTCTCGCCCGTACGATCCGCCCGCGCGCCACCGATATCCGCCGCTTGGCCGAAGCCCTGCTGGCCGCCACGCGCAAGCCGGACAAAACGGACAAGAAGAAGAAAAAGAAGCAGAAGGCCGGAAAGAAGGCCGAGCGCAAGCTCAGCAAAATTCCTGGCCAGAAGACCCCGAAGTGACGATCGGCCTCCTTTCATCGGCGCGTGCGTGGCGCCTGCGGATCGGCGAGAACGCCGCCGTAGACTCCGAATCGCACGAACGATTGATGCTGCTGGAGCTAGCCACCGACCTGCAGAGCTGGCCCGTCCGGAACCTGGTGGTTCGTCAGGCGCTCGATCGCGCAGCGCAGGACCTGGTCGCCATGGCCAATAGGGCCGAGCCTACTCGCTGAGCTCGATAACGCGCCCCTCGGTAGTGGCTCGGACTCCGCCCTCGATGAAATCCTCGAGCGCGTCGAGATCGTTGCTGCCGCCAGCGACGAAACGGCCCTGTGTAAGCACCGTGAAACCGTCACCGCCCTGGGCGAGGAAGTTGTTCACGGCGATCCGATAGGTCCGACTGGGATCGATAGGCCGGCCGTCGAGCATCATCGCCACCACATGCTGACCGTCAGGCGCCGAGCGATCGATGGTGTAGGCAAAGCCCTGCGACGGGGTCAGGAACGACTGCCGGAACTGCCCGGTCCCGTCGCTCGTGAACTCCTGCTCGAGCAGTTGCTTGAGCTGGGCGCCGGTCAACTCGAGAACCTCGACCGTATTTCCGAACGGCTGCAGCGCGAAGATCTGCCCATAGGTGACCGAGCCGTCCGCCGCGGGCCGGAAAGGCGCCCGTACGCCGCCCGAATTGATGAACGCGACCTGTGCCCCGCCCCGCGCGGGATCGCTCGTCGCAGCGAGCGCCGCGTCGGCGACGAGCCGCTGGAGCGGCGTGTCGATCATCCCTTCCGCGCTCTCGAGCGATCCCTCTATCCGGCCGACCACGCGCGAAGCGACGTCGGCCGAGCTCGCGGCATAACGGCCGACCAGCGCGGCAATGTCCTGCTGCTCGCCGGCCGCTTCCACCACCGGAGTGTTGACCGCGCTCAGCGAAAGCACGCGATCGGTCGCCGGATCGAGGGTAAGGCGGATGTCGGTGACGAAGTAGCCGTAGCGGCCGGCGCTGGTCAGCAGGCGGGTCGAGCCGTCGGCCGCCGGAACCTCGCAGACGTAGGCCTTGTGCGTGTGGCCCGAGACGACAAGCCGAATCGCCGGGTCGAGCCCGGCAAGCACCGGCATGATGTCGCCGCCGAGGTTCGGGCAGCCGTCCTGGTTGTAGAACGGATCGACATCGCCGCCCTGATGGATCAGCACTACGACCGCGTCGGCGCCTTGGGCCTTGAGTTCAGCGGCGAGCGCATTGGCGGTCTCGGCTTCGTCGGCGAACCGGTAACCTGCCGTTCCTGCGGGCGAGACGAGGGAGCCGGTATCCTCCAGCGTCATCCCTATGAAGCCGATCCTGGCATTGCCGAATTGGCGGATCGCGGTGCCCGGGAACAAGGTTTCCCCGCCCTCTCCGACCACGTTGGCGGCGAGGTATGTGAACTTGGCGCCCTCGAACGGATTGTCGAGGCGGCACGGCTGGCGCTGGCTATGTTTCTCGCAGCCGCCCTGCTGCATGCGACGCAGTTCGGCCGTTCCCTTGTCGAACTCGTGGTTGCCGACCGAAGCGATGTCGAGCCCCATACGGTTCAGCGCCATGATCGTCGGCTCGTCGAGGAAATAGGCCGAGACCAGCGGGCTGCCGCCGATCAGGTCGCCGGCCGCAACGGTGACCGTATTGCCCTGCCCTTCGCGCAGCTTCGCCAGCGTCGCGCCGAGACGAGCCGCCCCGCCGAGCCGCGCGCTGACCTGCTGGCCGCTCGCCGTGTATGTCGTATCGCTGGAGGGAACCTCGAGGTTGCCGTGGAAATCGTTGAGCGCGAGGATCTGGACGGCCTCTGGGGAGGAGGGCGTCTCGGCCGTTTGCGTCGGAACGGTGGCGCAGCCCGCCAGGACGAGTAGCGCCAGCCCCGCGGCCGCCGCGCGTAGATTCAGTGGACCCATGTTCATCCCCTAGCTTTCGCAAACAAAAATGGCGACGCCTCGCGGCGCCGCCATTTCGACCACGATGTCCCCTCAGAATTCGACGTTGATCGTCGCCGAGAACGTCCGCGGAGCACCGATCTGGGCGAACACCGGAGCGCCTGGATTGCCGCCGAACTGACCGGCGCCGATCACGTTGCCCTGGTTGAGGCCGCTGGTGAAGTTCCCGACGTAGAGCTCATCGAACAGGTTATAGACGTTGAGCTGCAGGTAGGTCCGATCGTCGAGCCCGGCCCACTCGAGGCTCACCCGCGCGTCGAGGTTGACCAGCCAGTAGGCGTTAGTCTTGGCCGGGTGGATCACGTACGGATCGGCCATCGTCCCGCCGAAGACTGGCAGGTTGGTGTCGTAGATGTAGCGGCCACCGGTGCGCTTGGCGGTCAGGCCGATGTCGACCGGGCCGAGCATCCCGCGCACTTGCGCGCCGTAAGTATAAGCGGGGGCGCCGGATTCCCTGTTGCCGGCAGTCGCGACGAAGATCGGATCATCTTCCTCCGCGCAACCGAAAATTCCCGCCGCCGCTTGCGCCGCGGTGCACTGGCCGCTCTGGATGTCGTCCTTGATCTCGGACTTCATGTACGAGCCGAATACATAGAGCAGCAGCTCGGGGATCGGCGTCACGGCGACGCTGCCGTCGATGCCATATTTGTCGACCGCGCCGAGGTTCCGATAGACGTTGCGCTCGGTGACCGGGTCGTAGGCCGAAGCCAGCCGGTCCTGGTACTTGGTGAACCAGCCGACCAGCTGGCCCTGGATGATCGGCGAGGTGTAGCGGACGCCGAGGTCGAAGTTGTCGGTCGTCTCCGGATTTGGCCGTGCCGAGGGCGTGTCGGCCGGGAAGAAAAATGCATTGTACAGCGCGTCGGTGCCCGGGACCTGCAGGCCCTTCGAGTAGTTGCCGAAGATCGAGAACCGGTCGGCCGGATTGAAGATGAAGCCGGCGTTGGGCAGGATCTCGTCGTACTTCAGGATGCGCTGCTGCGGGCCCTCAACGGTCGGGTTGGCCGCGGCATAGATCGCGTTGCGCGGATCGTCCTTGCCGAAGCAGTCGACGAAGCCGCTGTCGCTCGTGGTGAAGCAGTAGTTGTTGAGGTCGCGCGTGAAGAACGGTGCGCGCAGGCCGGCGGTCACCCGCAGCGCGTCGTCGAAGAACGAGCCGCTGTATTCGCCCGATACCTGGTGCAGGATCGCGTAGGACTGCCGATCGCGCTTCTGCATGACCGCGCCGCTGGCATCGATCAGCGGATCGTTCACCGGGAAGACGTCCACCGGCTCACCGTTGGGCCGGACCCGCCCGACCTGGCCGGTCTGGCGGTGGTTGGCGCGGTCGTAGGTATAGGCGATGCGGACCGAGTGGTCGTCGGTGATGTCCCAGCGCAGGTTGCTGATCACGCCGATGCGGTGGGTTCGGGTCTGGCTCGGGGCGAGCAGGGTGACGCCCGCGAACCGTTGCGCGTCGCTGCTGCCGCAGCTGCTGACGCAGGTGTCGAGCATGTCGCCGTCGCCGTTGAGGTCCCGGCCAAACCAGTAGTTGCCGCCGATGAACCCGGTCACGGGCTGACCGTTGATCATGCGGAAGCCCTCGCGACCGGTGACGGTGCCGCCGCCGTTGGCCTTCACGTACTGGTAGCTGGGATCGACCGACAGGGTGATCGAATCGGTCAGGTGGAACAGCGATGCGCCGCGAATGTTGCCGGTGTTCGACGGGTTGTAGCGGCGATCGAACTCGGTGCCGCAGCTGCCGCCGGCGGTCGGTGCGTCGGGCGCCGGAGCGGGAGAGTCGACGACGCCGGGCTGCGCCACGTCGAGCCGGCACGGAAAGTTGATGTCGTACTCGCGCTCGTCGTTGTTGCGCGGGAAGCGATTGCCCGACTGGCCGCCGACGATGCGCGGCGCGTCGTTGGTCGCGCTCTGCGTCAGGTCGAGGCGCAGCGGCAACGAGCCGAAGAAGTTGTTGCGGTTCTCGTTGTAGTGGCCGGCGATGGAGATGAAGTCCTCGCCGTCGCCGAGCGGTTGCCAGATCTTCGCGTTGAGCTGGCTCTTATCGATCTTGCCGTAGTTGTTGTACGGATTGTCGTAGCTCGTCTTGCTTCCCGAGATGAACGCGCGGGTGCCGAACGGCGTGAACTCGCCGGTATCGACCATCGCGAACACGCGGACCATGTTGTCGTCGCCGGCCGAAGCGGACAGGCGAACGCCGATGTCTTCGCCGGGAATGCGGGTGCGGTAATTGACGGTCGAGCCCGTGGCCGCAGCGGTCGGGCTGTCGACGTCGGTCGAACCGAGGTTGACGTTCACCTGCTCGATCAGCTCGGGGTCGAGCTGCTGGTTCGAATAGATCGCATAGTTGCCCGAATCGTTCAGCGGAACACCGTCGAAAGTCAGGCTGATGCGGTCGGCGGAGAAGCCGCGGATCGACAGCTGGCCGCCCGACGAGCCATAGGCATCGTTGTTGGTGAAGGTCACGCCCGGGATGATGTTGATGCTGTCGAGCACCGTCTGACCGGGGTTGTTGCGCGCGAGATTTTCCTGGGTGAGAACCTGCTTGGCTTTCGACGTGTCGGGCACGACCACGCCTTCGACGCCTTGCGTCGATACCGAGCTGGTGACGACGATCACGTTCTCTTCGAAATCGACCGAGCCGGTTGACTGGGCGTGCGCAATGGCCGGCACGACGAGCGCGCTGGTGGCCAGCAGATACTTCAGCTTCATGTGATGAGAGCCCCTTGGTGTTTCCCGATATTCCGTTGCGTTAGAAACGATTTGAGACACATCAAGGTCAATTTTGTGACGGTTCCGTTACGGCGGCGACGGCAGCGGTTATCCACAGCTTGTCCACATTCAAGCTATTGAAAAAATGTATCTTTTCTTCCTTGTTGCCGCAGCGCAACAAAGACTCAGGAAAGCGCAGTTGGTCGCCGGCTAGACCAGATTGATCTCGCGCAGACGCTGCATGAGATAGTCGTGCGCCGTGATCGGCGACTCGGCGAACTCCCCTGGAGCAACGCAGTCTTCGATCGCCTCGATCAGGAAATCCGGGCGGAAGTGAAGGAAGAACGGCATCGAGTAGCGCGCATGCCGGGCGCGCTCGCCGGTCGGGTTGACGACCCGATGCGTGGTCGAGCGCAGGCGGCCGTTGGTGAGACGCTGCAGCATGTCGCCGATATTGACCGCGAGCGCCCCCTCGGGCGGGGAGACCGGCAGCCAGCGGCCGTCCTTGGCCAGGAGCTCGAGTCCGGCTTCCTCCGCGCCGAGCAGCAGCGTGATGGTGTTGATGTCCTCGTGCGCGGCGGCACGGATCCGGCCTTCGGCTTCTTCGGGGACTGGCGGATAGTGCAGCAGGCGCATCACCGAATTGCCGTTCTCGACCGTCGGATCGAAGAAGCGCTCCGGCAAGCCCAGATGCAGCGCAATCGCCGAAAGGATCCTGAGACCGGTCCGCTCCATCGTCGCGTAAAGCGTCTCGAACGTGTCGCGGAAGCTCGGCACTTCCTCGGGCCAGACATTCGGCTGCATGTATTGCTCGAGCGGATCGCCGGGAGGCAGTGTGCGGCCGACGTGCCAGAACTCCTTGAGGTCGTGGACCGCGGCGTCCTTGGCCCGCTCGATCCCGAACGGCGTGTAGCCGCGCGCGCCGCCCTGCCCCTTGAGGTGGTACTTGAGTTTCACCTCCTCCGGCAGGGCAAAGAAGGCGCGCGACTTCTCCTCCGCCCGGGCGATCAGGTCGGCGGGGATGCCATGGTCGCGGACGATGGCGAAGCCGTATTCTGCGAACGACTGGCCGAGCTCTTCCGAGAATTCACGGAGGGGGCGTTCGAGCGATACCGAAGCGAGATCAGACATGTCCGACCTCTACACCGGCATGAAAAGGCCTGCCAGAGCGGCGCTCATCAGATTGGCGAGCGAGCCGGCCGCAAGCGCGCGCAGGCCAAGCTTGGCAATCACCGGGCGCTGGTTCGGCGCAAGGCCGCCGGTCACCGCCATCTGGATGGCGATAGAGCTGAAATTGGCGAACCCGCACAGCGCGAACGTGACGATCGCTCGCGCCCGAGCGCTGAGCACTTCGGGTCCCATCTGGCCGAGATCGATGAAGGCGACGAACTCGTTGAGCACAACCTTGGTGCCGAACAGTCCGCCGGCGGTGATCGCCTCGTCCCAGGGGATGCCGAGCAGGAACATCACCGGCGCGAACACCCAGCCGAGCAGGCCCTGGAACGACAAGGCAGGATAGCCAAACAGCCCGCCGGCCCAGCCGAGAATACCGTTGGCGAGCGCAACCAGCGCGACGAAGGCTAGCACCATCGCGCCGACCGCCACCGCCAGGCGAACGCCGGTCTGCGCGCCCTGAGCGGCGGCTTCGATGATGTTGGCGGCGCGGCCGTGCTCGTCGAAGGATTCGGCGGCGAGCACTTCGTGGGGCGGCTCACCTTCGGTGATTGCGGCAGGTCCCTCCGCACTGATGCGCCCTTCGGGCAGCGCGATCCTGCCTTCGACGTCGGGCGGCGTCGGCAGGTCGTCGGGCATGATGATCTTGGCCATCAGGATTCCGCCAGGAGCGGACATGAAGGCGGCGGCGAGCAGGTAAGGCAGGTACTCCGCGCCGAGCAAGCTGGCGTAAGCGGCGAGGATGGTACCGGCGACCCCGGCCATGCCGACGCTCATCACCGTGAACAACCGCGCGGGCGAGAGCGCAGCGAGATAGGGCCGCACGACCAGTGGGCTTTCCGATTGTCCGACGAAGATGTTGGCCGCGGCGGCCAGCGATTCGACCCGGCTGATGCCGGTGACCCACCCGATCGCGCCGCCGACCCAGCGCACCACGCGCTGCATCACGCCGACGTGATAGAGGATCGAGACCAGCGCGGCGAAGAAGATGATCACCGGCAGCGCGCCGAGCGCAAAGGTTCCGGCGAGCGGGTTGTCGGCGGTCGCACCGAACAGGAATTCGGTGCCGGTGGTCGCATAAGCGAGGAGATTGGAAACCCCCTGCGCCATCGCCTTGATCGTCGCCTGACCCCAAGGCGTGCGCACGATCAGTAGCGCGAGCAAAGCCTGAAGCGCGAATGCCGCGCCGACCACCCGCAAGCGGATGCGCTTGCGCCCGGTCGAGAGCGCGAAGGCCATTAGCAGGATGGCGACGATGCCGGCGATCGACATGAATTGTGGCGCGATCACTTCCCTGGCCCTCCCAGCCTGCGCGGACTCGCGCTTCTTCGCCGGTTCGCCGGCGGAAATCAAAGGGAGCGCGGCAGTGGTCCCCTTTTCATTTCACGCATCACCCCATACCACTCGCCTTCATGCCAGATGCGACACCCGCCAAGACCATCCCGAAGCCGCTGTTCCTGTTCGCGCTGATTTACGGCGGGATGACAGTCCTCGCCGGCGTGCTCGGCGCCAAGCAGGTGGCGATCGGGCCCTTGGCGGTCGAGGCGGGGATTTTTGCGTTCCTGATGCTGGTCGTTCTCTCGAGCACGGTCGCGCAGCTCTACGGCCGGCCGATGGCCGATCGGCTGGTGATATTCGGCTTCATCCCGCTGGCGATGTCGATCGTCCTCATCTCGCTGGTGCTGCTCCTGCCCGCCTCGGCGGAAATGCCGCCCGAAAACCTTGCGGCGTTCGAGAGGGTGCTCTCGCAGACCCCCCGGATCATGGCGGCAGGGCCGGTAGCGTACGGCGTGTCACTGTTTCTCAACGTGCGGATCTTCTCCGCATTGCGGCGGAGCGACGAAGGGACGGGCGGCGCCTGGATGATGGTGCGTGGCGCCATCGCTTCGGCGATCAGCCAGGTGGTCGACACGCTGATCTTCATCACCCTGGCGTTCTACGGCGAGTTTCCGATCGGCTCGCTGCTGCTCGGGCAGGCGCTGGCCAAGGTCGTCCTCTCGATCATCCTTGTCCCCCCGCTGATCGCGTTCCTGATTTGGCTGGCCGGGAAGATCGAGCAGCGCGACGCGGCGAATGCCTGATCGCGAAGAGCTGATTGCCGCCGCTCGCGCAGCGGCCGGGCAGGCATACGCGCCTTACTCGAACTTTCAGGTCGGCGCGGCGCTGCGGTTCGACGATGGCGCGATCGTCACGGGGACGAATGTCGAGAACGCGAGTTACGGCCTAGCTCTCTGCGCCGAGACGGTGGCTATCGCCAAGGCCATGGCCGATGGCCGCCGCGGCGGGCTCCTCGAAGTCGCCGTCACCGGCACCGGCCCCGCGCCGGTCACGCCATGCGGCCGTTGCCGGCAAGTTCTCAACGAACTCGCCGAACTCGGTGGGACGGATCCGCTGGTGCTGTGCTGCGGGGACGACGACGTTCGTGAGTATCGGCTGTCGGACCTGCTCCCGGCCGCCTTCGGTCCCGGCAGTCTGGAGGATTAGCCGGCGCATTTTTCACTTTCCTACAGGCGGGCGAGCATACCATCGTTCGGCTCATGTTCCAGGGCGGCCGAATCGCAGCTTTCGTTCGCAGCGGGCGTCCCGCGGAGGGTTCGGCGAAAGCTACGGTCGGGCGTAGCTTTCCGGATTCCGAAGTCTACGCCCCGCCGCGCGATAGCGCGCGATTTACGGATACGGGGAAGCGAAAGCTACGCCGCTTAAGACCCCCATTGGCGTCACACCGATCATCGCATCGGCGGCTCGTCGAAGCTCCTCAGCTTGCGGCTGTGCAGCCCCTCGCCTTCGCGCTTGAGCAGCTCGAGCGCCTCGATCCCGACCCGCAAGTGCTGGCTGATCGCCGACTGGTAGAACTCGTTCGCCTGCCCCGCGAGCTTGATCTCGCCGTGCAGCGGCTTGTCGGACACGCACAGCAGCGTCCCGTAAGGCACGCGGTGGCGATAGCCCTGAGCCGCCACCGTGGCCGATTCCATGTCGATCGCCACCGCGCGGCTCTGGTTGAAGCGCAGCGCCGAGCGTGTGTAGCGCAGCTCCCAGTTACGGTCGTCGGTGGTCACCACCGTGCCGGTACGCAGCCGCAGCTTGACCGCATCCTCGTCCTCGCCGGTGACCTGCATCGTCGCCTCGAACAGCGCTTTCTGCACCTCGGCGATCGCGGGCAGCGGGATCTCGGCGGGGAGGATGTCGTCGAGCACGTGGTCGTCGCGCAGGTAGGCGTGGGCGAGGACGTAGTCGCCGATCCTCTGGCTGAGCCGCAGGCCGCCGCAGTGTCCGATCATCAGCCAGACCTCGGGTCGCAAGACCGCGACATGGTCGCAGATCGTCTTGGCGTTCGACGGGCCGACGCCGATGTTCACCAGCGTGATGCCGCGGCGGTTCTCGCAGACGAGGTGATAGGCGGGCATCTGGAACTTGCGCCACGGCCCGGCGGCGATCCGGGCTTCGAGGTCCGCGGGATCGCCGCTTTCGTAGCTCGCGCCCGGGACCGAGAGCCGGCTGTAGCCGCTCCCCGGCTGCGCGAGCGCGCTCGTCGCGAACGCGATGAACTCGTCGACGTAGCGAACGTAGTTGGTGAACAGCACGAAGTGCTGGAAGTCCTCCGGCGGCGTACCGGTGTAATGCCGGAGGCGTGCGAGGCTGAAATCGGTGCGTGGCCCGTCAAACAGCGCAAGGGGACGCGCTTCGCCGAGGCGGGGCTGCCAGTGGCCGTCGACGATCTCGTCGCCGATGTGGACCAGCTCGGTCGCGGGGAAGAACCGCGCCAGCTCCGACGCGCTGATATGGCCGAGCACTATGCCCGAGCCGTCGAGCACGTAAGGGTAGGGTATCTCGCTGGCCGAGCGGCCGACCGAGAGCTTGACGCCATAGTCCGCGACCAGGTGATTGAGCTGGTCGGTCAGGTAATCGCGAAACAGCGCCGGCTGGGCGATGCTTGTCGCGTAGGTGCCCGGATGGTTGAGCCGCGCGAAGGCCCGCGACAACGGCGGCGGATTCGACGAAGAGCCGTGCTCGACTCGCAGCTCGGGATAAGCGAAGCAGCCGCGCGCGCGCGCTTCGGGCGTAGGACGAGTGCCATTCCTGACGTACTCGCCGATCGCATCGCGCAGGTTCGCCACCGAGGCGTCGTAGATCGCGCAGAGCTCGTCGAGCGCCGCGCCTACTTCCGGGAATTCTGTCGTCATTGCCCAGCGCTATAGCGGAACCGTCTCGAGCGCCAGTCCGGGACCTACCGGTGAGGCTTCATTCCTTTTATCATCCGGGCTTTCCCCTGCCCGGTTTGACGCCCCTTCCCCTTAGCCCCTGATAGCGCTACCAAAAGTCCCATGACGAGCGGCCGGAAAGGTCGCGGTCGGAGGAGAGGGTCATGCTCAATCGTTACTCAATGACGGCCGCCGGTCTGGTGTTGGCCGCTTGCGCCGCCCCGTCGCTGGCCCAGCAAGGGGTGGCCCACCCGGACCTGTGGCCGGCTTACGAGTACCCCGTACCGGAGGTCGCCGACGACGAGACGCGCATCGCCGAGCTGCTGCGGCGGATGACGCTCGAGGAAAAGATCGGCCAGCTCGTCCAGGCCGACTTGTGCTGCGTCACGCCGGAGGACGTCCGTCGTTATAACCTCGGCTCGGTGCTCAACGGCGGCAACAGCGGACCGTATGGCAACGACCTCGCCCCCGCGGCCGACTGGCTGAAGCTCGCGGACGAGTTCTATGCTGCCTCGACCGACAAGTCCGACGGCGGCGTGGGCATTCCGATCGTCTGGGGGACCGACGCGGTCCACGGCCATTCCAATATCATCGGCGCGACGCTCTTCCCGCACAACATCGGCCTTGGCGCAATGCGCGATCCGGCGCTGATCGAGCGGATCGGCGCGGCGACCGCCACCGAGATTCGCGTCACCGGGCAGGAGTGGACTTTCGCCCCCACGGTGACCGTGCCGCAGGACTATCGCTGGGGCCGGGCCTACGAAGGCTATTCGTCGGACGCGGCTCTTGTCGCGTCCTACACCGGCGCGATGGTGCGCGGGCTGCAAGGGCCGCCCGATGCAAGCCGGATCCTCGAGCGCGGCAAAGTGATCGCTTCGACCAAGCACTTCCTCGCCGACGGCGGCACCGAGGGAGGCGTCGACCAGGGCGACGCCAAGATTAGCGAAGAGGAGCTGCGCGACATCCACGGCGTGCCGTATGGACCGGCGATCACCGAAGGCGTCGGCACAGTGATGGCGAGCTTCTCGAGCTGGCAGGGCCGCAAGATGACCGGCAACCAGAGCTTGCTGACCGGCGTGCTTAAGGACCGGATGGATTTTGGCGGCTTCGTCGTCTCCGACTGGAACGCGCACGGCCAGGTCGAAGGCTGCACCAACGCCTCGTGCCCGCAAGCGCTGCTCGCCGGGATCGACATGTACATGGCGCCCGATACTTGGAAGGCCGTCTACGAAAGCCTGCTCGCTCAGGCGAAATCGGGGGAGATTCCGCAGAGCCGCATCGACGAGGCGGTCGCCCGCATCCTGCGGGTCAAGGCGCGGCTCGGGCTGTTCGAGGCGGGCGAGCCTTCGGCGCGCTCGCTTGCCGGCCAATACGACCGGCTCGGCTCGGCCGAGCATCGCGCGATTGCGCGCGAGGCGGTGCGCAAGTCGCTGGTGCTGCTGCGTAACGACGGGGTGTTGCCGCTCAAGCCCGGCGGGCGGCTGCTCGTCGCCGGAGACGGCGCAGACGACATCGCACGCCAGTCGGGCGGCTGGACGCTGACCTGGCAAGGCACCGGAGTGGACAACAGCCACTTCCCCGGCGCCACTTCGCTCTGGGAAGGGCTGCGCGAGGCCGTGACGAGCGCCGGCGGCACCGCCGAGCTGTCGCCCGACGGCAATTTCACGACCAAGCCCGATGCGGCAGTGGTGATCTTCGGTGAAAAGCCTTACGCCGAATTCCAGGGCGACCGCGCCTCGCTGCAGCTCGATCCCGAGCTGACCGCGCCGTACGAGACGATGCGCAAGTTGAAGGCGCAGGGTATTCCCGTGGTTGCGGTGATGATCACCGGGCGTCCGCTTTACGTGAACCCGGCGCTCAATGCCGCCGATGCGTTCGTCGTCACCTGGCTGCCGGGCACGGAGGGCGCGGGTCTGGCCGACGTGCTGGTCGGCGATGCGGCGGGCAAGCCGCGGTTCGACTTCTCGGGCACGCTGCCGACCGCCTGGCCACGCACTGCGAGCATGGCCGACGGGACGCTCTATCCGTTCGGCTATGGACTGACTTACGCTTCGCCGGCGACGGCGTGGACTGCCCTGCCCGAGGATGCGGGGGCCGCGGCGGGCGACGCGGGCACGTTCCTCGCCGCGGGAGTGCCGGCGTCGAGCTGGTCGCTGCACATCTCCGATCCGAGCCAGCCGGGCAGCGAGACGCGGCTGACAACGTTCCCTGCCGAAGCGCTCGGGGGCCGCGCCGAGGTGACCGTGGCGGAAGGCGCGGTGCAGGAAGGCGCGCGGCGGTTCAAGGTCACCGGCGGCGAATCGGCGGTTTCGCTGAGCACCCATGATCCGATCGACATCAGCCGCGAGACCAACGGCGACGTGCTGTTGCTGTTCACGCTGCGGATGTTCGACGCCCCCGAATGGGCGGGCATCGCCATGCGCGACGCCGCGGGCAAGATGCAGGTTATCACGCTGATGATCCCGGCAGGCGCCGAGTTCGTTCGCTACGGCATCCCACTCAAGTGCCTGCGCGACAAGGGCATCGACATGAGCAAGGTCGCCGCGCCGTTCATCCTTGCCACCGAAGGCGCCGCCGACTTCGCGATCAGCGACGCGCGGCTCGGCACCGACGCGCAGACCGTCTTGCCATGCGCCTTACGCTAGCGCTCGGCGCGGCGGCGCTGCTTGCCGCCGCGCCGGTCCAGGCGGCTCCGCAAGTCGAAGTTCCCGGCGGAACGGTCGCGGGCAGCGCGGTCGGCGAGGTCGCAGTGTTCCGGGGCATCCCCTACGCCGCGCCGCCGGTGCGCGAGCTGCGGTGGCGTCCACCCGCTCCCGTGACGCCGTGGAACGGCGTGCGCGACGTCTCCAAGCCGGCGCCGGCCTGCCTGCAGAAGAGCGAGGGGTGGAACAAGGCGAACTACCTCCATGCCTCCGAGGACTGCCTGACGCTCGACATCCGCACCCCTTCGCTGACGGGCAGCCGTCCGGTGATGGTGTGGATCCACGGCGGCTCGAACCGTTCCGGCTCCTCGGCGGGGCCGGCCGATTCGAACATGACCGACCACGGCGTGGTCCATGTCGGTATCCAGTACCGATTGGGCCTGCTCGGCTTCATGTCGCATCCGGCGCTCAGCGCCGAGCAGGGCGGCGCCAGCGGCAACTATGCGCTGATGGACCAGATCGCAGCGCTCGAATGGGTGCGCGACAATATCGCGCGGTTCGGCGGCGATCCGGGCAACGTCACGATCTACGGCGAGAGCGCGGGGTCGCAAGACGTCTCGCTGCTGCTCGCCGCACCCGCCGCGCAAGGCCTGTTCCACAAGGCGATCCTGCAAAGCGGCACGCCGGGTTTCGGCATGAGTTACCGCTCGCTGCCCGAGGCGGAAGCCGTCGGATCGCAACTCGACCGGCTGGCCGACGCAGGCGGCGACATTGCCAAGCTGCGCGCGCTCTCGCCGGTGGCGCTGCTCGACTTGCAACAGGAAGTCGCGGACCCCGCCGCCGAGGGAGGACGATCGACCTGGCTGCGCATCACCGTCGACGGCAAAGTGCTGCCCGAGGCGCCCGACCGGCTGATCGCGCGCCATGCGCCGAAGCCGGTGATCATCGGCGTCGACAAGGTCGAATTCGGCCCCGGCGACGACAACGGCGACCTGCTTGCACTGGCCGAAACCTGGTTCCCCGGCCGCGGCGCCGAGGCGCTCGCCGCCTATCGCGCCGAAACGCCCGATCCCCGGCGCGGCAACCTTGCGTTGCGCATGCAGAGCGACGGCGAGTTCCACTGCCCGGCTGACCGGCTGGCGGACTTGCTCGCCGCCAACAACTGGCCGACGTGGTTCTACGAGTTCGACGTCGGCGAAAACGGCGACCTGACGCGCCATGCGTACGAGGTCGGCTTCGTGTTCGACCGCAAGCCCGCCGGCGGCGACGTCCGCATGCAGGACTATTGGGCAGCGCTCGCCATCACCGGCGATCCGAACGGCGATACGGCCGCCACGCAGGACCGCCCGCGCTGGGATCGCTGGAATGCCGAACGGCCGCGGCAGATGTCCTTCGGACAGGCCGAAAGCGGCATGATGGCGGGCAAGCCGCGCGCCGGGTTCTGCGCTTTCGCCGAGGCATTCTAAGAGCGTGGAGGGAAACATGGTCGGTCGCGCGTTCGTGTGGATTGCGGGCGTCGCCGCGCTGCTGCTCGCCCCTCCCGTCGCGGCGCAAAAGGCGCCAGACCTCGCACTGACGCCGCCGATGGGTTGGAACAGCTGGAACCACTACGCCTGCGATATAGACGAGACGCTGATCAAGCGGACCGCTGATGCGATCGTCTCCTCGGGCTTGCGCAACGCCGGCTACGTCTACGTCAATCTAGACGATTGCTGGCACGGCGAGCGCGACGCGCAGGGCATGATCCAGCCCGATCCGCAGCGCTTCCCTTCCGGAATGAAGGCGCTCGGCGACTATCTTCACGCGCGCGGGCTAAAGTTCGGCATCTACAGCGACGCCGGATCCAAGACCTGCGCCGGCCGTCCGGGCAGCCAAGGGTACGAATTCCAGGACGCCCGCCAATACGCCGCGTGGGGCGTCGACTACGTCAAGTACGACTGGTGCAACACCGGCGAAGGTGCCGCACAGCGCAACCCGCGCGAAGCTTACGCGACGATAAGCCGGGCAATCGCCGCCAGCGGCCGGCCGATGATTCTGTCGATCTGCGAATGGGGCAACAACGAGCCGTGGCTGTGGGGCAAGGAAGTAGGCCACCTGTGGCGCACGACGGGCGACATCACCAATTGCTGGGACTGCGAGCTCGGCCACGGCAACTGGTCGAGCCTCGGCATCCTGCCCATCCTCGACAAGCAAGTCCCGCTTCGCCAGTACTCGGGCCCCGGGGGGTGGAACGACCCCGACATGATGGAAGTCGGCAACCTTTCATCCGCAGCCGAGAACCGCAGCCATTTTGCGATGTGGGCGATGCTCTCGGCTCCGCTCATCATGGGCACCGACGTCGTCGGCATGACCGCCGAGACCCGCGCGATCCTCACCAATCCGCGGATCGTCGCCATCGATCAGGACCCGCTCGGCATCGCCGCGATGCGCTGGCGCGCCTATCCGGACTACGAGATCTGGGCCAAACCTCTCGCCGGCGATCGCTGGGCCATCGCGCTGCTCAACCGCTCGGACGAGGAGCAGCGGATCACGGTCGACTGGGCGCACGGTGAGCTGCGCGACGACCTGAACGGTCGCGATCCGGCCTTTGCGACGCGCACTTATGCGATCGAGAACGCTTGGACCGGAGCATCGGAAGGCACCACCGCCGAAGCGCTGCAGCGGCGCGTCGCCCCGCACGATACGCTGGTCTTCACGCTCACGCCGCAGCCATGATTGCGGTTCGTTCCACCTTGGCCACAATCGCGCTGCTCGCCGTTCCCGCGGTCGCGGCGGCCGAACCTCTGCCGGTCGGCGCCTGCATCAACTTGGGCAATCATCTCGAGTCCGAGCACGAGAGCAGCTGGGGCGGCAAGCGACTCGAAGGCACCGATTTCGCGCGCATCCGCGCTGCGGGCTTCAAGACCGTGCGCATCCCGGTGCGCTGGTCGAACAAGACCCGAGGCGGACCCGGCCACGCGATCGACCCCGCATGGCTCGCGCGCGTCGGCGAAGTGGTCGACCAGGCGCTCGCGGCCGATCTCAATGTGATCCTCAACGATCATAATTTCGAAGCTCTGCATGAAGATCCGGACGCCAACCGCGCCAAGCTCGCAGCCATCTGGCGCCAGATTGCGGCGCATTTCGCCGACCGGCCGGCAGCGCACCTGTGGTTCGAGATCGAGAACGAGCCGCACGACAAGCTTACCAACGATAATCTCGTCACCACCCTCGCCCCCGCGCTCGCGGCGATCCGCGCGACCAACCCCGACCGGCCGGTAGTGATCGGCGGGGGCAGCTGGTCGGGCATCGATTCGCTGGCGACGCTCGAGCTGCCCAACGACCCCAACGTCCATCCGACGTTCCACTATTACGAGCCGTTCGATTTCACTCACCAGGGCGCGACCTGGGCCGGGCCGGTTCCCCAGGCGCACACGCGCGATTACGGCACGCGGGCCGATGCGGAGCGGCTCGCGACCGACGTCGCCAAGCTTCAGGCCTATATCGCCCGCACCGGGCTCACCCCGTTCATGGGCGAGACCGGCGCCTACGACGGCGGCACCTCGCTCGCCGAGCGGATCGAATACCACGCTGCGGTGCGCGACGCGTTCGCGCGGACGGGGATTGGGATGTGCGCCTGGGCTTACACCAACACGTTTCCGTTCTGGGACCAGGCGAAGCGGCAGTGGCTCCCGGGGGTCCGCGAGGCTTTCGGGTTGGCCGAGGACTGAATCCAGCCTGTTCGGTGCAGATACTCCCCTCCCCAACGGGGAGGGGTTGGGGGGTGGGGAGCGAGGCCGCCAGGCCTCGCGTCGACGCCGGCGGCGAGCACCCCCACCCCAACCATCCCCTGGGGGGTGGGTGTAAGCGCGCAGTCCGGCCCCCCCCCCCCGGTGGGGCCGACGAGGGCACCCGTGAACAGGTTGGTATGGATCGAGGCGAGCGGCTCGACGTCCACGTTGTCCGCCAGCGTCCGCCACGCCCCGCCTCCGGCAGGCCGCCAGCGCACGTCGGCGCTGCCGCCGACGATCTCGAGCTGGAAGTCCACGGCGTCCGTTCCGCGCGGCAGCGCAGTGCTCGCCACTTCGGCGCCGTTGGCCTCACCCGCAGAAAGGTGGCGGCGGACGACGAGACGGGGACCGTCCGCCCCGCCCTCGATCCCGGCCACGAGGAAGCGCGATTCGCTGGCGAAGAGCATCAGGCCGGCGAGGTCGCCCGCGTCCTGCGGCGCGAACTTCACCCGTCCCGCCCAGCGCGCCGCCGGATGACGCATTCGTCGGCCGAGAAAATGCGGCTTGCCGGTGCCGCTTGCCGCCTCCGTTCCGGGCACTAACTGCACCGCGCCCGCATCGCGGTCGACGGCATACCATTGCGAGGCCGCCGGATTGCGGATCTGCAGCCATTCGTCCGAGAGTCCGCCACGGAAATCCTCGCGCCAGCCGCTCCAGTCGACCGGCTCGTCAGCGGGCAGGTTCGGCCGCCGCGCTTCGAGCGGCACGGGCGCGCCCTTGGGCAGCACGATCGGCCAGCCGTCCTGCCAGGTCACCGGCAGCAGCCAGGTCTCGCGCCCGAGCAGCGTCGACTGGCCGGCGAACGGCCGGGTCGCGAGGAACATCGTCCACCAGCTGCCGTCCTTGAGCTGCACGAAGTCGGCATGGCCCGTCGCCTCGACCCGGTCGGGCCGGTCGCGCGGGAGGTCGCGCTGGGTCAGCGTCGGGTTGACCGGGCCCGGCTCGTATGGGCCGGTGAGCGAGCGCGAGCGGTAGATGGTCTGCGAGTGGCCCTCGGCCGTGCCGCCCTCGGCTGCGTTGAGGTAGTACCAGCCGTCGACCTTGTAGATGTGCGGGCCCTCGGGCCAGATCGGGTTCTCGGCGGGGTTCACGCCGCCATCGACGAGCACGGTGCGCTCACCCACCATCTTGCCGGTGGCGAGGTCGATGCGCTGGATCCAGATCGCGCGGTGCCCTTCGTAGCGCGAGCCGCCGGGCGGGGCGTCGTTGTTGATGAGCCACGTCGAGCCGTCCTCGTCGACGAACAGCGACGGGTCGATTCCCTCGACGGCCACCCAGATCGGATCGGACCATGGCCCCGCCGGGTCGGTGGCGGTGACGTAGAAGTTGCCGCCGCAGCGCACGCAAGTGTTGAAGATGTAGAAGCGGCCCGCGTGATGCTCGATCGCCGGCGCGTAGACGGCATCGCCGACCACGCTGCGCCCGGTGAAATCGAGCATTCCGGGCCGGTCGATCGCATGGCCGATCAGCCGCCAGTTCACCAGGTCGCGGCTATGGAAGACCGGGATGCCCGGGAAGTACCCGAACGTCGAAGTCACCAGGTAGAAGTCGTCCCCCACCCGTACCACCGAAGGATCGGGGTGGAATCCCGGGAGCACCGGGTTGCGATAATGGCCCGGCGCCGCCTTCGGCGGATCGATCGCTTCGTACGAAAGGCCCGAGAAAGTCGCCGTGGGCGCGGCCGCCGCTGGCAGGGACAGGGCCGCTAGCAGCGCAGCGGCCAATCCGGCAAATTCACGCATACGAAATCCTCCCCGACCGTGACGAACGCCCCTTGCCCTCGCCCGGCCTCCCACCTATGGTAGCGCTATCAACGGAGAGGGCAAGCGCGGCGCATGGCCGGCAATCTTACAGACATTCTGCCGGCGGACTATGCCTCCGGCCAGTTCCTTGGCCGGGCACTTTCGCCGGACGGGCCGTGCGTCATCGCGATTCGTCAGGGCGAGCTGTTCGACTTGACCGAGGAGGTTGCGACCGTGGCCGGCGCGATAGACCGCCGCGCGTTCGGCGACGGTCGACGGCTCGGCACGGTCGAGGACGGGCTGCCGCTCGGCTGGACGCTGCTTTCCCCGGCCGACCTGCAATGCATCAAGGCTTGCGGCGTTACTTTCGCCGTCTCCGCGATCGAGCGCGTGATCGAGGAAAAAGCGCGCGGCGATGCCTCGCGGGCCGCCGAGATCCGGGCTTCGCTCGAGGAGCGCGTCGGCGCGGGGATTCGCGCGGTCGTGCCCGGCAGCCCCGAAGCCGCCGAACTCAAGGCGGCGCTGATCGAGGACGGCATGTGGTCGCAGTACCTCGAGGTCGCGATCGGACCCGACGCCGAGGTGTTCTCCAAGTCGCCGGTGCTGTCTACGGTCGGGCCTGGCGCCGCAATCGGCGTGCGCTCCGATTCGACCTGGAACAACCCCGAACCCGAGATCGTGCTCGTGGTCGATGCGCGCGGCGAGACCGTCGGCGCCACGCTCGGCAACGACGTCAACTTGCGCGATTTCGAAGGGCGTTCGGCGCTGCTGCTGAGCAAGGCCAAGGACAATACCGCCAGCTGCGCGATCGGGCCGTTCATCCGCCTGTTC
Source organism: uncultured bacterium (assembly GCA_965977975.1). GTDB lineage: Bacteria > Pseudomonadota > Alphaproteobacteria > Sphingomonadales > Sphingomonadaceae > Croceibacterium_A. The sequence goes on from CBHCZH010000024.1 coordinate 21,904, forward strand.
GACCAGGGCTTCACTATCGACGACGTGCGCTCCGCCAACGTCGACCTGACCATCGAAGGGCCCGAAGGCTATCGGCTCGAAGGCACCAACGTCATGGCCGAGATCAGCCGCGATCCGCTCGATCTCGTCCGCCAGACCCTGAGCGAGCATCACTATCCCGACGGCTTCGTGCTGTTCTGCGGAACGCTGTTCGCCCCGACTCAGGATCGCGATACTCCTGGCGCCGGCTTCACTCACAAGATCGGTGACCGCGTGACGATCAGCTCGCGCCGCCTCGGAAGCCTCACCAACACCGTCACCACTTCGCGCGACGCGCCGCCCTGGCAGCTGGGGATCGGCGCGTTCGTACGCAACCTGGCCGCGCGCGGCCTTATCGACAGGATCTGATCTGACATGAGTACCCGTAGCCTCGGACATTACATCGGCGGCGAATGGACCGGCGCCGACGATGCGCTCGAAAGCCGCAACCCCTCAGACACCAACGATGTCGTCGCCCGCTTTCCCAATGGCGGTGCGGCCGAAGTCGATCAGGCGGTGGCCGCCGCGTCGGAAGCGTTTGCAGGCTGGTCGATGGCCTCCCCCGAAGTGCGTGCCGACGTGCTCGACAAGGTCGCCGCGCTGATCTTCGCGCGCGCCAACGAGCTCGGCGAGCTGCTCGCCCGTGAGGAGGGCAAGACTCGCGCCGAAGGCATCGGCGAAACGCTGCGTGCCGCGCGCATCTTCCGCTACTTTGCCGGTGAAGCGCTGCGCCGCCACGGACGGACGCTCGAATCGACGCGCCCGGGCCTCGATGTCGCGACCTATCGCGAAGCGCTCGGCGTGGTCGGGCTGATCACGCCGTGGAACTTCCCGATCGCGATCCCGGCCTGGAAAGCCGCTCCGGCGCTTGCGTTCGGCAACACCGTCGTGCTCAAGCCGGCCAATATCACCCCGGCGGTCGCGAGCGCGCTGACCGAAGTCATCGCCGAAGCCGGCGCGCCCGCGGGCGTCTTCAACCTCGTGCTCGGGCGCGGCGACGTGGGCCGCGCGATTTCGGCGCACACGGACATCGCCGCGGTCAGCTTCACCGGCTCGCAGGGCGTAGGCGCCCAGGTGGGCGCCGCGGCACTGGCGGCTGGATCGCGCGTACAGATGGAAATGGGCGGCAAGAACCCGCTCGTGATCCTCGCCGATGCCGACCTCGACAAGGCGGTCGCGATCGCGGCCGACGGCGGCTTCTTCCAGACCGGCCAGCGCTGCACCGCTTCAAGCCGGGTGATCGTCGAGGACGCAATCCACGACCGCTTCGTCGCGGCGCTCGCCGAACGGGCGGCGGCGCTCAAGGTCGGCCCGGCGCTCGCCGAAGGCACGCAAGTCGGCCCGGCATCGAGTGAGAGCCAGTTCGAACAGAACATGAGCTACGTCGGGATCGCCACCGGCGAAGGTGGCCGGCTCGCGGCCGGCGGCGACAAGGTCGCGGCCGAAACGCCCGGCTATTTCATGCAGCCCACCGTAATCGCCGACACTGCTCCCGAGATGCGCATCAACTGCGAGGAAGTGTTCGGCCCGGTGGTCTCGACGATCCGCGCGAAGAACTACGAGGAAGCGCTCGAGATCGCCAACCGTGGCGACTTCGGCCTTTCCGCCGGAATTGTCTCGAACAGCGCGAAGCACATCCGCGATTTCCGCAAGAACATTCGCGCCGGCATGGTCATGGTGAATCTGCCGACCGCCGGGGTCGACTACCACGTGCCGTTCGGCGGCACCCGAGGGTCGAGCTACGGCCCCCGTGAGCAAGGATTTGCCGCGGTGGAGTTCTACACGCAGATCAAGACGGTTTATACGGGGGACTGAGCCGGTGGCGGAGGGGACATTACATCCATTGGCTGACTCGGCGACCTACCCGAGCCTTGCCGGCAAGAAGGTGATCGTCAGCGGCGGTGCCTCGGGCATCGGCGAGGGCATCGTCGAAGGCTTCGTACGGCAAGGCGCGGCGGTCGCGTTCGTCGACGTGATGGAGGAGGCCAGCGACGCCTTGGTAGCGCGCTTCGCCGACGCGGCGATCCCGCCGATCTTCGTTCATTGCGACATCCGCGACTGCGTCGACTACGGCGCCAAGATCGGCAAGCTGATCGACCGGCTCGGCGGCTGCGATGTGCTGATCAACAACGCCGCTAGCGATGACCGGCATTCGATCGAGGAAGTCACCTCCGAATACTGGGACGAGCGGATGGCGGTGAACCTCAAGCACCAGTTTTTCGCCGCCAAGGCAGTAGTCCCGGCGATGAAAGCGGCGGGCGGCGGTTCGATCGTCAACCTCGGCTCGATATCGTGGCACCTCGGGCTGTCGGACCTCACCGTCTATCAGGTTGCCAAGGCGGCGATCGAAGGCCTGACCCGCAGCCTTGCCCGCGAGCTCGGGCGCGACAACATTCGCGTCAACACGATCGTGCCGGGCAACGTGCAGACCCCGCGGCAGATGAAGTGGTACACGCCCGAAGGCGAGGCCGAGATCGTCGCCGCGCAATGCCTTGACGGGCGCATCCAGCCGTCGGACATCGCGGCGATGGCCATGTTCCTCGCTTCGGACGACGCGCGGTTCTGCACCGCGCACAACTATTGGGTGGACGCGGGATGGAGATAACCACGACGGTCCGTTCGGTGCTCGACGCCGAGAGCAAGCTCGGCGAAGGCGTGCTGTGGGACGCCGAGCGGGGCGTCGTGTGGTTCGTCGACATCAAGCGCCACCGGCTGTGGCATTACGATCCGGCGACGGGCAGCAACTCGATCGCCGAAGGGCACGACCAGATCGGTTGGGCGCTGCCCGCCGAAGGCGGCCTGCTGCTGTGCGGCTTCAAGGACGGGCTCTACACTTTCGACCCGGCGACGCAGGCCTTCACCAAACTGACGGCGGTACCCGGCGAGCCCGCCGGCAATCGTCTCAACGACGCCTGTACAGACCCATGGGGTCGCGTCTGGTTCGGCTCGATGGACGATTCCGAGCAGGCCAAGAGCGGGCGCTTCTACGTGTTCGACCGCGGCGAGATCCGTCCTGCCGGTCCCAGCGGTATTACGATCACGAACGGCCCCGCGGTGAGCGGATCGGGCGACCGTATCTATTTCCACGACACGGGCGGCCAGAAGATGATGGTCGCCGACCTCAGTCTGAGCGGCGTCGGCGAGGCGCGCCCGTTCGTCGATACCGCCGCGCTGTTTCCTACCGCCTACCCCGACGGGCCGATCGTGGATGCCGAGGACCATGTCTGGGTCGGGTTCTACATGGGCGCCAAGGTCGCCCGCTTCTCCCCCGACGGGAAGCTCGTCGCCACGGTGACGATGCCGGCCCGCGACATCACCAAGATGGCGCTCGGCGGCAAGGACCTGAAGACCGCGTACGTCACGACCGCGACCAAGAATATGGACGAAGCCGCGTTCAAGGATTTCCCCCAATCGGGTCACCTGCTCAGCTTCGAATCGCCGGTCGCCGGCGTCGCGCCGACGCGGGCCAAGCTCGGATGAGGCGAGCGGCGCTGCTGCTCGCCGGGGCACTCGCTCCGGCTACCGCTTTCGCCGCCCCGCAGCTCGATCCGGTCTGGACCGACCATGCAGTCGTCCAGCGGGGGCAACCGATCGTCGTCGAAGGCAGCGCCGCGCCGCGCGGCATAATCGAAGCCAAGCTCGGCGCGCAGACGGTACAAGTACGCGCCGACCGGACGGGTCGCTTCACGGCCGAGTTCGCGCCGCTCGAGGCCTCGAGCGATCCGCTCACGCTCACCGTCGCCGACGCATCAGGCACCGCGACAGTTTCCGACATACTCGTCGGAGACGTCTGGCTTTGCTCGGGCCAGTCGAACATGGAATGGCCGGTTTCCGCCTCGACCGGCGGCGGCCAGGCCGCGCTGGCGTCCGCCGACGAAGGCTTGCGGCTGCTACAGATCCCCAAGGATACCGCCGCCGCCCCGCAGCGCGCGTTCTCCGAGCCCGTCACGTGGGCTGCGGCTTCACCGCAGTCGGTGCCCGGCTTCTCGGCCGCCTGCTATTACATGGCGCGCGAGCTCAGGAAGAGCCTTGGCGTGCCGATCGGCGCGATCCATGCGAGCTGGGGCGGCTCGCAAGTCCGCGCCTGGCTGACGCCCGAAGCCGGCGCAAAGCTCTACGGCGACGAGCAGATGGCGCTGCTCGCCAGGTACGCGAGGGACCCGCTCGCCGCGGTTACCGCGTTCGCGCCGAGCTGGGAGAGCTGGTGGCGCGAAGGCAGCGGCGGGCAGGAGCCGTGGAAGAATCCGGATGCCCTCGCATGGCAGCCGGTGCCCTCGATCACGCCCTGGCCGGGCTGGACCGGCACCCCGCTCGCCGCCGATGCGATCGGCAACGTCTGGTTCCGCCGCACGCTGACGCTCACCCCTGAGCAGGCGGCGAAAGGCGGCACGCTCTCGATCGGCGTGATCGACGACATGGACACGACCTGGGTCAACGGGCGCATCGTCGGCAATACCTTCAGCTGGAGCCAGGAGCGCGAATACAAGATCCCGCCCGGCTACTTGCGCGCCGGCGCCAACGAGATCGTATTCGCGGCGAGCAACTCTTGGGGCAGCGGCGGCTTCACAAGCGCGGCCGACAAGCTCGCCTTCACCGTCGACGGCGGCGAGCGGATCGCGCTCGGCGAAAGTTGGCGCTATTCGATCGGCACCATCCGCGCGATGCCGCCGCGCGCGCCGTGGGACGGCATCGCCGGCATCGGCGTGATGCACAACCGGATGGTCGCCCCGCTCGGTAAGATCGCGATCAAGGGTGCGGCCTGGTACCAGGGCGAAAGCGACGTCAATATCCCCGGCTACTCCGACCGCCTGCGCGAGCTTTTCACCGGCTGGAGGCGCCAGTTCGGCAGCGACATGCGAATGCTTGTGGTGCAGCTGCCGAACTTCGGTGACGTGGCCGAGCGGCCGACCGGTGCCGGTTGGGCCGAAGTACGCGAGCAGCAGCGCCAAGCGATCATAGCCGATCCGAATGGCGCGCTGATCCCGACGCTCGATGTGGGGCTGCGCGACGATCTCCATCCCCCAAACAAGCTGCCGATCGGCCTGCGGCTCGCCGCTGCGGCGCAGCTTACGCCGATGCCGATGCCGCTGCGCGCGGCACGGGAGGGCGATGCCATCGCCGTCACTTTCAGCGGTCTCGAAGGCGGCCTCCATTCCTGGAGCGGCCTGGCGCTCGGCGTCGAGCTGTGCGGCGACTCCCAGGAATCCTGCCGTTACGCACAGGCATCGGTTGCCGGCGAGCGGTTGCTGATCCGCCCCGACGGCCAGCCGGTTACCCGCGTCCGCTACGCCTGGGCCGATGCCCCGGTAGTGAACCTCTACGACGCCCGGCCGGTCTCGATCCCCGGCTTCGAGCTCGACGTGGAACCGTGAGGACCGACCGCCGCGGCGCGCTCGTCGGGCTGACCGGTGGGCTCGCCTTCCTCGCCACCGGATGCGCGGGCATTCCCGCGCCGGACACCGACCCGGCAGGGTTCATCCGCCGCGACGGCACCCGCTTGCTCCGCGGCGAAGAGCCGTACCGCGTCGCCGGTGCCAACATGTGGTACGCCGCCTGGCTCGGCGCTGACGCACCGTTCGGCGACCGCGCGCGGCTGGCACGCGAGCTCGACCGGCTCAAGGCGCTCGGGCTCAACAACTTGAGGATCATGGCCGCAGCCGAGGAAGGCCCGCTCAGGAACTCGATCAAGCCCGGCTTCTCGCGCCCCGACGGCTCGCTCAACCCGGAACTCCTCGGCGGCCTCGATTTCGCCATGGCCGAGATCGCCAGGCGCGGCATGACCGCGGTCGTCTGCCTCGGCAATTTCTGGGAGTGGTCGGGCGGGTTCGGCACGTGGCTGTACCGGGTGACCGGCTCATACACCGACATGAACGACCCGGCGAAGCCGTGGCCGGCCTATGCCGACGCGACGAGCCAGTTCTACGCCAATGCGCAAGCGGTAGCGCTCTATCACGATCAAGTCCGTACGATCGTCACCCGCACCAACTCGATTACCGGCCTGCGCTATGCAGACGACCCGGCGGTCATGTGCTGGCAGCTCGCCAACGAGCCACGCCCCGGCGGCAGCCCTGAGGCAGCCGCGCGCAATGCCGAGGCCTACTACGCCTGGATCGACGACACTGCGGCGCTGATCCGCTCGCTCGATCCGAACCACATGGTCTCGCTCGGCCACGAAGGGACGATGGGCGCGACCGGCAGCGAGGCGATCCTGCTGCGCGCGCATCGCCACATCGACTACCTGACCGCGCATATCTGGCCGCTCAACTGGGGCTGGGTCGATGGGAAGAACCTCGCCGGGACGTGGGATGCCGGCCGCGCCAAAGTGGCCGACTACCTCGCCACGCACGAGCGGCTCGCGCACCGGCTCGGCAAGCCGCTGCTGTTCGAGGAATTCGGCTTCCCGCGCGACGGCGAAAGCTATTCGCCCGAGGCGGCGACCACGTTCCGGGAACGTTATTATGCGCTGATCTACGCGGCCGTCGAGGCCTCCTGGGCCAACAATGGCCCGGTTATGGGCAGCAACTTCTGGGCCTGGAACGGCGAATCGCGTGCCGCTCATCCGGACTTCCACTTCCGCGACGGCGACCTCGCCTACATGGGCGACCCGCCGCACGAGCCGCAGGGCTGGTACGGCCTGTTCGACAATGACGCGAGCACGCTGGCGCTGGTGCGCGAGCACGCGGCCAGACGCTGCGCCGGAATGATGGAGCTTTGCGCCGCATGACCTTGACCCTGCAATCGCACGACTGGGAAGCCGAGCTTCGCCCCGAAGCCGGCGGCATGATCACCGCGCTGCGCCATCGCGGCATCGACGTGCTCCGTCCGATGCCCGCCGGCACGGACGAGCCGCTGGAGTCCGCGTGCTTCCCGCTCGCACCTTACTGCAACCGCATCCGCGACGGCCGCTTTCGCTTCGGCGGACGCGAGGTCGCGCTGACGCCGAACTTCCTGCCCGAACCGCACACGCTTCACGGGTTGAGCTGGCATCGGCCCTGGACAGTCGAAAGCCAGGTCGAAAGCAAGTGCGTGCTCGTCGACGACTACGACGGGCGCGGCGACTGGCCGTGGGCCTACCGGGCGCAGCAGCGCGTGCGGCTCGGCCCGAAGGGCTGCGCGGTCACGCTCGTGCTGATCAACCGATCGAGCGAACCGATGCCTGCGGGAGTCGGGCTCCACCCCTATTTCCGCCGCCGTCCCGAAAGCGAGCTGCGCTTCGCCGCGGACCATGTCCTGCTGACGGGTGCCGATCCGCTGCCGACCGGCATCACCGCGCCGGCGGACCATTTCGCGGCGTGGAGCGCGGGCGCGGGAATGCCCGCGGAAACCGTCGATCATTGCTTCGCGCAGTGGTCGGCCGAGGCGGTGCTGCGCGACGATCTGGGCACGATCACACTGAGCGCCGACGGCGCCCCGCATCTCCACGTCTATGCCCCCGCTGACGGCAGCGCCCTCTGCCTCGAGCCGGTCAGCCACACTCCCGATGCACCGAACCGCGCTCCCGAGGAGATGATCGTGCTCCCGCCCGGCTGCGCGGCGAGCCTGACGATGCGGATTTCGGTGAGCTAGTTTCTCTCCCCGTACGACACTTTCCGCCGCAAGGCGGTTGCGGTGGAAAATACCGCTATCGTATCAGAAGCGTCAGCCCCCTCAGCCGTCAGTGATTGTGCTGAGGAAGTTTCCGCGCGGTGCCCCGGTATTTGAGCGCTAGCTCCATCACCCCGCCTTCGCCGAGCTGTCCGGTTTTCTCACGGTAGATCTCTTCCCATGGCGTTTGCGACTCGAGCACAGGGGGCGGCGCCTCGGCCTTGCGGCGGGCAATGGTTGCCTCGTCGACCATCGCGTCGCACGTGCCCTTGTTGAGATCGATGCGGATGATGTCGCCGGTGCGCAGCCAGCCGAGCCCGCCGCCGGCGGCGCTTTCGGGGCTGGCGTTGAGGATCGAGGGGCTGTCCGAAGTGCCCGACTGGCGTCCGTCGCCGAGCGTCGGCAGCCACAGGATGCCACGCTGGATCAACGCGTCGGGCGGTTGCATGTTGACCACTTCGGCCGACCCCGGCCAGCCGAGCACGCCCGCGCCCCGGATCACCAGGATGCAGTCCTCGTCGATGTCGAGCGCGGGATCGTTGATGCGATGATGGTAGTCGTCGGACCCATCGAACACGATCGCCCGCGCCACGAACACGCCTTCGTGCCCAGGGCGGCGCAAGTAGCGTTCGCGGAATTCCTCGGAGATCACCGAGGTTTTCATGATCGCAAAGTCGAACAGGTTGCCGCGGAACACCTTGAACCCGGCCTGCTGCTGCAGCGGGTCGGCGAACGGGCGGATCATTTCGCGGTCGCGGCTTTCGCGCCCGGCGAGGTTTTCCGCGAGCGTCTTACCGGTGCAGGTCAGACATCCGCCGTCGAGCTTGCCGGCCTGAAGCAACTCCCACATCGCCGCGGGCACGCCGCCGGCGCGGTGGAAGCGTTCGCCGAGGTACTGACCGGCCGGCTGCATGTTGACCAGCAGAGGCAGATCGTAACCGTGGGTCTCCCAGACCTCAGGCTCGAGCTCGATCCCCGCGTGGCGAGCCATGGCCATGAGATGCGGCTGGGCATTGGACGAGCCGCCGATCACGCTGATCGTGGCGACCGCGTTGAGGAACGCCTCGCGCGTCAAGAGCTTGGAGGGCCGCAAGTCGGCGTGCACCATCTCGACGATCCGCTGGCCGGTGCGATAGGCATACTGGCCGCGCTCGCGATACGGCGCGGGGATCGCCGCGCAGCCCGTCAGCGACAGGCCGAGCGCCTCGGCGACGGCGTTCATCGTGCTGGCGGTGCCCATCGAGTTGCAGTGCCCGGCCGAAGGCGCGCTGTCGGTCGCGCGCTCGAGGAATTCCTCCTCGTCGATCTCGCCCGCGGCGAGCTTGCGACGCGACTGCCAGATCACCGTGCCCGAGCCGACCAGCTCGCCTTCATGCCAGCCGTCGAGCATCGGCCCGCCCGAAAGCACGATCGCCGGGATGTCGACCGTGCTCGCGGCCATGATCTGGCTCGGCGTGGTCTTGTCGCAGCCGGTGGTCAGCACCACGCCGTCGATCGGGTACCCGTTGAGGAGCTCCACGAGGCCGAGGTAGAGCAGGTTGCGATCGAGCGCGGCGGTCGGCCGGCGGCAATTCTCGAAGATCGGGTGGACCGGGAACTCGATCGGTATCCCGCCCGCGTCGCGTATCCCGTCGCGAGTCCGCTTGGCGAGCTCCAGGTGAATGCGATTGCACGGGCTGAGGTCGCTGCCCGACTGGGCGATGCCGATGATCGGCTTGCCGCTGCGCAGCTCCTCAGGCGTGACGCCGTAGTTCATGAAGCGCTCGAGATAGAGCGCGGTCATATCCATCCGCTCGCGATTATCGAACCAGTCACGCGAACGGAGCTTACGTTTCTCAGTCATCATTTTTCCCGGTCTTGCGGAGTGCTCCGCGCGCAAGGCCGGGCGCGGCATCGGAGCCACGTCGAACGAGCGTGTAGTCGAGCGTTACGTGTGAAGGCTTGGCCGGCTTGCCGTTGCGCCCGCCGCGCAGTTCGGTGCCGAGCAGCTCGACAGCGCAGTGCGCCATTTCGGCGATCGGCTGGCGGATCGTGGTCAGCTCGGGCCAGATCGTGCTGGCGATGGCGGTATCGTCGAACCCGCACACGGAAAGGTCGACCGGCACATCGAGATGACGCCGGTGCGCGACCGCCACTACCGCGGCGGCCATGTCGTCATTCGAAGCGAAAATGGCGGTCGGAGGGTCCGGCTGATCGAGCAGCCGCACCGCTGCGTCGTAACCCGAACGATAAGTAAACAGGCCTTGCATCACCAAGTCGTCGGTCACCTCCAGCTCGGCCGCGATCATCGCATCGAGATATCCCTGGAGGCGCTGACCACTCGCGGTCTGATGCGGATTGCCGATGATGAATCCGATCCGCCTGTGGCCCAATCCGACGATGTGCTGCGTCATATCGAAAGCAGCCTGATACTCGTCGATCATCACTGCCGAATGCTTGGGATGCGCCTTGCCGGGACCGATCAGGACTGCCCGGCTACCGCGCTCCGCCAGCATGTCCAGCAACGCCGCCTCGTCGCACAGCGGCGAAGGCAGCAGGAAGCCGTCGATGCCGCCTTCGATCAGGCGGTTGACGACTTTCTCCTCGTCCTTGTCGAACTCGCAGCGTTCGACAACGAGATGAACATCGCTGCGGCTCGCTTGTTCGAGCGTGCCCACCAGCAGTTCACTGAGATAGCTCGCCGAAGGGTTCGAGTAGAGCAGCGCGATCCGCATCTGTGACGCACCGGCAAGGCTGCGCGCCGCGCGATTTGGCTTGTAATCGAGCTTCTCGATCGCCTCGAGCACTGCGGTGCGTGTCTGCTCGCGCACGCTGGCTTCATTGTTGATCACCCGGCTGACCGTCATCGGCGAACAGTTCGCCAGCCGCGCGACGTCGCTGATCGTCGGTTGCCCCGACTGGCGCCGGTTTGTCTTCTTCGAATTTGCGCCCCCGTCGCTCATGCGCGCGTCTAGTCGCTCGGAAGCCGAAACGGCAAGTTTTTTGCCCGGAGGTGGACGTGTTGCCATCAGTTGCCCGGCGCCTCCGGAAAAGTAAGTGCCTTGTAATAATCGAGCGAATACTCGGGCGGACGGGTGCCTTCTGGAAGCGGGAGGCCGTTGAGCGACTGCCAGTAGGCGATCGAGGCATCGCGCCACCAGCGCGCCTCGGTCTGCTGGATTGCCAAGTAGTCGTTCACATCAGTGAAGCGCTCGGGATCGACATGGTTCCGCTGTCGTTCCCAGGTCCGCGCCATCCCTTCGACCGCCGCGACGCCGCGATCGTAGCGAGCGATCAGCTCGTTCCAAAGCGGCTCGCCGCTCTGCGTCGGGAAATTCCACGGCACATGGTGAAACCAGAGCAGGTAGCCGGGATCAATCCGCCGCCGATCGCTCCACTTCGCGGCTGCGGAAGGTGCGTACTGGGCGAGCGCATCGCTGCCGCCCGCGGTTCGATCGAACCCGATTCCGTCCGCGTCAGCGCGGTGATAGTAGCAAGGGTTCCATTCGGGCCGAGCCAGATCGCAGATCCACGGCGCCGGCCCGTAATGGTGCCCGGTCGCAAACAGGTGAGCGAGCC
>CBHCZH010000025.1:0-32150 GCA_965977975.1 uncultured bacterium
CCGTGATCGGCGGCCTGCTGAGGTCGACGTTGCTAACGCTGATCATCGTGCCAGCCGGCTTCAGCCTCGCCGACGGTTTGGAGAAGCGGCTCGGCCCCTGGCTGCGGCAACGCGTTCTGACCTACCGGCCCGACGACACCGCGCCCGGTCAGGCGGAGCCCTATCCCGCCGAATAAGAAGCCTCGCCGGGTCAAAGGCCCGGCGAAGCCGCAGCTGCCGACGCTGCGGCCCTCGATGGTGCGCGCCCCGGTAGCCCGCGGCCCGCTGGTCGACCGGGCGCGCCGCATGCGCCGTACCGCGACCGGCCTGCTGGTGCTGATGGCTGGTGTGTTCGTCGCCGCGCTGCAGCTCGACGACGGTCATCCGGCCTGGGGCTATGTGATCGCCTTCGCCGAAGCGGCAATGGTCGGCGGGCTGGCCGACTGGTTTGCGGTAACCGCGCTGTTCCGCCATCCGCTCGGGATTCCGATCCCGCACACCGCGATCATCCCCGAGAAGCAGGACCGCATCGCCGACACGATGGCCGGCTTCCTGCGCGACAACTTCCTTACCCCGGGGGTGGTTGCGCGACGGATGCGCGACCTGAATCTCGCCCGCGCGGCCGGCGATTTCCTGCTTCAGCCGCCCAGGGAGGGGCGCGGCCGAATCGGTGAAGGCGCGACGGGATTGCTTGCCGAGATGCTGGAAGCGCTCGATCCTGAGCGGCTCGGCAACCAGGTCAAGGCCGGGTTGGTGCGCCAGGCGGAACGGATCGAGGTCGCGCCGCTGCTCGGCAGCGCGCTCGGCGCCGCGATCGCCGACGGTCGTCACCGGCCGCTGCTCGACTCGTTGATCCGCTGGACCGGCGTCACGCTCGAGAAGAACGAGGACATGGTGCGCGCGATGATCCAGGCGCGCGCCAACGCGGTGCTGCGCTGGACCGGCCTCGACGAGAAGCTCGCCAACTCGGTGCTCGACGGACTGTACCGGATGCTCGCCGAAGTGCTGATCGATCCCGACCACCAACTGCGCAAGACGGTCGAGGAAGGGCTCGCCAAGTTCGCCCACGACCTGGCGCACGATCCGGAGACGCGCGAGAAAATCGAAGCGGCCAAGCGCGAGATTCTCGCCAACCCGGCCGTCGGCGATTGGTGGACCGGGGTGTGGGAGAAGCTGCGCGTCTCGCTGATCGAGATGGCCCGCAATCCCGACGCGGCGCTGGCCGGACAGCTCGGCGGCACGATGGCCGAGCTCGGCCGCGCGTTGCAGGAAGATCCGGCGCTGCAGTGGCAGGTCAACCGTTTCGCGCGCCGCACCGCGGTCGGCGTGGCGACGCGCTACGGCGATCAGATCGTCCAGCTGGTCTCGGAGACCGTGCGGCGGTGGGATGCCCGCACGCTGACCAACCGGCTCGAGAACGCGGTCGGCCGCGACCTGCAGTTCATCCGCATCAACGGCACGCTGGTCGGCGGGCTGGTCGGGGTCGCGATCCATACGGCTTCGCAATGGCTCTAGCCGGCGCGCCGCACTTGCTGACGGAGCGGCTCGACTTGCGTTTGCCGGTCGCCGACGACTTCGCCGCGCAGCGCGCGATCCTCGCCGAGACGGAGACCGCGCGATTCCTCGGCCCCCCAAGCAACGCCGACCGTTTCCTGCGCTTCGGCCGCAGTGCCGGAAGCTGGCTGCTCTACGGCTACGGCGGCTTCACGCTGCGGCTAAGGGAAACGGGCGAAGTGATCGGCAACTGCGGCGTGTTCCACAGCTGGCGCGATCTCGGCGACGACTTTGACGACGTGCCCGAAGCCGGCTGGATCCTGCGCCACGACCAGGTCGGCCGCGGCATCGGCTACGAAGCGATGCGCGCGGCGCTCGACTGGTTCGACGCCGAGCATGGCCCGCGGCGGGTCGTCTGCATGATCGCCCCCGACAACACGCCCTCGCTGCGGCTGGCGGAGAAGCTTGGCTTCACCGCACTGCGCGACACCGAGCTGCGCGACGGGGAGGCGGTGCGCCTGTTCGAGCGGCTGCAGGCGAAGACCGGCTAAAGCTTGCTGGTCAGCTCCGGCACCAGCGTGAACAAATCCCCCACCAGCCCGATGTCGGCGATCTGGAAGATCGGCGCGTCGGGATCCTTGTTGATCGCTACGATGACCTTGGAATCCTTCATCCCCGCGAGGTGCTGGATCGCGCCCGAGATCCCGACCGCGATGTAGAGCCCGGGGGCGACGATCTTGCCGGTCTGGCCGACCTGGTAGTCGTTCGAGATGTAGCCGGCGTCGACCGCCGCGCGGCTCGCTCCGATCGCGGCGCCGAGCTTGTCGGCAAGCGGCACGATCAGCTGCTCGAACGTCGCGGCGTCCTTGAGCGCGCGGCCGCCCGAGACGATGATCCCGGCGCTGGTCAGCTCGGGCCGCTCGCTCTTCGAGGCATCGAGCGAGACGAAGCTGGACAGGCCGGCGTCGCCGAGCGGCGAGACGTCCTCGATCGCCGCCGAACCGCCGTCCGCCGGGGCTCTCTCGAAGGCGGTGCCGCGCACGGTCAGCACCAGCTTGGCATCCGAGCTTTCGACCGTGGCGATCGCGTTGCCGGCGTAGATCGGGCGCTCGAAGGTGCGGCCCTCGATCCCAATTACTTCGCTGAGCTGCATCACGTCGAGCAGCGCGGCAACGCGGGGGGCGATGTTCTTGCCGGTGGTCGTGGCCGGAGCGACGAAGGCATCGTAGTCCGCCATCAGCTGTGCGGCGAGCGGCGCGACGTTCTCGGCGAGGGCGTGAGCATAGGCCGGGTCGGCGGCGAGCAGGACCTTGTCCACTCCGGCGATCTTGGCCGCGGCATCGGCGGCCGATTTGGCCTCGCCCGGTTCTCCGGCGACCAGTGCGTGTACCGCACCGAGCTTCGCGGCGGCGGTGACCGCGGCGAGGGTCGGGTCCTTGACCGCGCCGCCTTCGTGCTCGACCCAAACCAGCGCGGTCATGCGACCACTCCCAGCGTCTTGAGCTTGCCGACCAGCTCGTCGACCGAGGCGACTTTGACGCCGGCCTGCCGCACCGGCGGCTCGACGACCTTGAGCACTTTCAATCGCGGGGCGATATCGACGCCGTAGTCGGCCGGCGCTTTGACTACGAGCGGCTTCGACTTGGCCTTCATGATGTTCGGTAGCGAGGCATAGCGCGGCTCGTTGAGCCGCAGGTCCGTGGTGACGATCGCAGGCAGAGCGAGCTTGACCGTCTCCAGCCCGGCATCGACCTCGCGCGTCACCGTCACATGATCGCCTTCGACCTCGACCTTGCTCGCGAAAGTCCCCTGCGGCCGCCCGGTCAACGCGGCGAGCATTTGCCCGGTCTGGTTCGAATCGTCGTCGATCGCCTGCTTGCCCAAGATCGCCAGGCCCGGCTGCTCTTCGTCCCAGATCGCCTTGAGCAGCTTGGCAACGCCGAGCGGCTCGACCGCTGACCCGATTTCTTCTGGCGTCTCGACCAGAATCGCGCGGTCGGCGCCCATTGCGAGCGCCGTGCGCAGCGTCTCCTGTGCCTTGGCCGGGCCGATCGAGACGGCGACGACCTCGCTCGCCACGCCCTTCTCCTTCAGACGGATCGCTTCCTCGACTGCGATCTCGTCGAACGGATTCATGCTCATCTTGACGTTGGCGAGATCGATGCCGCTGCCGTCCGCCTTGACCCGCGGCCGGACGTTGAAATCGATAACCCGCTTCACCGGTACGAGGATCTTCATCGGCACCCTCCGAACGCGTCCGCAGCGCATTGTAATAATCTTGCGCCGACGCCTTCGCGCCCCCTGCGCGCAAGGTCAAGCCTTGTTGCCTGGGGAGCGGACGGACGTGCAGGACCGCGCGGAGCTAGCGGCGTCGACCGCCGCTGCGTGAGGCCACGAAATCGGCGAAGCGGCCAAGATTCGCCGCGGACGATATGGTCACCGCCTCAGCCATCTCGGGTGTCGCGAAGCGGACATGAGGCAGTGGCGTATCGTCCTTCTTCCGGAGGGTGACGGGCCGGCCGGCGCGTTCGCTGAAGCGCTGATACCAGAAATCGATCACCAGCCTGTCGCTACCAACGAGCGCAGAGCCAACGACGAAACCGATCAGCGAAGTGGCATAGGGTCCGTTCGGATCGGGAAAGATCGCATAGACATTGGCGACGACAAGGTCGGCATAGCAAGCGGTCGAGGAGGACGCGATAGGCGCGCGGATCGCCTTGAGCGGCGTCAGGTCGGTATCGATTATCGTATCGTGGCGTATGATCGTGACCGAGCGGGCGTCGGGCATCAACCGGTGTAGCGCTTCATCGGGAAGCGCCGCGGCGCGTTTCACGGTATTGAATACGTTGACGTTGGATAACGGGTTGGCCCGATCGAGCATTTCTGGTGTGTTGCTGCGGCGGATGATCGCTTCCACTCGCGGCGGCATTTGCAAGTTGGGCCGGCCCGCGCCCCAAACATGAATCTCGCAGTCCGGGCCCGAGGCCGGGGATGGTTCGGCCTGCGCCGAAGCCGGAGTGGCCGCGAACAGCGCGAGGAGACTGGCCGCGCCTATCCCGATCCGAACGACGTTCAAGCCGCCTGCTTCACCTCGGCCACGATCTTCTTCGCGGCGTCGCCCAGGTCTTCGGCCGGAATGATCGCCAGGCCCGAGCTGGCGAGGATCGCCTTGCCCTGCGCAACATTGGTCCCTTCGAGGCGCACCACCAGCGGCACGGTCAGCGCCATCTCGCGCGCGGCGGCGACGATGCCCTCCGCGATCGTGTCGCAGCGCATGATCCCGCCGAAGATGTTGACCAGGATGCCTTTCACCGCCGGATCGGACAGGATGATCTTGAACGCCGCGGCCACCTTTTCTTTGCTGGCGCCGCCGCCCACGTCGCAGAAGTTCGCCGGGAATGCGCCGTTGAGCTTGATGATGTCCATCGTCGCCATGGCCAGGCCCGCGCCGTTGACCATGCAGCCGATGTCGCCGTCGAGCTTGATGTAGGCGAGGTCGTGCTTGGCGGCCTCGATCTCCATCGGGTCCTCCTCGGTCTCGTCGCGCAGCGCCTCGACGTCGGGATGGCGGTAGAGCGCGTTCGAGTCGAAGCTCATCTTGGTGTCGAGCACCAGCAGTTCGCCGCTCACAGTTTCGACCAGCGGGTTGATCTCGATCATCGAGCAGTCGAGCGCGACGAACGCGTCGTAAAGCTGCTTGGCCAGCTTCTGCGCCGCCTTGGCGGTATCGCCTTTCAGCTTGAGCGCGAACGCCACGGCGCGGCCGTGGTGCGGCATGAATCCGGTCGCGGGATCGATGGCCAGCGTGGTGATCTTCTCCGGCGTCTCGTGCGCCACGTCCTCGATGCTCATCCCGCCCTCGGTCGAGACGATCATCGCAACGCGCCCGGTGGCGCGGTCGACGAGGGCGGCGAGGTAGTATTCCCTGGCGATATCGACCCCGTCGGTCACGTAAAGCCGGTTGACCTGCTTGCCCGCGGGGCCGGTCTGCACGGTCACCAGGGTGCTTCCCAGCATCTCCCGCGCGTTGGCTTCGACTTCCTCGACCGACTTCGCCAGTCGCACGCCGCCCTTGGCCTCGGCCGGCAATTCCTTGAACTTGCCTTTGCCGCGCCCGCCGGCGTGAATCTGCGCCTTCACCACGTAAAGCGGTCCGGGAAGCTGCTTGGCCCCTTCCACCGCTTCCTTGACCGAGCGGGCGGGATGCCCCGCCGGCACGCCGATGCCGAAATTCGCGAGCAGCTGCTTGCCTTGGTATTCGTGGATGTTCATCGGTGGGTCGCGCCTTCGAGGTCTGGAAGTCGCGCGCGCCTAAGCACAGCGCACCGGCGCTTGCAAACCCTTCCCGGCGCGCCCAGTTGCAAACGCCATGATCGACCGCCAGCGTCTCGAGGAAATCTGCCAGGAAGGCGGCCGGATGGCGCTGGCGCAATGGCCCGGCCATGGCCACGCGCTCGAGAGCTGGGAGAAGGTCCCCGGCAGCCCGGTCTGCACGGCCGACCTCGCGGTCGACGCCTTTCTCCGGCGCGAGCTTTGCGCGCTCCTTCCGGCCGCCGGCTGGTTGTCGGAGGAGACGGCCGATCATCCCGAACGGCTCGCCCGCGGCCTGTGCTGGCTGGTCGACCCGATCGACGGCACGCGCGACTACATCGCGGGACGGACGGGCTGGTCGGTATCGGTCGCGCTGGTCAGCGCCGGCAAGCCGCTCATCGGCCTGCTCGTCGCTCCGGCGCGAGATGAAACGTGGAGCGCCACTGCGGGCCAGGGCGCCTGGCTCAACGGGCGTCCTCTCGTCGCCAGCGCCCGTTCCATGCTGACCGGAGCGCGCGTGCCGGCGAAGGCGCTGCCGCCGGAGGACGAAGACCTGACCATGGTCGAGCGTCCCAATTCGATCGCGCTCAGGATCGCGATGGTCGCCGACGACCGCGCCGACCTCGTCGCAACGCTGCGCTGGGGCTTCGAATGGGACATTGCCGCTGCCACGCTGATCGCGCGCGAGGCCGGAGCGGCGGTCAGCGACGCGTTCGGCCAGCCGTTGAGCTACAACAAGCGCGACCCGCGCGCGTTCGGCGTGCTGGTGAGCGCGCGCGCGATCCACGAGGCAGCCATCGAGCGGCTGGCGGAGCGCGCGGCGCGGTTCTCGGCCGTGGAGTAGGCCCCCGTCCACCATTCGGCTTCGCCTCATGGTCCCCCTCCCCGTAAACGGGGGAGGATTTGTAAGGTTCGGTCCTCCCCTGTTCACGGGGGAGGTGCCGAGCGGAGCGAGGCGGAGGGGGCCTGCCGGACTACTGCGCCGCCTCGACCTCCTCGCGGCTAATCGGGGTGATGCGGATCTCGACCCGGCGGTTGAGCGCGCGGCCCTGCTCGGTGGCGTTGTCGGCGCGCGGGTACTGCTCGCCGTATCCGATCGTGGCGAGACGCGCGCGCGAAACCCCGCGCGAGACCAGGTGGTTGGCAACCGCCTCGGCGCGCCGGCGCGAGAGGTCGAGGTTGTAGCTGTCGGAGCCCGTCGAATCGGTGTGGCCCATCACGTCGACCAGGCTGTTCGGGTATTTCTGCAGGCTCGCAGCGACATCGTCCAGCGCAGCCCGGAAGCTCGGGCTGATGGTGGTCGAATCGACCGCGAACGTCACGTCGGGGAGGTTGACCAGGATGCCGGTGCCGTCGGGCGTTTCGCTCACGTCGACGCCGGTGCCCTCGGTCGCTTCGTCGAGCTCGCGGATCTGCTGGTCGAGCTGATAGCCGACCGCGCCGCCGGCGACGCCGCCGATGCCCGCGCCGACGATGCGCGCTGTCTTGCCGCCGATCAGCCCGCCGAGCAGGTAGCCGAGCGCCGCCCCGCCGACCCCGCCGATCGCGGTTCGTGAGACGTGCCGCTCGCCGGTGTTGGGATCGGTGACGCAGGCGGAAGTGCCGAGCAGCGCAACGGCCGCGAGGCTGGAGACGAAAAGACGCGACTTTTTCATGGGATAGTCCTCATTCAGGCGGGCGGATGCCCTCTCGCCGGGTCGGAAACCGCCCGGGTGCAGCCGGATCGTGCAGAAGAGGAACGCCCTGCCGTGGCGGCGAGTTCCATGCCGGTGCTTCGCGCGCCGAAGTTAATCTGCTAGCCGGGCCGCTCCCATGTCGCCCTTCCCCTGGACCGATCTTGCCATTCTCGCCGCGCTGATCCTGCTCAACGGGGTCTTCGCGATGTCGGAGCTGGCGATCGTCTCGGCCCGCACGGCGCGGCTGAGGATGGCGGCCGAACGCGGCAGCGGCGGCGCCAGGATGGCGCTGCAGCTCGCCGCCAATCCGGGTAAGTTCCTCTCGACCGTGCAGATCGGCATTACGCTGGTCGGCATTATCGCCGGCGCCTACTCGGGCGCGACGCTGGGCGGCCCGACGGCGGAGCGCCTCGCGCTGCTGGGAGTGCCGGCCAAGATGGCCGACGACGCCGGGTTCGTGCTGGTGATCGCGCTGACGACTTATTTCAGCCTCGTCGTCGGTGAGCTCGTGCCCAAGCAGCTGGCGCTCCGCGCGGCGCAGCCGATCGCGGTGACGATGTCACGGCCGATGGCGTGGTTGGCGACGGCGGCCGCGCCGTTCGTGTGGCTGCTCGATACGTCTTCCAACCTGATCATGCAGCTGCTCGGCATTCGCCATCGCGGCGGCCATTCGTTGACCGCGGAGGAACTGCACATGCTGTTCAGCGAGGCGACCCATTCGGGCGTGATCGAAGAGCAGGAGCGGGCGATCATGTCGGGCGTGATGCGTCTCGCCGATCGCCCGGTGCGCGAGCTGATGACCCCGCGCACCGAGCTCGACTGGCTCGATGTCGCCGCCAGCGAGGAGGAGACGCGCGCCACGATCGCCGAATCGGTGCATTCGCTGCTGCCCGTCGCCGACGGTTCGGTCGACAAGATGCTCGGCGTGGTCAAGGTGCGCGACGTGCTCGCGGCGATGGTCGCGGGCGAGCCGGTCGAGCTCGCCGCCCTAGTGCGCAAGGCCGAGGTAGTCCCCGACCAGCTCGATGCGATGGACGCGCTGCGCCTGCTTCAGCAGTCGGGCACCGCGATGGCGATGGTGCACGACGAATACGGCCACCTCGAAGGCATCGTCACTCCGGCCGACTTGCTCGCCGCGATCGCCGGCACTTTCGCCAGCCACCAAGACGAAGGCGACGAGCCGATGCTGGTCGAACGCGCCGACGGCTCGCTTCTGGTCGCAGGCGCGATTCCGGCAGATGCGCTTGCCGAGCGTCTCGGGCTCGAATTCTCCGAGGACCGCGAATTCGCGACCGCGGCGGGCTACGTCCTCTCGGTGCTCAAGAAGCTGCCGCACGAAGGCGAGCACTTCACCGACCAGGGCTGGCGCTTCGAGGTCGTCGACATGGATGGGCGCAAGATCGATAAGCTCTTAGTCAGCAGAGCCGACTAAGAGCGTTCTTTGTCTTGGCCTCAAGCGCCGGCGGGCCCCATCCAGGGCCCTTGGCTTCCGGCCTAACGGCCGACGCGCGTTCGCGCTTGCGGGCGGCCGTTCGCCGCCCGAACCATTCCAGGCATCGCAGTAAAGTGGTGGTTCGGTCCGCGACCAGCGGACCGCAAGGCCGAACGGCCGCCCGCAGCGCCGAAGGCGCGAGGATAGCCAAGCGGCCCGGGTGGGCCGCGCCGGCGCTTGAGGCGCAATCAAATGAAAGGTTATTCCCGGCGATCAGCCGGGAATAACCGCCCGCGCGTCCTGGCCGTCGCCCTCGGGCGCGGCGATGATGGTGCGGGTGGTGGTGCCCTTGTCGACCGTGAAGGTGCCCGGATCGCCGACCGCCGAGCGGATGCCGGGCTCGGACTCGCCGGCGCGGTCGAGCGCGCTGGTCTCGGCCGCGCTGCGGGGCGACGGGCCGCCGAACAGCGCGTCCAGAGCCTGTTGCGCCGCCGTGCCTTCGGCCGGGCGCGGGGCGCCGGGCTGCGGCGGGGTGAGCGCGAAGTCGGGCGGGACCACCAGCGGCGCCTGGCGCTGCACGGCGAACTCGTCGGGCCGCTCGCGGCTGAGCACGCCGCCGCTGCCGCACGAAGCGAGCAAGGCGGCGCCCGATGCGACGAGGATGATCTTGGTGGCCTTCGGCATGTCAGGAATTCTCCGCGGATTGGTCGACCGGCAGCTCCGCTTGCGGCGCGTGATTTTCCCCCTGCGGGGCTGGCGGTTTCTCGCGCATGAACAGCGCGCGGGCAAGGATTATCAGCACCCCGATCGTGATCGCCGCGTCGGCGACGTTGAAGATCAGGAACGGACGACATACGCCGTCCTCGTAGCTCGGACAGAGATATGGGGGGATGCCCCGAAAGTGCAGGTCGGCATAGTCGATCACGTAGCCGAGCTTGAACCGGTCCTGGATGTTGCCGATGGCGCCGCCGAGGATCAGGCCGAGGCCGGCGATCTCGAACAGGACGCGTTCGCGCAGCATCCAAACGAACACCACGATGGCGATCAACCCCGTCACCGCGACCAGGCCCCAGCGCATCTCGGGCGATGTCGCCTCGAACATGCCGAGCGACACGCCGAAGTTCTGCGTCCAGCGCAGATCGAAGAACGGCAGCAGGTCGATCACTCCGACCTCGCGCAGCCGCCACGGGCCGACGACCATTTCCTTGATCCAACGGTCGAGGCCGTAGACGATCGCGGCGAGCACGAGCCCGATCGCACGGTTGCGCCAGGACCGGCTCACGAGACGGCATCCAGCTGGGCGACGGCGTCCTCGCAGCGATGGCACAGCGCGCCATCCTCGGACACTTCGGGGAGATGGCGCCAGCAGCGACCGCATTTATGATCGGTAGTCCGGGTCACCTGCGCAACATCTCCAAAATCGACTGATGCAACGATGAACAATTCAGCCAATTCTGCGGGACTTTGACGTAATGAACCTCGCTGAATCGTGACCTTAGCCTCAAGGCTCGAGCCGATCACTTTTTCTCGCCTCAGTGGCTCTATCTCGCCAAGGATGCTGTCGCGCAGGGCGCGAAGATCCTCCCACTCCTTGTGTCGGTTGAACTTGATCAATTCCGGGTTCGTAAATTCGCTGGCATCATCACCGAACGAAATTTCCGGCCATTCCAGCAAATGCACGCTGCCGCCCTCGGGATAGCGGCTCTGCCACACTTCCTCCGCCGTGAAGACCATGACCGGCGCGGCGTAGCGGATCAGCGCGTGGAACAGCGTGTCGAGCACCGTGCGATAGGCGCGGCGAGCCAGGTCGCTGGGCGCGTCGCAGTAGAGGCGGTCCTTGCGGATGTCGAAGTAGAACGCCGACAGGTCCTCGTTGCAGAAATCGATCAGCGCGCGGGTGTAGGTGTTGAAATCGAAATCATCCACCGCCTGGCGCAGCTTGGCGTCGAGCTCAGCCAGAAGCGCGAGCACGTAGCGCTCGAGCTCGGGCATGTCCTCGACCGGCACGCGCTCCGCTTCCGCAAACCCATCGAGCGCGCCGAGCAGGTAGCGGAAGGTGTTGCGCAGCTTGCGGTACTGGTCGGCGACGCCCTTGAGGATCTCGGGCCCGATCCGGTGGTCCTCGGTGTAATCGACCGACAGCGCCCAGAGGCGGATGATGTCGGCGCCGTATTCCTCCATCACCTTGTTGGGATCGACGGTGTTGCCGACGCTCTTCGACATCTTCTTGCCCGCGGCGTCCATCGTGAAGCCGTGAGTCAGCACCGCCTTGTACGGCGCCCGGCCGCGCGTGCCGCAGCTCTCGAGCAGCGAGCTTTGGAACCAGCCGCGGTGCTGGTCGGAGCCTTCGAGATAGAGATCGGCGGGCCACTGCAAGTCGGGCCAGCGGCCGGATTCGAGCACAAAGGCGTGGGTCGAACCGGAATCGAACCACACGTCGAGAATGTCGACGATCCGCTCATAGTCGGCCGCGTCGTAAGCGTTGCCGAGCAGGGCCCGCGCGTTGGCGTCGGACCAGGCGTCGACGCCCTTCTCCCTGATCGCCGCGACGATCCGCGCGTTGACTTCGGGATCGACCAGGTACTCGCCGGTCTTGCGGTTTACGAACAGCGTGATCGGCACGCCCCAGGCGCGCTGGCGGCTGAGCACCCAGTCCGGCCGCTGCTCGACCATCGAGCCGATCCGGTTGCGGCCTTTCTCGGGGACGAAGCGGGTCTGGCCGAGCGCTTCGAGCGCGAGCTGGCGTAGCGTCTCGGGCGGCTCCTGCGCGCCGCCTTCGTTCTCCCAGCGCTGCTCGGGCCGGCTGTCGAGATGCTCGAGGATCGGCTTGTCCATCGGCACGAACCACTGCGGCGTGCAGCGGAAGATCACCTTGGCTTTCGAGCGCCAGCTGTGGGGATAACTGTGCTGATAATCGGTGGACGCGCTGAGGAGAGCGCCTGCCGCGCGCAAGTCGGCGCAGACCGGCCCGTCGGGTGCGTTGAACTTGGGGTTGATCACCGACATCGAGCGTTCGTCGGTGCGCGGCAGCCAAGCCCAATCCTCGCGGTAGCGGCCGTCGGCCTCGACCACGAACTTGGGCTCGAGCCCGTGCGCGCGGCACAGCTCGAAATCGTCCTCGCCGTGGTCGGGCGCCATGTGCACGAGACCGGTGCCGGTCTCGGTGGTGACGAACTCGCCCGGCAGGAACGGCCGCGGCTCCGCGTAGAACCCGCCAAGGTGGTGCATCGGGTGGCGGGCGACGGTGCCGGCGAGGTCGGAGCCGTCAATAACCATGCGATAGACGTCCGGCTTCACACGGATGTGAAGGACTTCTCTCGGGCGGCCGTGGTCCACGTTCAGCTGCTGCTCGATCGCCTTAGCGAACTCATCGACGCGCCCGACGGCAATCAGGAACACGCTATCCGCGAATCTCGCATTCGCTTTGCGGTTCTCCTCGAGGAGTTCTTCCTCGCTCAGCGCCGATGAGCTTGCAAAGCAGTCGAGGACAACCTGAAGATATTTGATGTCCGGACCATAGGCGATCGCTTGGTTGGCGGGGATTGTCCAAGGGGTGGTCGTCCAGATGACGGCCTTGGCACCTACCAAAACCTCAATCGGGCTCTCGACAATCTCGAACGCCACGTCGATTTGGGTCGAGACAATATCCTCGTACTCGACCTCGGCCTCGGCCAGCGCGGTCTTCTCGACCGGGCTCCACATCACCGGCTTGGCGCCGCGGTAAAGCTGGCCGCTCTCGGCGAACTTCAAGAGCTCGCGCACGATCGTCGCTTCGGCCTCGAAGTGCATCGTCAGGTAGGGATTGTCCCAGTCGCCGCCGATGCCGAGGCGCTTCAATTGCTCGCGCTGGGTGTCGACCCAGTGCTGCGCATAGGCGCGGCACTCGGCGCGGAATTCCTCGACCGGGACCTGGTCCTTGTCGAGCTTCTTCTTGCGGTACTGCTCCTCGACCTTCCATTCGATCGGCAGTCCGTGGCAGTCCCATCCGGGTACGTAAGGCGCGTCCTTGCCGAGCAGCGTCTGCGTGCGCACGACCATGTCCTTCAGGACGTGGTTGAGCGCGTGGCCGATGTGCATGTCGCCGTTGGCGTAAGGCGGGCCGTCGTGGAGGATGAACTTCTCGCGCCCTTTGCGCGCCGCGCGGACCTGCTCGTAAAGCCCCTCGGCTTCCCAGCGCGCGAGAATGCCCGGCTCCTTCTGCGGAAGGCCGGCTTTCATCGGGAAGTCGGTCTTCGGCAGGAAGACCGTGTCTCTGTAATCGCGCTGCTCGCTCATGGAGCGCGCGCCTTAGCGGCGGGGCGGGCGGACTGCAATTTGTTCGCGCGGAAAGCGCTTTCCTACAGCGTGCAGTATCGGGCAGAGGATGGCCATGCCCGATTCCCGTTCGCCACCTGGCCCTGTCGTGCTTTCGCCAAAGGTCACATCGAATGCGGCCGCGTGAAGAACTAAGTCATTCTAACCGAAAGGAAACCACCGGAAGGTCGCAAGGCGGAAAAGCTAGGATCTGCGTCAGGTGCCCAGCAGCTCCCACGCCCGCGCGCAGTCCTCGGTCATTTGCGCGGTAAGCTCGGCGAGGTCGGCGAATTTCGCCTCGGGCCGCAGGAAGTGGTGCAGCGCGACCTCGATCTCGCGGCCGTAGAGGTCGCCGCCAAAGTCGAAGAAATACGGCTCGAGCAGCTCCTTGGGCGGATCGAAGCTCGGGCGGATGCCGAGGTTGGCGGCGCCCTTGAGGAGCTCGCCGCTCCCGATCACGCGCCCGGTCACCGCATAGATGCCGTACCGCGGTCGCAGGTAGGTGCCGAGCTCGAGGTTGGCGGTCGGATAGCCGATCGCGCGTCCGCGTTTGTCGCCATGCTGGACTGTGCCGCGCACCGCGAAAGGCCGGGTCATCAGCCGCGCCGCCGTCTCGCAGTCGCCGGCCTTGAGCGCGTCGCGGATGCGGCTCGAGGAGACCGCCAGGCCGCCCTCGGTGACCGGACCGACGGTTCGCGCCGACACGCCGTGCCGCGCCCCCTCGTCGGCGAGCAGCGCGACATCGCCGCCGCGGCCCTTGCCGAAGGTGAAGTCCTCGCCGGTTACCACCCCCGCGGCGCCGATGTCCCGGGCAAGCAGCTCGGCGACGAAATCCCGGGCCGTCGTCGCCGCCAGCTCGTCGTCGAACTGGAACACCAGCATCGCGTCCGCGCCGGCCGCCGCGAAGAGCTCCTCGCGCTGGTCGAGCGTGGTCAGGCGGAACCATGGCACATGCGGGGCGAAATGACGCACCGGGTGAGGATCGAAGGTGGCGACGATCGCCGGGCGGCTTTCGCTCCGCGCCCATTCCACGGCTTCGGACACGACCGCCTGGTGCCCGAGGTGGAACCCGTCGAAGTTGCCGAGCGCCACGATCGCGCCGCGCAACGACTCAGGCATCGTGTCGCGGTGACCGAGCCGGGTCACGCTCCTCCTCCCACTGGCGCGAGGGGAGCGATACCGGCGCGGATCACTCGCAGCGCGTTGCCGCCCATCACCGCGCGAATCTCGTCGGGGGTGAAGCCTGCGTCGAGCAGCGCCTGGGTTACCTGGACGAGCTGGGCGGCATCGAACCGCGTCGTCACCGAGCCGTCGAAGTCGCTGCCAAGCGCGACGTGCTCGATCCCGACAATGTCGCGCACGTGCCGCATCGCCTTGGCGATATCGCGCGGCGAGGTACCGCAGACCGCACCGTCCCAGTAACCGATCCCGATCAGCCCGCCGGTGCGGGCCACGCCGCGGATCTCGGCGTCAGTCAGGTTGCGGTTGACGTCACAGGTCGCCTGGACGCCGCCGTGGCTCGATATCACCGGCCGGCGCGCCATCGCGAGCACCTCGGCGACGCATTGCCGGCTGCAGTGCGCGAGGTCGACGATCATGCCGATGTCCTCCATCCGCCGCACGATCCCGCGCCCGAACTCGGTCAGGCCGCCCTTGGTCTCACCGTGCATCGACCCGGCGAGCTCGTTGTCGAAGAAATGCGTCAGGCCCGCCATGCGAAACCCAGCGGCATGAAGCCGGTCGAGGTTCTCCGCCTTACCTTCGAGATTATGCAGCCCTTCGACCGAAAGCATCGCTCCGACCGGGTAGCCCTTGCCGGCCAGCTCGCGTCGGTCGACCAACATGTCGACGTGGCCAGGCCGCGTCACTCCGATCAGCCGGTCGGACTCTCGCGGCAGGGAGCGGTCGAGTTTGGCGGCGTGGAACAGCGAGCGTTCGGTCAGCGAGTTCCACGTCCTGAAGGGCTGCAGCTGGGCGATCGCCAGCAACGTGATGTTGTCGAGCGCATCAGCACTGTTGCGGTCGTAGTTGAGCCCGCGCGGACTCTTGGTAACCGAGGAAAACACCTGCAGTGCAACGTTGCCGTCGATCATGCGCGGCAAGTCTTCATGCCCGTGGCCGTGGCGCTCGAGCAGGTCGCGCCGCCACATCAGGCTGTCCGAGTGCAGGTCGACGATGACAAGCGTGGAGTGAAGCGCCCTGGCTTCGGCGGAAACCGCGATCAGCGGCTGGCCGTCGATCCGATTCAGGTCGCGGTCGACCCAGCCTGGCACTACCCCAAAAAAGCCGATCCCCGCGACGAGCAGCAGCGCGAGCGCTCCCCAGGCCAGCCTGCGCCTCAACGCGTGCGCTCCGCCGCGCTGGCGGCGCCCTTTTCAAGCGTGACGAAGCTGTGCGCGGGCCACCTGCCGTCGGCGGCACGTTCCTCGCGCGCAGTCTCGATCCAGCCGGGTCCAGGATAGGGCATTGTGACGTCGCCGGTCGTGTCCTCGTGGACTTCGGTCAGCTCGATGCGAGTCGCCCACGGCATGAACAGCTCGTAGATTTCCGCCCCACCAATCACGCTGATGTCGCCATCTCCGGCCAGCGCGAGCGCCTCATCGACCGTGTAGACAGGTTCGGCCCCTGGCGCCGACCAGTCGCGGTTGCGGGTGAGCACAATATGCCGCCTGCCCTTCAACGGTTGCGGGAAGCTCTCGAAAGTTTTGCGGCCCATGATCATTGGCGTGCCCATGGTATGGGCGACGAAACGCTGCAGGTCTTCCTTGATGCGCCACGGAACCATGCCGTCGCGCGCGATAACTCCATTGTCGGCGCGCGCTATCACGTAAACGATGTCCCGCTCAGGCATCAGCTCACCCGCGTCACATGGCCCATCTTGCGTCCCTGCCTGGTTTCGGTCTTGCCGTACCAGTGCAGGTGGACCGCCGGGTCGCGCAGCAGCTCGGCGGCGCGCGCGGTGTCGTCGCCGATCAGGTTGATCATTTCGACCGTCCCGAAGCGGGTGGCGGTGTCGCCGAGCGGCAGGCCGCAGATCGCGCGGATGTGGTTCTCGAACTGGCTGGTGAGGGCGCCTTCGATCGTCCAGTGACCCGAATTGTGCACCCGCGGCGCCATTTCGTTGAACACCGGGCCTTGTGCCGTGGCGAAGAACTCCAGCGTCAGGACCCCGACATAGCCGAGCGCCTCCGCGACCTTTCGGGTCAGCTCGCGCGCCTCGGCGACTTGCGCCGCGACGCCTGCGGCAGGAGGCAGTGAGGAGCGGGCGAGGATGCCGCCTTCGTGGACGTTCTGCGGGCTATCCCAGAAGCGCGTCTCGCCATCGCGCCCGCGCACGAGAATGACGGAGAATTCAGCCTCGAAGCGCACCAGCCCTTCGTAGACCAGCCCGGCGTTCGGCACGCGCAGCCCGGCGGCCTCGTGCGCCGAGGCGAGGCGCCACTGGCCTTTGCCGTCGTAGCCTTCGCGGCGGGTCTTGAGGATGCCGGGCGTGCCGGTGCGCTCGATCGCGCCGGCGAGCTCGTGGTCGGCGTCGATTGCGACGTAGGGCGCGGGCCGGCCGCCCAGGTCCTCGACGAAACGCTTCTCGCGGAGGCGATCCTGCGCCACCTCGAGCGCGCGGGTGCCGGGCAGGAGCCGCTCGGCTGGGATCGCCGCGAGCGGGGCGACCGGCACGTTCTCGAACTCGTAGGTCACCACCGCGCAGCCGGCCGCGAATTCGGTCAGCGCCGTGCGGTCGTGCCAGTCGGCGCAAGTGAAACTGGCGCTGACTTCGGCCGCGACGCTGTCCTTCTCGGGCGCATAGACATGGCAGCGATAGCCGAGCTGCGCCGCGGCCATCGCCAGCATGCGGCCGAGCTGGCCGCCGCCGAGAATGCCGATCGTGCTGCCCGGTGGGATCATCAAGCCGGTCGCTCGGCGACCGCTTCGGTCTGCGCCGCGCGAAACGCCTTGAGCCGTTCGGCGAGGGCGGGATCGCTGGTGGCGAGGATCGCGGCGGCGAGCAGCCCGGCGTTGGTCGCCCCGGCTTCGCCGATCGCCAGCGTGCCGACCGGGATTCCGGCCGGCATCTGCACGATCGAAAGCAGCGAATCCTGTCCCTTGAGCGCCTTCGATTCGACCGGCACGCCGAGCACCGGCAGGTGCGTCATCGCCGCGACCATGCCGGGCAGGTGAGCAGCACCGCCGGCACCCGCGATGATGACCTTGAAGCCCTCGTCCGCCGCGCCCTTGGCGAAAGCCGTCAAGCGGTCCGGCGTGCGGTGGGCGGAGACGATCCGCGCTTCGTAAGCCACCTCGAGCTTGTCGAGCGCCTGGGCCGCGTGAGCCATGGTTGGCCAGTCGGACTGGCTTCCCATCACGATCGCGACCGGTGCCGTCATTCTAGCGGTCCTTCAGGTAATGGCGCTCGCCGGCGCGCATTTCTGCGTCGAATTCGTAGACGATCGGCTCGCCCGTGGGAATCTCGAGCCCGGTGATGTCCGCATCGGAAATGCCCGAGAGGTGCTTGACCAGCGCGCGCAGCGAATTGCCGTGAGCGGAGACGATCACCGTCTCGCCGCTCGCCAGGACCGGCCGGATGTCGCTTTCCCAATACGGCAGCACGCGCTCGATGGTCAGTTTGAGACTTTCCGTCGCCGGTATCGCGATTCCGGCATAGCGCGGGTCGGCGGCGAGATCGTAAGGTCCGCCGGGCTCGAGCACCGGCGGCGGCAGGTCGAAGCTGCGGCGCCACAGGTGGACTTGCTCGTCGCCGTGCCTGGCCGCGGTCTCGGCCTTGTCGAGGCCGGTCAGCCCGCCGTAATGCCGTTCGTTGAGCCGCCAGTCCTTGGTCTCGGGGATCCACAGCCGACCGCAGGCCTCGAGCGCCAGATGCAGCGTCTTGATCGCGCGGGTCTGCAGCGAAGTGAAGGCGCAGGTCGGGAGCAGACCCTTGTCGCGCAGCAGCTCACCCGCCGCCGACGCTTCAGCGGCGCCTTTGTCGGTCAGGTCGACGTCCCACCAACCGGTGAAGCGGTTCTCGAGGTTCCACTGGCTCTGGCCGTGGCGGACGAGGATTAGGCTGGGCACGAACGCTCCTTTCCGAGGAGCCCCGCCCGTTAGCTATCCTCCGGCTTCTTGGAAAGAGCCTGGTCCGGCTGCTCCATCTCGCGCGCTTGCGCCTTCCTGCGGCGCAGGTTCTCACGCAGCTTTGCCGCCAGCCGTTCCTCGCGCGTGGGTTTGCGCTCTTCACTCATCGGCAACGCCTTGCCAGATTGCCGCGGCGGCTCAAGCACCGCTTGACTTCCGGGGGGCCGAGAGACAAAGGGCGCGCTCCTTCGACTGGCCGACAGGCCGGCCGCTCAGGACATGCTTACCAGCGCTGCTGTAGCTCAGTGGTAGAGCGCACCCTTGGTAAGGGTGAGGTCGGGAGTTCAATCCTCCCCAGCAGCACCATTCCCCGCCCTGGCCGTTTGCCCGATATTCCCTTGCCAATGCGAGGTGTATTGTTCATCTAGCGCACCTATGGACCCAGGGGACCAGGAGGGGGATGCGCTGACGCCGCTCCACCCGAACTACGTCAAGGCCGTGCGGATCGGCACGCTGGTCTTCGCGCTGCCTTTCGTGGTGGTCGCGCTGGTCCTCGAGCTTGCGGATCTATTGCCGCGTGGAGCCTTCTTCGTCCCGGTGCTCTTGCTCGCGCTGTGGCTGATCATCCGCGTTCCTCTGAGGCGCTACCAGGCGCGCGGCTACCAGATGGGCGTGGACCGGCTGCGCGTGGTGCGCGGGCTGGTGTTCCGTTCGGATACCGTGGTGCCGTTCGGCCGGGTGCAGCATATCGACGTCCACCAGGGCCCGCTCGAGCGCGGCTACGGCCTTGCCACTCTCGTCCTGCATACCGCGGGCAACCACAACGCCTCGGTCTCGCTGCCGGGCCTCGGCCACGACGACGCCATGGCCATGCGCGAGGAGATCCGCGCGCACGTCAAGCGCGAGACGATGTGAGCGAAGCGGCGGGCCAGTCGCCCGAAGAATGGCGGCGGACCAGCCCGCTGAGCTTCGTGGTGCGCGCCATCACCGGTCTCAAGAACCTGATCTTCCCGGCGGTGGCGATGCTGTTCGGCACGCAAGGCTGGGATGGCGGCGGAGCCTTCGTTGTTCCGGCGATCGCCGGCATGGTCGCGATCAATTCCTTGTTCACGTACGTTGCCTGGCGTCACTTCCGGTATCGCGTCGGCGACGACGACATCAGGGTCGAGAGGGGCCTGTTCAATCGCACCGCGCGCTCGGTGCCTTACGAGCGCATCCAGGACGTCAGCCTCGAGCAGGCGCCCGTGCCGCGACTGTTCGGCATGGCCGAGGTCAAGTTCGAAACCGGCGCCGGCGGCAAGGACGAGGTCAAGATCGGCTATGTCACCGAAGCCGAAGGCGCCGCGCTGCGCGAGACGGTGCGGGCGCGCAAGAGCGGCCAGGCGGCCTCCGCAGGCGAACTCGAGGCCGGGCCCGAAGTCGGAAACCGCATTCTCTTCGCGATGGACGTCCGGCGGCTTGCGACGTTCGGCCTGTTCGAATTCTCCCTGGTCGTGTTCGCGGTGCTCGGCGGCCTGGCGCAGCAGTTCGACTTCCTGCTGCCGTTCGACATCTGGGACTATCGCCGCTGGTTCGAGCTGTTCGCCGGACCCGGCCACTGGCTGCGCGAGCTGGGTTTCGCGGCACAGGTAGTCGGCGCGGGCCTGGCGATTGCCGCGCTGGCGATTGTCGGCCTCGTCACCGGGATCGGCCGCACGGTGCTGCGCGACTACGGCTTCCGGCTCGAGGAGACGCCCAAGGGGCTGCGCCGACGCCGCGGTCTACTGACCCGCACCGATGTGGTCATGCCGATCCACCGCGTGCAGGCGCTCAAGGTGACGAGCGGAATCCTGCGCCGCCGCTTTGGCTGGCATGGCCTCGGCGTGGTCAGCCTGGCTCAGGACGCTAAGGCCGGGAACCATGTCGTAGTGCCGTTCGCCCAGATGGACGAGATCGCGCCGGTCGTCGAAGTCACCGGTTTCGAGCTGCCGGGCTCGGACGCGGCCTGGCGACGCCCGAGCGCGAAGCACCGGTTCGACCAGGCCATGCTCGCCGTCGTCCCGCTCGGACTCGCCGCGTTGGCGGTGCCAATCGTGAACTCTTTGCTCGGGCGGCCGCTGGAGCTGCCCTTGCTCGTATCCGCTGCCCTCATCGCGCTCGGCGGGCTCTTCGCCATGCGCGAGTATTTCCTGTGGCGCCGCGATCGCCACGCCGTGGACGGACGCCACATCTTCGTCCGCCGCGGCTGGCTCGCCCCGCGGCTCGACATCGCCTCGCGTGTGAAGCTGCAGTCGGTGGAGATCGCCCAGGGTCCGCTCGCGCGCCGCCGCGGTTATGCGGACGTCAGGTTCGGAGTCGCGGGCGGCTCGCTCGAGATCGACGGCATCCCGCTCGAGGATGCGCGCGCGATTCGGCGCGCGGCTCTCGACAGCATCGCGAACGTGGACTTCTCGCGGTTGCCTTAGCTGTCGGGCGCGGCGAGCACGTCGGCCCATTCGGGATGGCGCCGGAACAATACTTCGACGTAGCTGCATTGCGGGACGATTCTGAAGCCTTGCCCGCGGGCATCCGCCACCAGCGCCTCGACCAGTTGCTGCGCCACGCCGCGCCCGCGCATCGCCGGCGGCACGAACGTGTGATTGGCGACCCTGAGCGGTCCGAGCGCGCGCCAGGTCAGCACTGCGGGGCGATCGGCGCCCGGCAGCTCGGCGCGATAGTCGCCGTGGGTCGTCTCGTCGGTGCGGGTGATGGCGATCGCATCGGGCATAGGCACGGGTCTCCTTCTTGCCTCGAACACCGCAGCGAGCCATGGCGTTCCGCATGCAGTTCCTGTCCGACAATGCGGCCGCGGTCCATCCGCAAGTCTGGCAGGCGCTGCGGGATGCCGACACCGCCGATACGCCCTACGACACCGACGCGATAAGCCGCCGGCTCGACGGCGCGTTTTCGGAACTGTTCGGGCGCGAGGTTGCGGCGCTCTGGGTCGCGACCGGCACGGCCGCCAATTGCCTTGCGCTCGCCACGATGGTTCAGCCGCACGGCGCTGTGCTGTGCCATTGCGAGGCGCACGTCGAGGTGGACGAAGGCGGGGCGCCCGGCTTCTATCTTCACGGTGCCAAGCTGGTGCTGGCCAATGGGGAGGGCGCCAAGCTGACGCCAGTGGCGGTCCGCGCGGTGCTCGATCCGATCCGCGACGATGTCCACCAGGTCCAGGTCCACGCATTGTCGCTGACTCAGGCGACCGAATACGGTCGCTGCTACCGCCCGGACGAACTCGGGGCGCTGACTGCACTGGCTCGAGAACGAGGGCTTGGGCTGCACATGGACGGTGCGCGCTTCGCCAATGCGTCCGCTTTCCTCGGTTGCGCCGCGGCCGACGCCTGCGGCGATATCGACGCGCTCAGCTTCGGCTGCGTCAAGAACGGCGCGATGAATGCGGAAGCGATCGTGTTCTTCGATCCCGCGCTCGCCGATCTCGCGCGTTACCGCCGCAAGCGTGCAGGTCACCTGCAGTCGAAGGGCCGCTATCTCGCGGCGCAACTGCTGGCCATGCTCGAAGGCGATCTGTGGCTCGCCAATGCCCGCGCCGCCAATGCCGCGGCAGCCGAGATCGGCAGCGCGGGCGGCCGGCGGCTGCTCCATCCGGTCGAGGCCAACGAAGTGTTCCTTCGCTGCACGGTGGCCGAGCGCGAGACGCTACGCGCGCAGGGCTTCGGGTTCTACGATTGGGGCCCCGACGCCGCGCGCTTCGTCGCCGCCTGGGACACGAAGGACAAGGATGCACGGGCACTCGCCCGGGCGATCGAAAACCTGTGACCGGCGCCGAGGGCTCCCGCCACGCCTTGTTGCGGGCGGAGATCGCGCTGCCGTTTCTGCTCGTGGCGCTGATCTGGGGCTCGACCTGGTACGCGATCAAGGACCAGCTGGCGGATGCTCCGCCGAGCTGGTCGGTGACGTACCGGTTCGCCATCGCCAGCGCGGGCATGTTCGCCCTCGCCGCGTTCGGGCGGCGCGGATTCAGCCTGACGCGCGCCGGCCATGGGCTCGCGCTGGCGGTCGGGTTCAGCCAGTTCTTCCTCAACTACAATCTCGTCTATCAGGCGGAGATTCACCTGACCTCAGGCGTAGTGGCGGTCCTCTACGGCCTGCTGATGTTGCCCAATGCCCTGCTCGCGCGGATCTTTCTCGGCCAGCCGATCACCGCGCGGTTCCTAGCCGGCTCGCTGATCGGGCTTGCCGGGATCGCGCTGCTGCTCGTCCACGAAGCGCGCGAGGCGCCGCCGACGGGCCCAGATACCATCAGGGTCGGCCTCGGTGTGCTGCTGACCGCGTTCGGCCTGCTCGCGGCATCGGTCGCGAACGTGCTGCAGGCGGCGAAGTCGGCGCGCAAGGAGTCGTTGGTGGTCCTGCTCGCGTGGGCGATGCTGTGGGGTATGCTGCTCGACGCGGCCTACGCCTGGGTCATGGCCGGGCCGCCCGTGTTTCCCGAATCCGCGCGCTACTGGGGCGGAGTGGCTTACCTCGCCATCCTCGGCTCGGTGGTCACTTTTCCGCTCTACTTCCGCCTGATCCGCGACCTTGGCCCGGGCCGCGCTGCCTACAACGGCGTCTTGGTGCCCGTCGTCGCAATGGGGCTGTCGACGCTGTTCGAAGGCTATCGCTGGTCCGCGCTGGCGGTACTCGGTGCAGTGCTCGCCCTTGTCGGCATGGTCGTGGCGCTCAGGGGACGGGCGGCGCCGTCAGACACGCCCTGAGCCCTTCGCGATAAGTCGCAAAGGTCGGCCGCCAGCCGAGCACGCGCTTCGCCTTGCCGTTCGCGACCCGGCGGTTCTCGGAATAGAAGGCCCGCGCCTGCGGCGAGAGACCGGCCGCGTCGAGCGATTGCAGCGGCGGCGGTGCTACGCCGAGCAGGCGGCAAGCCTCCTCTACGACCGCGTTCTGGCTCGCCGGCAGGTCGTCGGCAAGGTTGTAGGCCCCGCGCGGCCCCGCGAGCCCGGCAATCACGCCAGAGGCGATGTCGTCGACATGCACGCGGCTGAACACCTGGCCGGGAAGGTCGATGCGGTGCGCACGGCCTTCGGCGACCCGTCCAAGAACGCTGCGGCCGGGGCCGTAGATGCCTGGCAACCGAAACACCCGCGCACCGCGTTCGAGCCAGGCGGCATCTGCATCTGCCCGCGCCGTGCGACGGCCGGTTCCGACGGGGGCGCTTTCGTCGACCCAGGCGCCGCCGGTGTCACCGTAGACGCCGGTCGAGGACAGGTAGCCGAGCCAGCCGTGCGCCAGCGTATCGCCGTAGCGTTCCAGCACCGGGTCGCCCGCCTCGTCCGGCGGCACTGAGGATAGCACGTGGCTTGCCGTCCCCAACGCGGCGCGCACCCCGACATCGTCCGCGAAGTCGAGCTCGGCGTTGCGTCCGGTCGCCGTCACCCGCCAGCGCCGCGCTTCCAACGCTACACGCAGGCACCTCGCCGAATAGCCGAGGCCGAAGATGAACAGATGCGGCATGAGGGCGTTCTACGCGCTAGACGAACCAGCGAAAGCACCTAAAGGCCAAGCCATGGACGTAGCCCGCACTCCCTCGACCCCCGACGGCAACCCCGAGATGGCCGATGCGGCCCCCGAGCCCAAGGAGCCGTTGCTGATCCGCCGCGAAGATTACGTGCCCTTCGCTTGGCTGGTGCCCGAGGTTCGTCTCGAATTCGAACTCGGCCTCGACAAGACGCGCGTCCGCTCGGCGCTGACCGTGCAGCGCAACGCCAAAATGCCCGTAAGCCCGACGATCCGCCTCAACGGCGACGGGCTGACTCCGCTCGAAGTCGTCGTCGACGGCCAGGCGATCAATTCGTGGAGCCTTGACGGCGACGATCTGATCGTGCCGCTGACCGAGGACACCCACCAGATCGAGATCGCGACCGAGATCGCCCCTGCGGCCAACAGCCAGCTGATGGGACTCTATGCGTCGAACGGCATGCTTTGCACCCAGTGCGAGGCCGAGGGCTTCCGGCGAATCACTTACTTCCCGGATCGTCCCGACGTGCTTTCGACCTATCGCGTGCGGATGAGCGGGCCCAAGGACCGGTTCCCTGTCCTGCTCTGCAACGGCAACCGCGAAGCCGCGGGCGAAGAGAACGGCACGCACTGGGCCGAATGGCACGATCCCTGGCCCAAGCCGTGCTATCTCTTCGCGCTCGTCGCCGGCGAGCTTGTCGCCAATCGGGACAGCTTCACCACGATGTCCGGCCGCAAGGTCGATCTCGGCATCTGGGTCCGCGAAGGCGACCTGGGTCGCACCCAGCACGCAATGGATTCGCTCAAGCGCTCGATGAAGTGGGACGAGGACACCTTCGGCCGCGAGTACGACCTCGACACCTTCAACATCGTCGCGGTCAGCGACTTCAACATGGGGGCGATGGAGAACAAGGGGCTCAACGTCTTCAACACCAAGTACGTGCTCGCCGACGTCGAGACCGCGACCGACGGCGACTACGATGCGATCGAAGGGGTGATAGGGCACGAGTACTTCCACAACTGGTCGGGCAACCGAGTCACTTGCCGCGACTGGTTCCAATTGAGCCTTAAGGAAGGCTTCACCGTGCTGCGCGACCAGCTGTTCAGCCAGGACATGGGCTCGGCGCCGGTCAAACGGATCGAGGACGTGCGCGTGCTGCGCGCGGTGCAGTTCCCCGAGGATTCGGGCCCGCTCGCGCACCCGATCCGGCCCGACAGCTACCGCGAGATCTCGAACTTCTACACCGCGACGGTCTACAATAAGGGCGCCGAAGTGATCCGCATGATGCGCACGCTGGCCGGTCCCGAGCGGTTCCGTGCCGGCTGCGACCTCTATTTCGCGCGCCACGACGGGCAGGCGGCGACCTGCGAGGATTTCATTCAGGCGATCGAGGATGGGGCCGAGCTCGACCTCGGCCAGTTCCGGCTATGGTACGCCCAGGCGGGCACGCCGAAGGTCTCGGTGCGGCTCGAGCACGACGGCGACACCGCGACCCTGCATTTGAAGCAGGACGTCCCGCCGACACCTGGCCAGCCGGACAAGCAGCCGGTCCCGATTCCACTCAGGCTGGCGCTGTTCGACCGGGAATCCGGGAAACACCATGGTGAACAACTGGTTACGCTCGAGCATGCTCAAGCGAGCTTGAGCTTTCCTGGCTTCGGCGCGCCTCCCGTGTTGTCGATCAATCGCGGCTTCTCGGCGCCCGTCGCGATCGAGCGCGACGTGCCGACGGACGATCTCGTGTTCCTCGCTGCGCACGACGACGATCCGTTCGCGCGCTACGAAGCGATGCAGGATCTGGTTGTCGGCCATTTGCGCGACGCTTGGGATGGCTCGATCGGGGAAGGCGAACGAACAGCCGGGCGCGAAGCGATTCGCAGCGCTTTCGCGGAGATTCTGGCCGACGAGCGGCTCGATGACCTGATGCGCGGCGAGCTGATGATCCTTCCGGGTCACTCCTACCTTATGGAACAGATGCTGGTCGCCGACCCGGCCGCGATTCATCGGGAACGGGAGGGGCTCAAAGCTTGGATCGGGTCTTCGCTCGAATACGAGCTCGTCGCGCTGCATGAGCGGGCGAGCGCCGTGAGCGGTGGGCAGGACGCTGTCGCCAAGGGGGCGCGCAAGCTCAAGACCCAGGCGCTGGTGTTCCTTGCGGCCGGTTCGCCTGAGCGGGCCAACGGGATGGCCGCGGCGCAATACGACGCGGCCGAGACCATGACCGACCGCCAGGGCGCGCTGATGGTGCTCGCCGGCCTGCGGACGCCCGAGCGCACGCACAAGCTGCTAGACTTCTACAACCGCTATCGCAGCAATGACCTAGTGGTCGACAAGTGGTTTGCCATTCAGGCGCAATCGCTGCACCCCGAGGTGCTCGAGCACGTCAAGGCGCTCTCCGAGCATCCCGATTTTACCTTGCGCAATCCCAACCGGGTGCGCTCGCTCTACATGGCCTTCACCGGCGCGCCGCACGGGTTCCACGCGGAAAGCGGCGAGGGCTATCGGCTGATCGCCGACCTGATTCTCGCGCTCGATCCGATCAACCCGCAGACCGCGGCGCGCTTCGTTCCGCCGCTCGGCCGCTGGCGGCGGATCGAGCCGATCCGCGCGGCCCTGATGCGAAGCGAGCTCGAACGCATCGCCGCCGCGCCGAAGCTGAGCCGCGACACTTACGAGCAGGTCACCCGCAGCCTTGGCTGACGAAGTCGAGGTCATTCGCTCCAAGGCGCTCGCCGGCCTGCCGCATGGCTTCCTCGGCCGGCGCGGCGGCGTGTCGACGGGCCCAATCGCCGGGCTCAACATCGGCCACGGCGCCGAGGACGACGCCGAAGCGGTCGCCGAAAACCGCCGCCGCGCCGTCGAAGCAGTTCTGGCCGGGGCACGCCTCGCGACCGTCTATCAGGTTCATTCCCCCGATGCGGTCGAAGTCCACGCGCCCTGGCCTCACGACGAGCGTCCGCGCGCGGACGCGATGGTGACCGACCGGCCCGGGCTCTTGCTTGGCGTCGTCACCGCGGATTGCGCGCCTGTTCTGTTCGCCGACCGCGAGGCCGGCGTGATCGGCGCGGCGCATGCCGGCTGGCGCGGCGCGCATGGCGGAGTGCTCGAGAACACGGTGGCGGCGATGGAACGGCTCGGCGCCGACCGTTCGCGGATCGCGGCTGCGATCGGACCGGCGATCGCTCAGCCGAGCTACGAGGTAGATGCCAGGTTTCGCGAGAACTTCGGCCTCGATGACGATGCCTTCTTCGCTCCCGGGCGCCCAGGACATTGGCAGTTCGATCTCGAAGGCTATGCCGCCGCGCGCCTCGGAAACGTCGGGATCGGCACGGTCGAGCGGCTCGGTCTCGACACTTATACCGACGAGGACCGCTTCTTCTCCTACCGCCGTGCCACGCATCGCGGCGAGCCTGCTTACGGGCGGCAATTCTCGCTGATCGGGCTGGCCGACTAGCCGGTCATAATCCCGCCAAAATGTCTGTTGGCATGGCCGGTCGGCTCGTCTATCAGCCGCGCCAAGTCGCGCCCCCGGGGGCCTCGGAGGAGCGCGGCTGGTCGAATTTTCTTCGGTTCCGCGTTCGGCGCTCGCCCGGCGGAATCGGCAGGCAAGGCAAGGTAATGGCAACCACCACAGGCAACGCCCCACCCGAAGCGCTCGCCGCCGGGGAAGGCGTCCGTCGCCGCGATTTCATCAACATCGCGGCGGTCGCCACCGCGGGCGTCGGCGGCGTCGCTACGCTCTATCCGTTGATCAGCCAGATGGCTCCGTCGAAGGATGTGCTGGCCGAATCCACCACCGAGCTCGACATTTCGGCGATCGAGCCCGGACAGGCGGTCAAGGCGGTGTTCCGCAAGCAACCGGTGTTCGTGCGCAATCTGACCAATGCCGAGATCGCGTCGGCGGAGGCCGTCCCGGTCGACAGCCTGCGCGATCCGCAGACGCTCCGCGAGCGCACCAAGGAAGGCCACGGCAACTGGCTCGTCACCATGGGCGTGTGCACCCATCTCGGCTGCGTTCCGCTCGGCGCCGGCGAAGGTGAGAACCGCGGCGAGTTCGGCGGCTACTTCTGCCCGTGCCACGGTTCGCACTACGACACCGCCGGACGCATCCGCAAAGGCCCCGCGCCGGCCAATCTCGAGGTGCCGGCTTACGCTTTCACCACCGACACCGTCATCGTGATCGGGCAGGAGTCCGCCTGATGAGCTTCCCCTGGGCCCGCGAATACCAACCCCAGGTGCCGTTCATGCGGTACCTCGACGAGAAGCTGCCGCTGCCTCGTCTGATCTACAACGCGATCGGCGCCGGCTACCCAGTGCCGCGCAATCTCAACTACATGTGGAATTTCGGCGTTCTCGCCGGGTTCTGCCTGGTGCTGCAGCTGGTCACCGGAATCATCCTGGCGATGCACTACGCGGCCAACGCCGGCGTCGCCTTCGCTTCGGCCGAGCACATCATGCGCGACGTCAACTGGGGCTGGATGCTGCGCTACGCGCACGCCAACGGCGCCAGCATGTTCTTCGTCGTCATCTACCTGCACATCTTCCGCGGCTTCTTCTACGGCTCGTACAAGGCCCCGCGCGAGATGGTCTGGCTGCTCGGCGTGGTCATCTTCCTGCTGCTGATGGCGACCGCCTTCATGGGTTACGTGCTGCCGTGGGGGCAAATGAGCTTCTGGGGCGCCAAGGTCATCACCGGCCTGTTCGGCGCGATCCCGGTGGTCGGGGAGCCGATCCAGATCTGGCTCCTCGGCGGCTACGCTCCGGACAACGCAGCGCTCAACCGCTTCTTCTCCCTGCACTACCTGCTGCCGTTCGTGATCGTCGGCGTGGTCATCCTGCATATCTGGGCGCTGCATATCCCCGGCTCGTCGAATCCGACCGGCGTCGAGGTGAAGAGCGAGAGCGACACCGTGCCGTTCCACCCGTACTACACGGCGAAGGACGGCTTCGGGCTCGGCGTGTTCCTGATCCTCTACGCCGCGCTGGTGTTCTTCTGGCCGAACGCGCTCGGCCATCCGGACAACTACATCGAGGCGAACCCGCTCTCGACCCCGGCGCACATCGTGCCCGAATGGTACTTCTGGCCGTTCTACGCGATCCTGCGCGCGTTCACCGTGGACTTCATCCTGCCAGCCAAGCTGTGGGGCGTGCTGGCGATGTTCAGCTCGATCCTGGTGTGGTTCTTCCTGCCCTGGCTCGACAAGTCGCCGGTGCGCTCGGGTCACTACCGGCCGCTGTTCCGCAAGTTCTTCTGGTTCGGGCTGATCCCGGCGATGGCGGTGCTGTTCTACTGCGGCGGCGCCGCGGCCGAAGAGCCCTATGTGATGGCGAGCCAGATCGCGACCGCTTACTACTTCCTGCACTTCCTGGTCATCCTGCCGATCCTCTCGTGGCTCGAGCGGCCCGAGCCACTGCCGTTCTCGATCACCGAGGCGGTGCTCGGCGAGGACAAGAAGGCGGTGCTGGGCGAAAACACGACGCCGGCGACCTGAGCGCGGAATAAGGAAAGAACGACGCAATGATCCGGCTGTTCGGCATTCTCATCGGGCTCGGCTTCACCGCTGCGGTGGTGTGGGCGTTCGGCTGGGGCGCGTACGCGCAGATCACGGAGCCGGCGGAAGAAACCGTCGAGCACGCGTTTCACGAGCATCCGAAGGAAGTAAGCTTCGCGCACGACGACGCGTTCGGCAAGTGGGATCTGGCGCAGCTCCAACGCGGCTACCAGGTCTACAAGGAGGTCTGCTCGGCCTGTCACTCGCTCAAGTACGTCGCTTTCCGCGACCTCGGGCAGCTCGGCTACAGCGAGGCCGAAGTGAAGGCGACCGCGGCAAGCTGGACGGTGCCGGGGATCGACCCGAACACCGGCGAGACGAACACCCGCCCAGGCACGCCGACCGACTACTTCCCGCGGCCGTTCGCCAACGACGTCGCCGCGCGCGCCGCCAACAACAACGCGATTCCGCCGGATCTATCGCTGATGGCCAAGGCGCGGCATGACGGCTCGGCTTACATCTACTCGCTGCTGACCGGTTACCAGGAGCAGCCGGCCGAGCTCTTGCGCGAGTTCCCCGACGCGAAGACGGGCACAGGCCTCTATTACAATCCGTATTTCGCCAACCTCAACATCGCGATGGCGCCGCCGCTCACCGACGGTCAGGTGACCTTTGCCGACGGCAGCCCGAACACGCGCGAGGCGATGGCGAAGGACGTCGCCGCGTTCCTGACCTGGACCGCCGAGCCTACGCTGATCAAGCGCAAGCAGACCGGCTGGGCCGTGCTCGGCTTCCTGCTCTTCGCCACCGTGCTCGCCTGGCTGGCCAAGAAGCAGGTCTGGGCTCCGGTGGTGCCGAAGCGGCGCAAGGATTGAGGCGGACGGGGTTTCCTGACAGGCCCCCTCCGTCCGCTTCGCGGCGAGCGGAGCGAGCCGGAGGGGGCCTGCGATGACCACGGACGAACTGAAGGCCCTGATCCGCACGATCCCGGACTTTCCGGCGGCCGGTATCCAGTTCCGCGATATCACCACGCTGATCGCTCACGACGAAGGGCTGGCGGCAACGATCGACCATCTCGTCGAGCGGGCGGCCAACACTCGTGCTGCAGCGGTCGCCGGTATCGAGGCGCGCGGCTTCATCTTCGGCGCGGCGATCGCGGCACGGCTGCGGATCGGCTTCGTGCCGCTGCGCAAGGCCGGCAAGCTGCCGGGCGAGACGATCGGCATCGATTACGCGCTCGAATACGGTGCCGCACGGATCGAGCTCGACCCCGCTGCGATCGACAAAGGCGAGCGCGTCCTGCTGGTCGACGACCTGATCGCCACCGGCGGCACCGCGCTCGCCGGCGCCAAGCTGCTGCGCCAGGCCGGCGCGGTTGTCGAGTATGCGCTGTTCGTGATCGACCTTCCGGATCTCGGCGGGGCCGACGCTCTGCGCGCCGCCGGGATCGAGGCGGAAGCGCTCGTCGATTTCCCCGGGCACTAAGGTCGATAGACCGGGTTCTCGTCGCTCGCCCGCAGCGCCGGGTTCTCCTCGTTGAAGACCTTCCGGTGGGCGAACAGCCAGCGGCCGTTCACTCGCTTCAGCTCGTCCTCGTAATGGCCGTAAGTGCCGAGATAGGGCCGTCCGGCGCGCGCGTCGTTGTTGAATTCCCACCAGTATGAGGTCGAGCGCGCGGTATCGCCGTCGATCTCGAGCACGAGGTTGGTGACGTAATGCCGCACCCGGTGGCGGCGGTAAGGGAAGCTGGCATCGGCCTTGGCCTTCTCCCGGACAGCCATGTCGCGCATGACCTGCTTCAGCTCCGCATGCCCGCGCTCGACGCCGCCGGCAAACTCCAGCACCCCATTCTCGGCGAACGTCGCCGCGTACGCATCGGCGTCCTGCCAGTCGAAGGCGTAGATGTAGCGCGCCATCAGGTCCTCGATCTCGGCGCGATCCTGCGCGTATGTCGGTCCGTACACGGTCCCCTCCCCGGAGTCAGAACGTCGAATTCGTCGAACCGCCGTCGATCACCAGGCTTTGGCCGGTGAGGAACTTGGCCCGCTCGCTGCAGAACAGCGCGACAAAAGCGCCGGCATCGTCGGGATCGCCGAAAGTCCCGGTCGGGATGCGCCACTCGGCGATGAATTCGGCGACTTCGTCGTCGTACGTGATGCCCTTGGCTTTGGCGCGGGCGGTGAACAGTTCCTCGACGGTAGCGGTATGGTGCATGCCGGGGAGCACGGTGTTGATCATCACGTTGTGCTTCGCGACCGCCTTGGCGACGGCTACCGCGTAGTTCGTCAGCGCCGCGCGCGTGCTGCCCGAAAGCGCGCGGATCTCCGCCGGGTACTTGGCCGCAACCGTGGCGATGTTGACGATCCGGCCCCAGCGCCGGTCCGCCATGCCGTCGACCACCGCGCGCATGAACTCGATCGGGCCGAGCAGCGAGATGTCGATGCATTCGCGCCACTGCGCTTCGCTGATCGCGCGAAAATCCGGCGTCATCGGCGGCGGCGCGCAAGTGCCGACGAGGATGTCGGGCTCGGGACAGGCAGCGAGGATGCGCTCGCGGCCTTCCCGGCTGCTGTGATCGGCGACGATCGGGACGACGCGAGCGCCGGTCTCACCCGCGATCTCTTCGCAGGCCCTATGGAGTCGCTGCTCGCCCCGCGCGGAAACGAACAGCTCGACCCCCTCGCGCGCGAGGGCCAGGGCCGAGCTCTTGCCGATCCCCGCGCTGCCGCCATTCACGATCGCCTTGCGGCCGGCGATGCCCAGGTCCATTTCGTGCGACCCTCCAGCGACAGCTTGACGCGCATCCCCTGTCGGTGGCAATTCGCGGCGCCCCCAGGCTCCCTGGGCGGGTATAGCATAGTGGTAATGCACTAGCCTTCCAAGCTAGCTAGGCGGGTTCGATTCCCGCTACC
>CBHCZH010000026.1:0-31882 GCA_965977975.1 uncultured bacterium
ACTTCATCATCGCCGGCGGCATGGAATCGATGACCAACGCCCCGTATTTGCTCAAGAAGCACCGCTCGGGCGCGCGGATCGGCCACGACACCGCCTACGACCACATGTTCCTCGACGGGCTCGAGGACGCCTATGAGGCCGGCAAGGCGATGGGCAGCTTCGCGCAGTGCACCGCCGACGAGTACCAGCTGACCCGCCAGGACATGGACGATTACTCGATCGAATCGCTCGCCCGCGCCAACAACGCGATCCAGGGCGGCGCCTTCGCCGACGAGGTGGTCCCCGTCACGATCCAGACCCGC
Source organism: uncultured bacterium (assembly GCA_965977975.1). Classification (GTDB taxonomy): domain Bacteria; phylum Pseudomonadota; class Alphaproteobacteria; order Sphingomonadales; family Sphingomonadaceae; genus Croceibacterium_A. Next base: position 303 of record CBHCZH010000026.1, read on the forward strand.
AAGGGCGAGGTGACGGTCGATACCGACGAGCAGCCCGGCAAGGGCAATCCGGCCAAGATTCCGGAGCTGCGCGCGGCTTTCGCCAAGGACGGGACGATCACCGCGGCGACATCGAGCTCGATATCCGACGGCGCCGCTGCGGTGGTGCTGACCCGCGAGAGCACCGCAAAGGCCCAGGGCAAGCAGCCAGTCGCACGGATCGTCGCACTCGCCGCCCACGCTCAGGAGCCGAAGGACTTCACCACCGCTCCTGTCGGCGCGATCCGCAAGGTGCTCGACAAGGCCGGTTGGACCGCCGAGGACGTCGACTTGTGGGAAGTCAACGAGGCTTTCGCCTGCGTCGCCATGTTCGCGATGCGCGATCTTGGCATCCCGCACGACAAGATCAACGTCCACGGCGGCGCCACCGCGCTCGGACATCCGATCGGGGCAAGCGGGACGCGGATCGTCGTCACACTGCTCAATGCGCTCAAACAGAAGGGCCTCAAGCGGGGTGTGGCCAGTTTGTGCATCGGCGGCGGCGAAGGCACCGCGCTGGCGGTCGAGCTGGTCTGAGGTTAACCGCCCGACAATGGCAGCGATCCGCTTACGATCAAGAAGACGAGATGGTCCTTGTTCCTTCCCTTCCACCGGCGGGAGGGGGGATCAGGGCTCGCCGGCGCCCCACAGGCGCTCGGCTCGCACCCAGCCCTCGCGGCCGGCGACGTCGAACTCGCACCATCCGGCCTCGCAATCGCCGAGCGCACCGACAACGCCCGGCTCCGCGCGCCACAGGACTCTCGCGCTCGCTTCCGGCGCCACGCGCATCTCCGCGAGCACCTCTCCCCTCACGATCGCGCCACGCTCGGGGTCGAGAAGGCGGGCCACGATCCAGCCTTGCTCGCCGTCGGGATCCTCGACCAAACGCCAGCCCTGCATGACCCGCACGACTTTCACCGGCAGGCCCTTGCGGCGGTACACCCATTCGATCGGATAAGCCTCGCTCGGTCCGACCCGCATGTTGACTTCTTCGGCACGCAAGGTCGCCCAATATGGCACCTCGCGGTCCTGAGCTGCGGCAGGGATTGCGAGAAAAATCAGGGCAAGCGAAAGCGGGCGACGCATCGCCCGTCCCTACCGCGAGCGGCCTGTGCGCTGCAATCGCGATCGGCTTGCCCACGTGGCCTTCCTGCCATAATTTGCACAGCAGAGAGAAACCGCCGGCAGCGCGGTCGAACAGGGGGACGAAATGCTTCGCAAGCTAGCCATTGCCGCGGCAGTCGCCGTCTTGCCCGCTGCGGCATTCGCGCAGGCGCCCGCGGCCCCAGTTGCGGACAGCGGCGATACCGCCTGGATACTCGCTTCCTCGGCGCTGGTGCTGCTGATGACCCTGCCCGGACTCGGGCTGTTCTACGGCGGCCTGGTGCGGGCCAAGAACGTGCTCTCGGTTCTGCTGCAGATCGGCGCAGTCGCGGCGGTGGCATCGGTGCTATGGATCGCGATCGGCTACACGCTTGCGTTCGGCGATGTCGGCAGCGGCTGGCTCGGCGACAGCCATGCGTGGATGTTCAACGCGCTCGACGACGTTCGCAGCGGCCTGACCATACCCGAAAACGCCTTCGCAATGTTCCAGCTCACTTTCGCCGCGATTACCCCGGCGCTGATGATCGGCGCGTGGGTAGACCGTGCCCGCTTCTCGTGGGTCGTCGTGTTCTGCGCCCTTTGGGGGCTGCTGGTCTATGCGCCTGTGGCCCACTGGATCTGGGGCGGCGGCTGGCTGGGGCAACGCGGGACGCTCGATTTCGCCGGCGGCATGGTCGTTCACACCACGGCGGGCGTCTCGGCTTTGGTCGTCGCGCTTTTGCTCGGCAAGCGACAGGGTTTCCCGGGCGCGGCGCTGTTGCCGCATGCTCCGGGGCTGACCATGCTCGGAGCGATGCTGTTGTGGGTCGGCTGGTTCGGCTTCAACGGCGGCTCGGCCCTCGCTGCGAATGCCGGCGCTGCGGACGCCGTCATCAACACCCATGTCGCCGCCTGCACCGCCGCGCTGGTCTGGCTGCTGATCGAGCGGTTCACTTTCGGCAAGCCGACGACCGTGGGCTTCGCCACCGGCGCCATCGCCGGCCTCGCCACCATCACTCCGGCCGCGGGTTTCGTCTCGCCAGGCGCCGCAATCGTGTTCGGCGCGGCGGCGGCGCTTGTCTGCTATTTCGCCATCCAGCTGGTGAAGAACCGCCTTAGAATCGACGATTCGCTCGACGTCTTCGCGGTCCACGGAGTCGGCGGCATGCTTGGCTCTCTGCTGCTGGCGGTGTTCATCTCGCCCGACTTCGGCGGCACCGGCCACCCCGGAGGCGGGGCGCAAGGCGCCTTCTTCGGCGCCCAGGCGCTCGGCATCGCGGTCACCGCGCTCTGGTCCGCCGTTGCCACCGCCGTCAGCGCGCTCGCCGTCTCGCTGTTCCTGCCGATGCGTGTCAGCGAGGACGACGAACGCCAGGGCCTCGACATCGCCAGCCACGGCGAGCGGGGGTGGGAATTTGACTGAGGCCGCGCGAGGATGATCTGGTTCGATCCAACAGCAGCATTCGCCCGGCGGTTTGAGCCAACGGATGAGGGTTATCTCTTCTATCCTCGACCCAAAGGGCCGGGAAAGCTCGTAACTCCTGCCGAATACGACGCCTTGGTGAAGGATTATCGCCGCTGGATGGGTGGGCGATTCAGACCGGGTCTGATGTTCGCCGTCCTCTTCGGCGCGATGATCTTGGTAGCTATCGTGTCCGTATTCTTGCGCATTCCCCCGGAGCGCATGGGATGGCTCGTCTATCCGCTGCTGCTCGTTGGAGTCGGCTACATGTTCTGGTTTCAATTTGCCCCGCACCGCCTCCTAAAGGGTCGGCCTGACGCCACACCGCCTCGAACGAAGCAGGAGCTCGGTCGCGCGACACGGCGCATGATGACGTGGCCGATCCTGATCTTCTTGGGGATCGCCGCACTTCTGTGGGTAGTCCTTGGCGTGGCGACGTTGGCTAGCGGCAACCGTCCCTCAATTTGGATGGTCGTTTGGACGCTATTTTGGGCAACGGCGCTGCTGTCGCTCGGCCGGACTGCAGTGCAGAAGTACCGGGACGGCCAGCGCTAGCGCCGCATCGCGCTCAATCCCCCGTCAAGATCCGATCCACTAGCTGCTTCACCGTCGGTGTGAAGTTGTTCGAGTAGAACGGGTCCTGCTTGAAGCGGAACGCCGCGTGGCCTGCAAACATCAGGTTCTGCTCGGTATCGCCGCCGTGGGCGATGTCCTGCAGGGTCTTCTGGATGCAGAAACTGCGCGGGTCGGCGAGGCGGCCGGTGGTGTAATCGTCATGGTCCTTCCATGACGAGAACCCGCAGTGCGACAGGCAGCCCATGCAGGCGGCCTGGTCCTCACGGATCACGGCGCGTTCCTCGGGTGTGACGAACACTACGGTGTCGTCGGGCGTCTTGAGCGCTTCGGTGAAGCCGGCCGCGGCCCAGGCGCGGGCGCGCTCGCGATCCTTGGCGGTGACCCAGAAGTTCTTGCCCTTCACGCCGACATCGAGTTGCACGGTGTGCTCGCCGGCCTCGACGCGTGAATAGGGAACCTGTCGATCGCTGCGGGCTTCCAAGTCGCGGAGGAACGGATTCCTCACCGCCGAGCTGTAGAAGCCGGTCGGGCTGAAGCGGTGCAGCAGCACGTCACCTTCGTCGAGCGTGCGCAGCCGATCCTTCCAGCCTTGCGGGATCGGGCTTTCCTCGGTCAGCAGGGGGCGCGTGCCATATTGGAAGGCGATCTGGCCGAGCTCGGGGTTGTCGATCCAGTCGGCCCATTCGCGCAAGTACCAAACGCCGCCGGCCATGATGATCGGCACGTTGTCGGAGATTCCCTCGGTGCGCATCGTTTCACGCAGCGCCTTGACGCGCGGATAGGGATCCTCCGGCTTGGTCGGGTCCTCCGCGTTGCTGAGGCCGTTATGCCCGCCGGCGAGCCACGGGTCCTCGTAGACGACGGCCGACATCAGCTCGCTGAACTTGTGATAGGCCCTCTTCCAAAGCGCACGGAAAGCCCGTGCCGAGCTGATGATCGGCAGGTAGCTGACGTTGTAGCGCGCGGCGATCTCGCTGAGCTTGTACGGCATGCCCGCGCCGCAAGTGACACCGGCGACGAGCCCGCGGGTTTTCTCGAGCACTCCTTCGAGCACTTGTTGGGCGCCGCCCATTTCCCACAGCACGTTGATGTTGATCGCACCGTGCCCGCTGGCGATGTCGTAAGCGCGCTTGACCTGCTCCACAGCGCCGTCGATCGCGTAGCGAATCAGCTGCTCGTGACGTTCGAGCCGGGTCAGCTGGTCGTAGATCTGGGGGATGATCTTGCCCTCGGCGTCGTAGCTGTCCGCATTGACCGCACTGACGGTGCCGATTCCGCCCGCGGCCGCCCATGCGCCCGAGCTCATGTGATTGGTGGCCGAAACCCCCTTGCCACCCTCGATCAGCGGCCATACCTCGCGGCCACCGTACAGAATGGGCTTTAAACCCTTGAAATTCATTACCTGATCCTACTCGCGCCTTACTCAGGCGCCGTGTCCGTGTTGTCGCCCGCGTCGCGGCAGGGCTCGATCTCATCCGGCTGTGGGTGTGGGCCGACAGCTTCGAATTGCGCATAATAGCCTGCGAGTTCCGGCCTGCGAACAAATTCTGCGAGGCGGAAGCCGACGGCCTGAAATTCACAGAACAGCAAATCGGGCGCGATGCCGTGCTGGTCGGTCGGCCGGTCGCGGTCGACCACGATAACTTTCCCGCCCCCGCGCAGCGCCGGCCGCAGCCGCCACAGGAACGCATAGGGCTCGGTCACCTCGTGATACATGTGAACCATGAACACGCGATCGAAGCTGTTTTCGGGCAGTCGCGGGTCGTCGATGTTGCCGAGCTTGATCGAAACGTTGTCGAGCCGCTCGTCCTCGACGCGGCTGCCGAGCCGGCGGAGCGCGTCCTGATCGATGTCCTGCGCCAGCACGCGGCCCTGCTCGCCGACGCGCTCGGCCAGGCGCACGGTGTAGTATCCCTCGCCTGCGCCGATATCCGCAACGGTCATCCCCTCGCGGATATTGGCAAGGTCCATCACCGTGTTCGCCTCGTTGCGGTCGTCGCGCGCCTGCTCCGTCGAGACCGAATTGGCGCCGAGCTCGGAGACGGGCCGGAAGGCGCGTGGAAACTCGCGAGAGGTTTCTGGCCGGTCGAGATCGACCGGTGGCTCCTGCCTGCACGAGGCGAACGCGGTACAGGCCGCAAGCAGCAGCAAAGGAGTGGCCCGTCGAAACATTGCGGGGCGCCTTAGACCAGCCGTTCGGGGTTGGCAAAGCCGGCGCGGCGCCCGACCATTGCCAAGCCCTGAAAAATGATCGAACAATCGCCGTCGGGGAGGACCGCTCATGAGAGCTTCGGTCAAATTAGCGGCGATCGGGCTATCGCTCGGCGCCGGCGCTGCCGCAGCGCAGCCGGCGGAGCCGCAAGGCCTGGGCGAAGTGATGATTACCGCCAACCGCATGGGGGCACCCTATGCCCAGCAGGACCGCCCCCTTGTGGGGCTTCGCCGGACCGCGGATGCGGCAGTGATGTCGCTGATCATCACCTCCGATAACCGCGAAGCCGAAGCGCGCAAGCGGGAGATATACACCGTACTGCTCGCCGCCATGGACAAAGCGGCGGAGTCAGGGTTCGAAATCGTGTCGGGAGCCTTTCGGCTCGAGCCCGTGTCGCGGCAGAACTACGAGAGCTTGCCGCTGCAGCCGGCCGGGCGGGTCGACACGACCCAGATACGGGTGCTGGTGAAGACCAGGCTGGCAGGTACGGCGGCGGAGACGGAGACGCGGCTGCGGCGCTTCATTGGGACATTGCCCGGCTCAGGGCGCGCGACGGCGGAATTTGGCGGCTTGTCGACGCTGACCGTGGTGAATCCCGACCAATACCGCGATGCTATCGTCAGCCTGGTGGCCCAAGACGCCAAGCACAGTGCGGCCCTGTTCGGGCCGGACTTCACCGTCAACATCACGGGGATCGACGGGCAAGTCGCGTGGTCGCAGATCAGCAGCACCGAGGTCTTTCTCTACGTCCCCTACCGCTACACGATCGTGCCCAAGCAATAGCCGCGGCGGAGAGCGCATCATGAAGTCAATTGCATGGGTTGCGGCCTTCAGCCTCGCGCTGCTAGCCAGCTCAGCCTCGGCGCAGGAAGATGCCGATGGTGACGGGAGCGAATACATCGTCGTCACCGGCATCCGAGGCCGGAGCCCCGTCGCGGCCTTGCCGCTGGTCGACCGGCGCCCGGTCGTCGGCCTGCGACGCGCGGCCGACAATGCGGTCCGGCAGATCGAGATCACTTCGGACTCCCGCGAAGAAGACATGCGCCGCGACGAAGTCGAGGCGATGTTCCTTGCCGCGCTTGACCGGGCCAAGCGCGAAGGGCTGAGCCTTGTCACCGGCGAATTTGAGGTGACCGAGGTCACGCGCGAGAATTGGCGCAACCTGTTTCCTGGTCTCGCCGGAACAACAGACCCCAGTGCCGATGACGAGGATTACGAGGACGATGAGGACTACGATGACGATGACGATGACGACAGCGGCCGCGTAAGGCCCGGCTATGAGGATGACGGCAGCATCGCGGCACTCCGACTGCGCGTCAGGACCAGGCTGACCGGATCGATCGCCGACGCCCAGCGCCAGATTACCACCTTCGTCCAAGCGGTTCCCGCCAGCGGCCGATCCGAGATTCGGCAGAAGGGGGGCCTCGCGCTTACCATCGTCAACCCCGAGCAATACCGCGATGAGATATATCGGCGCATCGCGGCCGCGGCGCAGCGCGCCGCTGGCTTCTACGGCCCCGAATATGGCGCCGAAATCACCGGTCTCGACCGCGAGATCGCCTGGGCGCAGGTCAGCAACACGGCGGTCTTCCTCTACATCCCCTACAGCTTCGTCATCGCGAAGTAGGCGAGCGGCTACTCGACGTCCTCGACCTCGACGGTCTCGCCGGTCACGCGCTGGGCGAGCGCGGCGGCGATGAAGTCGTCGATCTTGCCGTCGAGCACATCGCCGGGCGAAGTCGAGGTGACACCGGTGCGCAAATCCTTGACCAGCTGGTAGGGTTGCAGGACGTAGCTCCTGATCTGGTGACCCCAGCCGATCTCGGTCTTGGCTTCGTACTCGCTGCCCGCAGCCGCCTCGCGCTTGGCCAGCTCGGCTTCGTAGAGCCGCGCCTTGAGCATGTTCATCGCCGTAGCGCGGTTCTTGTGCTGACTCCGGTCGTTCTGGCTGGCGACGACGATCCCCGTCGGCAAGTGGGTGATGCGGACCGCGGAATCGGTGGTGTTGATATGCTGGCCGCCCGCACCCGAGGAGCGGTAGGTATCGATCCTGAGGTCGCCTTCGTTGACCTCGATCTCGATGTTGTCGTCGATCACCGGATAGACCCACACCGAGCTGAAGCTCGTGTGCCGTCGCGCCGAGCTGTCATAAGGGCTGATGCGCACCAGGCGGTGCACGCCGGATTCGGTCTTGGCGTATCCGTAGGCGTTCTCGCCCTTGATCAGCAGTGTCGCCGACTTGATCCCGGCCTGCTCGCCCGCACCGTATTCGACGGTCTCGACCTTGTAGCCTTTGCGCTCCGCCCAGCGAGCGTACATGCGCAGCAGCATCTCGGCCCAGTCCTGGCTTTCCGTGCCGCCTGCCCCGGCATGGATCTCAAGGTAGGTGTCGTTCGAGTCCGCCTCGCCGCCGAGCAAGGCCTGGACCTTGTCCGCGTCGGCACGATCGGCAAGCCGCTCGAGGCTGGCCAGGCCTTCCCCGACGACCGCATCGTCGCCTTCCATCTCGCCGAGCTCGACGAACTCGACCGCGTCGGCCATTTCCGCAGTGATCTCGTTGACGGTGCCGATAGCCGATTCGAGCCGGCGCCGCTCGCGCATGACTTCCTCGGCCTTCTTGGGATCGTTCCACAGCGTTGGATCTTCGACGCGCGCGTTGAGCTCGTCGAGGCGCCGCACCGCGCGGTCCCAGTCGAGCGAGCGCCGCACCAGTGCCAGCGCCGCTTCGATCCGGTCGATATGAGCCTGCCCTTCGGCACGCATGGAAGCTCTCCGTCGAAAAGGCGGCTCGCTTACGGCCTGCAACCCGGTCCGGCAATGCCCTCGAACGCGTTTAGGAGCGCGCAGGAGTGGCGCGCGTCATCCTGGCGAAGCCGGGCGACGGTCAGGAGTCTTTCAGCGCCCGCACGGCCGCCAGCGTCTTGCTGACGTGCTCGGCCCAGTTGAGGTCCGAATGGACCATCGTGATTCGCCCGTCGGGCGCGATCACATAGGAGGTGCGGCTGGTCAGGTTGTCATTGCGCGTGCCGTTCATGGTCAGCGCGACGTCGAACGCCTGGATGGTCGACGGAGTCGCCCGCGCGACCGGGAACTTGCCGGCGCATTCCTTGACCGAGAACTGCTCGAGGTCCTCGATCGTGTCGCCCGACATGCCGACGACTTGCGCGCCGGCGGCCTTGAAGTCGTCGATCGCCTCGGCGAACGCCTGCGCCTCGAGGTTGCAGCCGGGCGTGAACGCCTTCGGGAAGAAGTAGAGGACGACCGGCCCCTTGCGCAGCTCCTGCTGCAGGTTGAAGTTGAAGGTCCGGCCGGCCAGCGCGCCTTGCGTTACCAGCGAGGGCACTCGCGCACCCTCCTGCAGAGCGGCATTAGCCGGGACGGCCGCCAGCAGGGCGGCGACTGTGGCGGCGAGAAGCAGGCGCTTGGTCATGACGGCGTCGATCTCCCAAATTCCGGCGAGCGATATGCGCCGGATTCCAGACTGAGTCTACCGGGCCCCGAGCTGTCAGTAGAGCCCGCCCTGGTCCTCGGCGAAATCGGTGGGCGGCTGTTCCTCGGTGACCTCGTCGCCGCCGCCGCGCGCATTGCGGCTCGATCGGCGCAGCTGTGCGAGGATCAGGTCGCGCAGCTGGTCGGTCTGATCCTGACGGCTCGCCCGGCGCGGCTCGGTATCGGGCTTGAACGCTTCCCAGATGACCGACGCCTGGGGATCGTCGGTCGGCCACCCGTCGAACACCCGCTTGCCGCTCCGCCGGTCGATCCGCACCATGCGCACGCCGGCCGGGGCGAGGAACGGCCGTCCCTGCCACTTGCCCGGGGTTTCCTGAACGAACTGCTTGAAGATCGGTGCTGCGACGCGCCCGCCCTGAACCCAGCCGCCCATGTTCCTCGGCTTGTCGAAACCGATGTAAAGCCCGGCAACGACGTCGGGCGATCCTCCGACGAACCATGCTTCCTTCGGCCCGGTCGTGGTGCCCGTCTTGCCGAACAGCGGCATGCCGAGATCACGCAGCACGGTCGCGGTGCCCCGCTGCACCACCCCTTCGAGCATGTGGGTCACTTGATAGGCGGTGCGCGCATCGAGCACCTGCTTGCCCTGCTCGCGCAGCCGCGGCATCGGCTTGCCGTCCCATTCGGCCATGTTGCAGCCGGTGCACGGCCGCTCGTCGGCGCGCCAGATCACCTTGCCGCGGCGGTCCTGAACATAGTCGATAACGGTCGGGTTGTGCTGCAGCCCGTGGTTGACCAGCGCCGAGTAGGCATTGACCATCTTGAGCACCGTCGTCTCACCCGCGCCGAGCGCGAACGAGGGGTAATTGTCGTACTTGCCGATGCCGACCCGTTCGAAGGTGCGGGTGACGTTCTCCATCCCGGAGTCCATCGCGATATGAACTGTCATGAGGTTGCGCGACTGCTCGAGCCCCCAGCGCATCGTATGCTCGCCGCCGCCGCCGCCGCCGAAGTTGCGGAAGCATTTCTCGCCGAGGTTGGCGCCCTGATAGTAGCAATAGGTCTGGTCCGGGACCATCGTCGCAGGGGTCATCCCCTGGTCGAGGCCGGTGGCATAGACGAACGGCTTGATCGTGGAGCCCGGTTGACGCTGCGCCTGAGTGGCACGGTTGAAGTCGCTCAGCCGGAAGTCGAATCCGCCCTGCAGCGCCAGCACGCGCCCGGTGTTGGGATCCTGCGCGACGAAACCGCCCTGGACTTCGGGCACCGTGCGCACCGCCCAGGCATTGCCGCTCGGCGTCACGGCGGTGACGTCGCCCACTTTGATTGCATCGGGCAAACCGGTGAGGGGAGCTTCTTCGCCATTGGCGAAGCCGATCGTGGCGGAAGGCCCGCTTCGCGCCGTGACCACGCCGACGCGCCAGTTCTGATAGTTGATGGCGATATTCGACGAGGCGAGCTGCTCGGTCAGATCGCCGTTGTTTGGATTGATGGTTGCGACCGGCCCGTGCCAGGCGGCGCCGCCGCCGAACCGCATCAGACCGGCGCGCAACGCTTTCTGCGCCGCTGCCTGCATCTGCGTGTCGAGCGAAGTGCGCACCCACAGGCCGCCGGCATAGACGCTGTGCGGACCGTCCTCCGCCTGCTCGCCGTAGCGGGCGATCAGCTGGCGACGCACTTCCTCGAGAAAATAGCCGGCATCGGCAGAGCGCGCTTCGGGCTGCTGGCGTTGCAGGCCGAGGTCCTTGGCCTTGGCCGCAGCCGCCTGCGATTCGGTAATATGGCCGTTCTCGGCCATGACATCGATCACGAAGTTGCGTCGGGCGATCGCGTCGGCGCGGTTGGCGGCGCGGCCATAGCGCTCGGGCGCCTTGGGCAGGATCGCCAGGAACGCCATCTCGTGCAGCTCGAGATCGCCGACGTCCTTGTCGAAATAGGCGCGGCTCGCCGCCTGCACGCCGAAGCTGCGCCGGCCGAGCGGGATCTCGTTGAGATAGAGTTCCATGATCTCGCGCTTGGTCAGCACATCTTCGATGCGCCGGGCGAGAATCATTTCCTTGAGCTTGCGGGTGACCGAATATTCGTTGCCGAGCAGGATGTTCTTGGCGACCTGCTGCGTGATCGTCGAGCCGCCGACCGCCCGGCCGCCCGAGCCCATCTTGCTGACGTAGTCGAAGACGGCGTTTAGCGTGCCGGTCAGATCGACGCCGCCGTGAGTCCAGAAGGTCTCATCCTCGGCCGAAGTATAGGCGTTGACCAGCTGTGCCGGGAAATCCTTGAACTGCAGCTGCACGCGCCGCTCGCGAGCGTAAGTGTGGACGATCTCGCCATCGGCACCCCTCACCACGCTGGGCAGAGGCGGCTCGTACTGCAGCAGGGCGCGCGCATCGGGCAGACCGCGCGCCAGCACCGCCCAGACGATCAGCCAGAGGACCAGCAACACGCCAAGTGCGCTCGACCCCCAGCGGAACCAGCGCTTGTTGCGCCAATTGTCACGGAACCAGGCGACCGCTCCGCTAGTGTCGCGACGGATGCGGTACTTGAAGTTCTCGGCGGCGGTCAGTTCGTTATCTGCCATTTCGCCGCGGCTCTTAGCACGGCGATTCTGTCGTGCGCCAGAACGATGCGACGGGCCGTCAGACTCCCGCCTGCCTCGCAAAGTAGATCCTGATCGCACGTGCCATCGCCTCGGCGAACCGCGCCTGACCCTCCGGCGAAGCGAGCCGGCCGGCTTCCTCGGGATTGGAGATGAACCCGGCTTCGAACAATGCCGAGGGGACATCCGGCGCCTTGAGCACGACCAACGCGGCCGAGCGGCGCGGCTGGGGATGGAAGTCGAGCGCGCCCTCACCTTCCCGCAGGATTAACCCGGCGAACTCGTCCGATTGCGCCTGCGATTGGCGTTGCGCCAGTTCGACGAGGATGGCGTTGACCTGCTCGCCTCGGCCCGCGAGCGGGATGCCGTTGACCACGTCGGCGCTGTTCTCGCGCGCGGCGAATCGAGCCGCCGCCTCGCTCGATGCACGTGCCGAGAGCGTATAAACGCTTGCACCGCTGACTCCTGCCCTGTCCCCCGCGGAATCGGCATGCAGCGACAAGAACAAGTCGGCTCCCAGCTGACGAGCGATCTCCGCTCGCTCCTCGAGCACCAGGAAAGTGTCGTCGTCGCGGGTCATCGCGACCCGCACGCCACCGTCGCGCAGCAGCCGGTCGCGCAGCGCCCGGGCCAGCGCGAGGGCTAGCGTCTTTTCCTTGATTCCCCCAAGAACTCCGGCGCCACTCGCCCCAGGATCGTGCCCGCCATGCCCGGCATCGATCACCACCAGCGGGCGGCTCGGATCGTCAGGACCTTCAACCGGGGGCAAGCCGACCCGCACTCCCGCATCGGGAAGCTCGACACGGATTACATACCCGCGTCCAAGTAGCGGCGCTCTCACTCCCAACGCGTCGCCGAGCGTATAAAGCGCCACGAGCAGCAGCACGGGCGCGAGAAAAACCAGCGTGATCTGCAAACGGTAAAACATCCCCACCGATTAGGTTAACGGTGAAACACACTTCACCAAGTGAAATTTGCGGTGCCGCGCAATAAGGTTGCCGAGGCTTTCCCCCGATGCTAGCACCCTCGCCGTCCGGAGATGCCAACTCTCCGGCCACGCCGGGGCCGCGTTCCGCCGCTCCGGACAAGCTTACAGGTTGATGCCGTAATGAGACGCAAGAGCCATTCCGCCAACCCGCAACCGGCCGGTTGCGTCGCGGCGACGGCCCTCGCGCAGACAGGAACCCTGCGCCTTCTTGTTACGGCAGACACGTTCCGCGGCGCGTCTCGCGCCTATCCTTTCTCCGCTCGCACAAGCGGCGGAATTCACACAGATCGGCGCGATCCGGCTTCGGGCATGACCCGGGCAGCCGCGCGCGCCGGGAGACTATTCAATGGCAACGCGCATGTTGATCGACGCGCGCCACCCGGAAGAAACGCGGGTGGCAGTGCTCAAGGGCAACCGGATTGAGGAATTCGACTTCGAATCTGCCGAACACAAGCAGATCAAGGGCAACATCTACCTCGCCAAGGTAACCCGAGTAGAACCTTCGCTGCAGGCTGCATTCGTCGATTTCGGCGGCAACCGGCACGGGTTCCTCGCCTTCAGCGAGATCCATCCCGACTATTATCAGATTCCGCAGGCCGACCGCGAGGCGCTGCTCGCCGAAGAGCGCGCCCATGCCGAGGAAGAGGCCGCGCTTCGCGCCGACGAAGACGACGAGGAGGACGACGGCTTCGAAGCCGACGGCGCCGACGAGGAGGAAATCTCGCACGTCGAGGAAATCGACACCAGCGAGAAGGACCAGGTCGCCACGATCGAGAACGGCCAGGTCGAGAATGGCGACGAGGAACCGGACGAAGTCGAGGACGAAGATTCCGAGATCGTCGTCGACGAGGAAGGCGAGCCTGCCCAGCGTGGCCGCCGCGGACGCGGCCGCCGTCAGGGTGGTGGCAATCGCGGGCGCGCCAAGGAAATGGACGAGCTGCGCGCGAAGCGCCAGGCGCTGCGCCGCCGCTACAAGATCCAGGACGTCATCCAGCGCCGCCAGGTGCTGCTGGTCCAAGTCGTCAAGGAAGAGCGCGGGAACAAGGGCGCGGCGCTGACCACGTACCTCAGTCTCGCCGGCCGCTACTGCGTGTTGATGCCCAACTCGGGCCACGGCGGCGGGATCAGCCGCAAGATCAGCTCGGCGGCGGACCGCAAGCGCCTGAAGCAGATCGTCGGTGAACTGAGCCTGCCGCGCTCGATGGGCATGATAGTGCGCACCGCCGGCCTTCAGCGAACCAAGACCGAGATCAAGCGCGACTTCGACTACCTGGCCCGGCTGTGGGACGAGATCCGTGAAAACACCCTCGCTTCGAGCGCACCGGCACTGATCCATTCCGACAGCGACTTGGTGAAGCGCGCGATCCGCGACATATACAACAAGGAGATCGAAGAAGTCGTCGTCGAGGGCGAAGGCGGCTACAAAGCGGCGCGCGAGTTCATGAAGCTCTTGATGCCGAGCCATGCCCGCCGTGTGAAGCAGTATGCAGACCCGGTGCCGCTGTTCCAGCGCTATGGCGCGGAGGACCAGCTGTCGGCGATGTACGACCCGGTCGTGCAGCTCAAGAGCGGCGGCTACCTGGTGATCAACCCGACCGAGGCGCTGGTCTCGATCGACATCAACTCGGGCCGCTCCACCAAGGAACACGGCATCGAGGCGACCGCACTCAACACCAATCTCGAAGCGGCCCGCGAGATCGCCCGCCAGCTGCGCCTGCGCGACATGGCGGGGCTCGTGGTCATCGATTTCATCGACATGGAATACGGATCGAACATCCGGAAGGTCGAGAAGGCGATGAAGGACGCGCTCAAGAACGACCGCGCTCGCATCCAGGTCGGCCGCATCTCCGGCTTCGGGCTCATGGAGATGAGCCGCCAGCGGCTGCGCACAGGTGTGCTCGAGGCGACCACGCGCGCTTGCCCGCATTGCGACGGCACCGGCCTTGTCCGCACCGCCTCGAGCGCCGGCCTCTCGGCACTACGGCTGATCGAGGACGAAGCGGCCAAGGGTAAGGGCACGACAATCACGCTCTACGCCTCGACCGAAGCGGCGGTGTACATGCTCAACGCAAAGCGGGGCGATCTCGCCGAGATCGAGCATCGCTATGGCGTCACTGTCGAAGTGTTGCCGGAGGGCGAAGAGGAAGGCGCCAAGATGCGCGTCGCCAGCACCGGCCCCCGCCCGACCACCACACCCAGGTTCGAACCGATCGTCGAGGAGGAAGAGGAGTATCTTCCCGAGGAAGAGGACGAAGAAGAAGAGTTCGAGGAACGCGAGGCTCGCTCCGAGCGCGACGGTGAAGACCGCGGCAAGCGCCGTCGGCGTCGCCGTGGCGGCCGCGGTCGCGATCGCGAGGAGCGCGGTGAGCGCGGTGAGCGCGAACAGCCCGATGAGCGCGTGGCAAGCGAGGGCGTTGAGGACGAAGACGAGGGCGAAGAACGGCCGAAGAAGCGCCGCCGTCGGGGTGGCCGCCGCCGGCGCGGTCGTCGCGACGAGGGCGTGAGCGAAACCGAGGGCTTCGAAGGCGCCGAAGCAGGCGAAGCGATCGCCGAGGAAGCGCTCGAGGACGTCGTCGCCGAGACGCCTGCACTTGCCGAGGAACCGCCCGCGCCCAAGCGTGGCCGGCGCAAGAAAGCCGCACCCGTCGCGGCCGTTCTCGAGCCCGAATCCGAAACGGCTCCTGAAGCGGTCGAAGAACCGGCCCCCAAGCCGCGCGGTCGGCGCAAGAAGGTCGAGGCCGAGCTCGAGGCGGTCCCCGCGGAAGTCGCCGAGGTCGCCCCGGAACCGGTCGCTGAGCCGATCCCGGCCGAAAAGCCCAAGCGTTCACGCCGCAAGAAGCCTGCCCTGAGCGAAACCGAAGGGGCCGAAGAACCCGCCCTAGCGGAAGCCGAGGCGGCGCCCGAGGCGGCAAACGACGCCAACGGAGGCGAGGAAGGCGAAAGCCCTCGCCGCGGCTGGTGGCAGCGGACGTTCGGAGAGTAGCGTCGTAGATCCTCCCCGAGCTCCTTGCTCGGGGAGGACCTGACTTCAAGCGTGCCGGCGCCGCCCAAACAGCAGCCCGAGGCCTACGAGAGCCACCCCGGCGAGCGCCGCGAGCTGCAGCCACGACGGCCTGTCAGGAACCTCACCGCGGGCGCGGCGCACTTCCTCGGCGTGCTCGGAGTCCTCGGCCCAGGCATGGGGAATGGCGGAATTGGGTATTCTCGACATCGCTGTGCGTCCCTTGCTGCTCTGCAGCCCAACGGCCCCGCCTCACCCACGGTTCCGCCTCGCGGCGGCGTTGCGGACTTGACGCGCGAGCTCGGCATGTGAAGGGGGCGTCGAATGCCCGAGGCGCCGGTCACCATCATTCTGCTTGCCGGCCAGCGCGCGGGCGTCGTCAACCCGTTGGCGGAGCGGGCCGGGGTGTCGCACAAGTGCGTTGTGCCGATCCGCGGCAGGCCGCTCATCGCTCATGTGCTCGCTACCGTCACCGCTCTGCCCGCCGTGCACGCGATCCGCATTTCGCTCGAGCCCGAAGCACACGATGAAGTGCGTAAGCTCGCCGAAGCTTATGCCGATCGCGGCATCCCGATCGAGTTCGTCGCCAACGCGCGCAACATCGTCGACAGCGTCCATGCAGCGGCCGGCGACCAGCCTGGGCCGTTCCTGATCACAACTGCCGATAACGTTCTGCTGACCCACGCCGGCATCGGTCAGCTTCGCGAGCGCCTGGCCGTGTTCGACGGCGTTTTCGCGCTCGCCCGCAAGGCCAATGTGCTCGCCGCTCATCCCGAAGGGCAGCGTAATTTCTACCGCTTCCGCGACGGCGAGTATGCCAACTGCAACATCTACGCGCTCGCCGATCGCAAGGCGCTGGCGATCGCGTCGGAAATCTTCCGCGGCGGCGGACAATTCATGAAGAGCGTGTGGCGCATGATTCGCGCGTTCGGACCGCTCAACATCCTGATGCTGCGGCTCGGCGCATACGACCGGGAGGGGGCCATGCGCCGCCTCGGCCGGCGACTAGGCATGACTATCGAGGCGACCGAATTCGCCGATGGCTCGCTCGCGATCGACGTCGACAACGAGCGCACTTATCGAGTGTGCGAGGAAATTCTGGCGCGGCGCGAGGCGGCTGGAAACGCTTAGACCTCTCTCATTGTCACCCGGACTTGTTCCGGGCCCAGTAGCGGAAATGCCGTCGTTCGGCAGGCGAAAGTTGGGTCCCGAAACAAGTCTGGGATGACAAGAAGAGGGTTACGCCGCTTCCTCGATCTGGTGGCCGACGAGCGCGTCGGCGATGTCCGCCATCGCATCATTCATAGCCTGCGCCAGCGCGGCGTCGCCGAGCTGGGCCCAAGCGACGAACTGCGACATCGGCGGGCCGATGCGGATCGTTCCGCCCCAATCGCCGTCGGGCGTGCGCACGCTGCGGACGGGCTGGCCGAGACGAAGCCCCGACAGCGCGAGCGACCGGTGCAGCCGCTGCGCCTGGTCGAAAGTTCGCGCTTCGGGCAGTTGGCTGATGTCGAGCGTCGCCAACGTGCGCATCTCGATCGGATGCGCACCCGCCTCGCCCTCGTGTCCAGGGGCGAAAGGCTCGACCAGGCTGAGTCCGAAGGGGGTGACGAGTTGTTCGGCCAGCGTCTGCTGGAACGCTTCGACGATCCGCTCGACCTGGCCGAGCGAAAGCGCCTGGAACCGCTCGAGCTCGAATATCGATGCCTCGAGCCGCAACCACAGTCCGGTATTGGCGTCGTCCGCCAACCGCTCGCGACCAGGCCAGGTTTCCGGCCACTCGGCGCGGCGGAAGACGTTGGCCAGTCCTTCCGGCAGCGCCACCGCTCGCTCGGCCACCTGCGGCGGGACCAACGCGAAACCGCTGAACGGCGGGCCGCCCATGAACTTTGATCCGGTCAGGAAAACGATCGCCCCGCGGCCCAGATAGGCATGCAGCGCCTCGCTAGTGATCCGGGCCTGGCAGGCATCGACGACCAGCGAGATCCGATCGCCAAATTCGGCGAGCAGGCTGTCGATTTCGGGTAGCTCAGGCAGAATGAGCCCCGTCTTCGAGCCGTGAACCACGTGCACCAGCGCGCGCCGCCCCATCGTCAGCGCTGCGCCGATCTCTGCACGGATGCGCACCGCCATCGCCCCGCTGTCGTGCGCCAGGCCCCTGACGCAGCGCACCGGGATGTCGACCAAGCTGACGTGTTCGAGGCCCGCAACGAACTCGCCGGGAACCACCGGCACTCCACTGCCCGTGGCGTGGCCGAAATACATCCCATGCGCCGACAGCCGGCAGCCGCTTCCAACCTCATCGGCACCGAGCAGCACGTTGTGGATGCCGCCCTCCGAATCACTCAAAGCGGCCGCCAGCGCGACGTATTCGAGGTCCGTTCCAGACGGCGCGAAAACGATTCGGCATTCGGTTGCAAGCCCGTAGGCCCGCCTGATCCGATCGCGCAGCCCATCGAGCCGCTCGACATAGGAGACTGTCGGTGCCGCGGCGAGCTGCATCGCGTGCAAAAAGGCCTCGCGTGACATGTCGTTCGCGGTCGATGACGCGAACGCCTTCGCAAGGCGCGGATAAGGCCCGGAAAAGTACTTGTTCAGCCCCGTCATCGGATCGAGCACGATCCGCTCGTCGCCGCCGCTCGACAGCAGGCGCACGATCTCGCGCGCTCGTCGGTCCAGGGGAATATCGGGAGTGAAATCGGGTAAGCCTGGGGGGCTCAAGTCCATATTGCGACCATTCGTCTTGGCAAGCTGCGACCGGCGCCCCTATGGGCGCGCTTTCCTGCTGTTGAAAGGATGTTTGTGACCGATCGCATTCGGCCGCTGAAGATCGACCCGGCCGCGAAGGAACGCCTGCGGATATTGTTCATCGCCAAGCATGCGCTGTGGGGCGGAGGACTGCATCCGGAGGACGGGAACCATGCTGTCTACCATGTCGAAGTGCGCACCATTCTGGAAGAACTCGGCCTGAACCTCAGCTTAGCGGACCGCTTCGAGGTGCTGTTCGACAAACCCGATGTCGACTTTGTGTTCCCGCTGCTCAACCGCGCTGGGTTTTTTAATTCGGAGATGCTCTGCCCGCTGCTGTGCACTCGCCTGGGCCTGCCCTACCTCGGCGCGAGCCCGATTTTACGCGGCCTGTCCGACGACAAGCACCTGGCCAAGCGTGCCGCTCAGGCCGCCGGTGTGCCGACCGCGCCGTGGGCGATCTACCGTCGCGGCGCACCCGTGCTCGAAGCCGCCTGCCCCCCCGGGGCGCGCTGGGTGATCAAGCCCAATGCTTCCTCCGCCAGCTGGGGTGTCCACGACGCGACCGACTGGGCCGGCGTGCGCCAGGCAATCGGCGAGATTCATGACGACAAGCACGACGCTATCGTAGAGCCGTTCCTGACCGGCAGCGATGTTGAGGTGCCGGTGATCACCATCGGCGATCCGGTGATCCTGCCGAAGATGATCTTCCGTCAGGCTGACCCCGACCACCTCAGGACCTATTACGAGAAGCGCGACCTCGTCGACCGCAGCGCCAAGTACTCGCTCGATCCCTTCGAGGACCAGGCGATGTCCGAGCTGATCTCGGGCTACACGCGAAAACTCTACGCCGAATACCGCCCGTTCGACTACGGTCGGTTCGAGTTCCGGGTGAACGAGCGGACCGGGGAGGTCCACTTCCTCGAGCTCAACCTCAACTGCAACCTGTGGTCCGAAAAGGTCTTCGGCCGCGCCGCCAAGCTCGCGGGGCTGACTCAGAGCGAGCTGATCGAGACGATTCTGGCGGATTCGCTGCGGCGGAACGGGCTGATGGGGTAAGAAGCGGCCGAGCCGCGCTCGCGCTCCGCTCCCTTCCTTGTCACCCCGGACTTGTTCCGGGGCCAGGCTCGCGGCGTAGCGCGTAGCTCTCCGACAGAAAGCTGGGTCCCGGAACAAGTCCGGGATGACTTTGATCGGTAACCATCAGGAGGAGGCCGCGTCTCCGTCGCACGCCTCGACCCGCGCCATGAGGAACTCTCGTTCGCGCGCGTTGCCGGTCAACCGCGCCGCCTCCTCGAATTGCGCCCTCGCCTCGCCAAGCCGCCCGGCCCTGAACAGAAAGTCACCCCTCGCGGCGGGTAACGGCGCATAGTTGCGAAGAGCCGCCGCGCCGGAAATCTGGTCGACCAGCTTGAGCCCCGCTTCCGGCCCGAACGCCATGCTGTGCGCGACCGCACGGTTGAGCTCGACCACCGGCGACGGCATCGCCGTTGCAAGCCGGTCGTAGAGCCCGGCGATGCGCGGCCAGTCGGTGTCCTCCGCCCTGTGAGCCCGGGCATGGCAAGCGGCGAGTGCAGCCTGCAGCGCATAAGGACCGTCTGCACCGCCGAACCCCTCGGCTCGCTGCAGCGCCTCCAGCCCGCGGCGGATCAGCATCTGATCCCAGCGCGCGCGGTTCTGCTCAGGTAGCGGCACGAAGCTGCCATCATGCCCGGCGCGCGCAGCGAGGCGCGAGGCCTGCAGCTCCATCAGCGCGAGCAAGCCGAGCACCTCCGGCTCGGCTGGCAGCAGTCCGGCGAGAATCCGTCCGAGCCGCTGCGCTTCGGCGCAAAGCGTCGGCCGAACCAGGTCTTCACCTGCTGTCGCCGCATAGCCTTCGTTGAAGATCAGATAGATCACTTCGAGCACAGAGCCGAGCCGCGATGCCCGGTCAGCCCCGCGCGGGACCTCGAACGCTAGCCCGGCGGCGCCGATCGTCTTCTTTGCCCGCACGATCCGTTGCGCGATGGTCGTCTCGTTGGACAGGAACGCTCGCGCGATTTCCTGAGTGGTCAGCCCCCCGATCAATCGCAGTGTCAGTGCAGCACGCGCCTCGGCGGAAATCACCGGATGGCATGCGGTGAAAATCAATCCGAGCAGCTCGTCGCCGAGATCGTCGTCCATCGCCGCCTCGAGTTCGTCGACGCTGGTATCGCGCTTATCGTCGAGCTCGCGTGCGATCTCGGCATGCTTGCGCTCCTGCATCCGTTCGCGGCGCATGCCGTCGATCGCGCGCCGCTTCGCTGCCGCCATCAGCCAGGCGCCCGGATTCTGGGGCACTCCGGATCTCGGCCATTCGGCGAGCGCGATCAGCAGCGCTTCCTGCGCCAGCTCCTCGGCGCGATCGACGTCGCGGACCATGCGAGCGAGGCCCGCGATGAGCCGCGCCCGCTCGATCCGGAACGTCGCTTCGATCGCCCTGTGCGTCTCGTCCGCCGCCATGCCCACGAATTAGGTGAGCATGGCGGCGAGGGGCAAGCGGCTCAGCGATTCTCCAGCTTTTCGTGAATGCCGTCGTGGATTGCTGCGGCCTCCTCCGGGATGAGTTCGGCGAAGTCCTCCATTTCGTAAAGCGGGCGAATCTCGATCTCGCTCGGGCCGAACATCGGGTTGGGGCAGCGCTTCACCCATTCAACCGCTTCGTCCATGTCCTTGACTTCCCACAGCCAGTAGCCGGCGACCAGCTCGCGGGTCTCGGCGAAAGGTCCATCGATCACGGTCCGGCTCGGGCCGTCGAAGGCGACGCGCTTGCCGAAGGAAGAGGGCTTTAGGCCGTCCCCGGCCAGCATGACGCCGGCCTTGACCAGCTCCTCGTTGAATTTGCCCATGTCCACGAACAACTGGTCGAGCTCGGAAGAGGGTGTCATGCCCTGTTCGCTGTCCTCGGTCGCCTTCACGAAAACCATCACGCGCATCGTCTGTCTCCTCGTTTCGCCGAAGGCCAACTGCGACCTTCTACTCCCACGACGAACCGACTCATGCGATTTCGACAACAGCCGTGAAATTTTTTTGACGGCCGCGATGATCCGCCTCGCTTGCCCCACGCGCGCGGTTCGCTAGAGAGGCCGCGCAGCTGGGGATTTGCAATGGCCGAGTTCACCCTTCCGAAGAACAGCAAGATCACCGGGCAGGGCCGCGAGCATAGAGCGCCGGGCGCCAAGCGCGTGCGCCGCTTCAAGGTATACCGGTGGGACCCGGAATCGGGCCAGAACCCGCGCTACGATACCTTTGAGCTCGACCTCGAGCAGACCGGCCCGATGGTTCTCGACGCGCTGATCAAGATCAAGAACGAGATCGACCCGACGCTGACCTTCCGCCGCTCGTGTCGCGAGGGGATCTGCGGCTCGTGCTCGATGAACATGAACGGGCGCAACGGCCTCGCCTGCACCACAGCGATCGAGGACCTGAAAGGCGAGGTGCGCATCACCCCGCTCCCACACATGGAAGTGGTCAAGGACCTCGTTCCCGATTTCAGCCACTTCTACGCGCAATACGCCTCGATCCGGCCCTGGCTGCAGACCGTCTCGACCACGCCGAGCGGCAAGGAGCGGCTGCAGAGCCCAGCTCAGCGCGAACAGCTCGACGGCCTCTACGAATGCATTCTCTGCGCCTGCTGCTCGACCGCCTGCCCGAGCTATTGGTGGAACGCCGACAAGTTCCTCGGCCCGGCGATCCTGCTGCAAGCCTACCGCTGGCTTGCCGATAGCCGCGACGAGATGACCGGCGAACGCCTCGACCAGCTCGAGGATCCATTCAGACTCTATCGCTGCCACACGATCATGAACTGCGCCAACGTCTGCCCCAAGGGCCTGAACCCGGCCAAAGCGATCGCCGAGACCAAGAAGCTGCTCGCGGAGCGTGTGGCCTGAGCGGAATCTACCAACGCTATCTGGCCCTGCTCGAAGCGGGCGAGCTCAAGACGGACTTCGCGCAGGAACTAGCAGTCGTCGATCTGGACGGACTGCAGTACGACCTGAAGCGAAGGGGGCGTCCCGGTCTTGTAAGGCGGCTCCTCGGCGAGAAGCCGACCAAGCCGAGAGGTATTTACCTCTGGGGCGGCGTTGGCCGCGGCAAATCAATGCTGATGGACCTGTTCCATGACACGCTTGCCATCGAGGAGAAGCGCCGGGTCCACTTCCACGCCTTCATGATCGAGGTACACCAGCGCCTGCGCGAGGCCCGCAAGAGCGAGGAAGGCGATCCGATCCCGCCCGTGGCCGAGCGGATCGCCGACGGAGTCCGCTGCCTCGCGTTCGACGAGATGGTGATCAACAACAGCGCCGACGCGATGATCATGAGCCGGCTGTTCCGCGCGCTGATCTGCGACGAAGGCGTAACCGTGGTCACCACCTCCAACCGCCCTCCTCGCGACCTCTACAAGGACGGGCTCAATCGCGAGCATTTCCTGCCGTTCATTGCCTTGATCGAAAAAGAGCTCGACGTTCTCGAGCTGAACGGTCCTAGCGACTACCGGCTCGACCGCATCGGCGGGATGAAGGCTTGGCACACGCCGCTCGGCGAAGCCGCCACGGAACAACTGCGCGAGCTGTTTTTTCGCCTAACCGATTATCCGCCCGAAGATGCCGAGCACGTCCCTTCCGCAAACCTCGATGTCGGCGGCGGGAGGACGCTATACGTGCCCAAAAGCCTCAAGGGCGTCGCCGTGTTCAGTTTCAAGCGACTGTGCGGCGAACCGCGCGGCGCGGCCGATTACCTTGCCGTGGCGAGAACCTATCACACGGTCGTCCTTGTCGGCATCCCGGTCATGGGTCCCGAGATGCGCAACGAGGCCACCCGGTTCGTGACGCTGATCGACGCGCTCTACGAGAACAAGGTCAAGCTGTTCGCTTCGGCCGCGGCGGAACCCGAAGATCTCTATCCCGCCGGCGACGGCAGTTTCGAGTTCCAGCGCACGGTCAGCCGGCTCAAGGAAATGCAGAGCGCCGAATACATGGCCGAAGGCCACGGCGAGGCCGGCTAGGCCGCGTGGCCGAGCCGCTCCTGCGCCCTCGTAAGCCGGTTCATCACCTTGAGATCGCCGTCGCTCAATTGCAGCGCGGCTTCGGCCCATAAGTCGACGATCCGCTTGAGCTCGCTCAGGCCGATGGGGTTCGTCACCTTCATGGCCCGCCGCGCGTTGACGAGGCCCGGATGGCGCCGCTCCGACTTGCGGATGAACTCCTCGCAGGCGCCGAGCCCTTCGCCGTTCTCGGCGAGGTGATGGACGATACCGAGCTCGTACATCTCCTGAGCGGTGTAGGTGTGGTTGGAGACGATCAGCCGGTCCGCCATCGCGCTCCCCAGCTTGCGCGACAGGATCGCGTGTGCGCCCATGCCCGGGAACAGGCCGAACAGAACTTCGGGGAGCCCGAACGTCGCGTCGCGTTCGGCGACGATATAGTCGAAGCTGAGCAGAGCTTCGAATCCGCCGCCTAGCGCCGCACCCTGGACCAGCCCGACCGTCAGCATTGGTAGGTCGAGCGAGTGCATGTTGCGGTGAAGTATCTCGACGCAGCGGTAGCCGTATCGGGCCAGACCGTCGCGGTCGCGCGCACGAATCAGCCGCTCGAACAGCTGGAGGTCGCCGCCGAAGCAGAACACGCCAGGCGCGCGGCTGCCGAGCACGAGGTAACGCAGCGGCACTTGGCCGGAACCGAAGTTCTCCACGATCAGCCGCTGCCAATCCTCGAAGTCGCGCAGCATCGGCGGAGTAAAGCTCGGCCGGCCGCTCGGACGCATGAAAGTCCACAGCGCGGCGTTATCGGCCTGATACATCACATCGAGCTCAGTCAGATCGAACAATTGCCGATTGATGCCGAGGTGATGCCGGGTTTCAGCAATCAAATGCTCTTCACCCGGGCCGAAACCGATCAAGGGTTCGTCCGTATCCGCCACATTCTCTTCCGAGCGATCCAGCTGGCTAGACAGCCGATCCATAATAACCCCCGACGCAACCCATTGGCACCTTTAGGTTTTTAGTTCTCGGCGCGCAGATGAATGCTACCACCATCGGGTAGCTTGGCAACGGATTATTAACTAGGCTACTCTTGCCAGCACTTCGTGTTCCCAAAATGGCACAACAAGAATTGGGTCAAATACGGATAGATTTCAGGCGATAACGCCCAATCTGACGAGCGACTTATCGAGCATTAGAAGCTGCCAAAGCAGCCGCGAATTGTCGGCTCGCCCTCTCACGTGAGCTTCCCCCAGCCGCGCAAGAATCGCGGTGTCGAACCACCCCGTCCGCGCCAACGCGGCGCTCGAAGCGATTGCTTTCGCCTCTCCCGCCAACGGCCCGCGCAGCCATTCGGCGATCGGCGTCACGAAGCCCTGCTTGGGCCGATAGAGGATCGAATCCGGCAAATAGCGACGCATCGCCTTCTTCATCAGCCACTTGCCCTGCCCGCCCCGCACCCGCATGCGCTCGGGCAGCGAAGCGGCAAACTCGACCAGGCGATGATCGAGCAGCGGCTCGCGCGCCTCGAGGCTCACCGCCATGCTCGTCCGGTCGACCTTGGTCAGGATGTCGCCGGGCAACCAGAACTTGAGATCGGCGTATTGCGCCCGGTCGAGCCCCGATCGCGCAGGCGCCGCGTTCATGAGCCCGATCAGCGGTTGCTCGGCCCTGTAGTCGCCCAGCTGCCGGATCATGTCGGGCGCATAGAGGGTGCCGCGCAGTTCCGGCGGCGCCACCGACAGGCTGCGTGCATAGCCTGCGGCGCCATCGGCGGCGAGCGCAAGCAGCGTCGCTTTCGCCCGCAGCGGCCGCGGCGCCCAGTCGGCCTTCGGATAAAAACGTCCGAGCGTACCCAGCACCTTGCCGCGAAGCGCCGCCGGCAGGATGCCACGGATCCGCTCCTCGTGGGCATGGAACACTTGCCGCCGATAACCCGCCAGCGCCTCGTCCGCCCCGTCCCCCGATAAGGCGACGGTGACGCTTTCGCGCGCCAATTGGCACACGCGCCAGGTCGGCAGTGCCGAAGCGTCGGCGAAAGGCTCGTCGAACATCGCGGCGAGCGTGTCTATGGCGTCGAACTGATCGGCGCTGACCACGCGCGTCTCGTGGTCGGTGCCGAACAGCTTCGCTATCTCGGCCGCGTGCGAGGTCTCGTCGAGCGCCTCGACATCGAAGCCGATCGAGCAGGTCCGCACCGGTGCGCGGCTCGCCTCGGCCATCAGGGCCACCACGCTCGAGGAATCGACGCCGCCCGAAAGAAACGCGCCGAGCGGAACGTCGGCGATCATCCGGCTGGTCACCGCCTCGCGGAGATGATGCAGCAGCTCCGCCTCGAGATCGCGCTCGGAGCCGCGGCGGCGCTCGGCGAAGGAGACGTCCCACCAGCGCCGGGGCGCGGCGGGAGGCGCGTCGTGTCGAAGCAGGCGGTAATGGCCGGCCGGGAGCTTCTCGACCCCCTTGAGGATGGAACGGTGATCGGGAACGTAGCCCCAGGCGAGGTAGTCCTCGACCGCCAAGGGATCGGCATCGCGCCGCAGCAGCGGGTGCGCGAGCAGTCCCTTGAGCTCGGAGGCGAACGCCAGGCTGCCATCCGACAAATGCGCCGTAAACAGCGGCTTCACGCCAAGCCGGTCGCGCGCGAGGAACAGCGTGCGCGCGTCGGAGTCGTAGATCGCGAAGGCGAACATGCCGTGCAAGCGGCGCAGGCAATCGACTCCCCACTGCTGCCAGGCGGCAAGGATCACTTCGCCGTCGCCGTCGGTGCGGAATTCGGCACCAAGCTCCTTCAGCTCGCGGCGCAGCTCACGGAAATTGTAGATCTCGCCGTTGAAGACCAGCGTGGCACGGCCGTCGGCCGAGCGCATCGGCTGCGGTGAACCGGCAAGGTCGATGATCGCAAGGCGACGGAAGCCAAGGCCCACGCCCGGCGCGGTCCAGACGCCTGAATCATCAGGCCCCCGGTGAACGAGCGCGTCGCACATCCGCTCGATCCGCGCGGGGTCGACCGGCTTGATCGTGCCGCAATGGAAAATCCCCGCGATCCCGCACATAACGCTATTCCGTTAGGGCACCCGCGCCGGCCGGTCCATTGCCAGCCGAGCGAGTAGCGGCGAGGCTTCGAGCGCGGCGGCATCGATCAGCGGATCGTCGGGCGAACGGTCGAAGAAGCGCCACGAGGCGCCGAGCACCGCGATCATGACGAGCGCGAAGAAGATCCAGCCGTAGACGATGTGATCGAAGCCCGCCGCGAACTCGACGCCTTGCGATTGGGCGATGTAGATCGTCCCCCAGGCGCGTACGCCGTTCGCCAGCACCGGCACCACGACGGCTGCGATCATGAACAGCGCCCGCCGCTTCAAGCTGGCAAAGCAAAGGTGCGCCACGAGCGCCCCGAGAGCGACCATCGCGACGAGGAATTTCACGCCGGAGCACGCTTCGGCCACCTCGAACAACCCTGCCGGAGTGTCGATGAACACGCCATCGATGGTGGCAGGAATGCCGCTGGCGTGAGTCAGCGCGACCGCCATCTCGGCGGTGACCGCCTGCAGAGCCGGCACGAGCTCGTCGCCGAACGGGACGAGGAAGACCATGTAGGCGAGCGGGAACATTAAGCCGACAGTGACGCGGGGACCGAGAAGCGTCACGACGGCCGCCTGCAGCATCACGACGGCGCCAAGTTGGCTCGCGGTGTTGATGCCGGCGGCGGATCCTGCGAGCCAGCCAAGCAGCCCGACGGCAAACATGGCCAGACCCGGCCACCAAACTCCCGGCGTCAGCTTCGCGAGCTCGGGCCAGCGCTGCCGCACCAGCCAAGCGAGGATCGGCGGAACGAGCAGGATGTGGTTGTAGGTCGAGGCATTCCACGCCTGATGTGCGATCTCTGACCAGTCGCTCCACGTAAGAGCGATCAAGGCTGCCCATGCCAGCGCAAGCAACCAGAGTGAAGTGCGCCACGCCCCGGGGGCCGGCTCGGACCGCCGCGGTGCCGGGACGTCCTCAGGCGGCATCGGCACGGGCCCTCGCACGGGGTGCCTGGCCGACGACCTCGGGCAGCGTCGCCAGCATCGCCGGCCAGCTCACCGTCTCCACGACCAGGCGACGTGCGGCCTCGCCCATTTCATTGGCCGGTCCCGGCCGCGCGAGCAGATCGAGCCCCCGCTGTACAAATGCCTCGTCGCTGTCGGCGATCGCGAGATGTATTCGGTCCTTGCCGGGTAGGCCGGTCGCCGCCGCGTCGGTGACCAGCACCGGGCGAGCCATCGCCATCGCCTCGAGCACCTTGTTCTGCACCCCGCGAGCGATGGTCAGCGGGACCAGCACCACATCTGCCGCCGCCAGAAACGGCCGCACATCGGGCACTTCGCCCCACACGCGCGCGCCATTGGCCCCGTCGCGAGCCAACAGCTCGGGCGCCGGCGCCCGGCCGACGACATGGAACTGGGCCGTCGGATGCACCGCACGGATATCCGGCATGATCCGCCCTATCGCGCGCAGGGCTGCATCGACGTTGGGCTTATAGTCCATCTGGCCGGTGAAGACGAAGTGCGGACCCGGCGATGCCAGCGCCGGATGCGGTACGACCCTGCGCGGGTCGAAAGCCCCGGCATCGATTCCGTTGCTCAGCACTTCAACCCTTGCGGACGTCCCAGTGGGCATCCGCGATACGAACAGCGCCGCCTCGGCATCGCTGACCAGCAGCGTCCTCTCTGCGCGGGCGGCCAAACGCGTTTCCTCGCGCCGCAGCAACCGCGCCTCGCGCGTATCGATCCACGACATCGGAAACGCTTTCTCGCGTCCGTAGGCCTCGTACTTGGCCGAATCGACATCTACCAGGTCGACGACCACGCGCCCTTGCCAATCCACCGGGGCGTATTGGCCCATCTGGCTCGAAAACACGTAGATCGTGTCGATCGGATAACGCGCGAGCGTGTCTGCCACCCAGGCGGCGAGGCCCGAGTGCCGAAACGCCGTCAGGTTGACCGGCTCGCCGCGCACGATCGCCTCGATCCCCGCGATGGGTAACGGTTTGGAGCGGGTCGGCATGCACCAGGTCTCGGCCAGGCTCGCAAGGTCCGCCTCGGCCGCCCGGTCGCCCGCGGTCTCGGCGAAGCAGCCGACGTGGACCGGCGCCAGCTCCGCCAGCGACTTCAGCAGGTGGTGCGAGCGAATCTTGTCGCCGCGGTCGGGCGGAAACGGCACGCGATGCGCAAGGAACAGGATCCCGCTCATCCGAGGCCCCGCGCGATTGGCGGGCCGAGGCGGTTGGCGAGCGCCAGCGGCAGCCGTTTCCACAATGCGATCCGCGCGGCATGCCGCGCGCTTAGCGGATCGGCGTCGCGCGGCTCGGCACCAGGGGCCGTCCAGCTCGAATAGTGGAGAGGCTCGGGTTCGAAGCCCCAGTTTTTCTTGAGGTGCCAGGGCCCACTGCCAGTCTTGCTGCGGCCGAAGTCGAACCGATCGCAGCCGCGCACGCGAGCGTGGCACATGAGCTGGTAATAGAGCCGCTCGTTGGCACGCAGGGCCCGTGCCGCCCATTTGCCCCCGCCCCAATATGGCAGCACCGCACCGGCGTGATAGAACGACAGCACCGTCGAAACCGGTTCGCCGCGATGATACAGCGTCAGGATGTCGGCATCGAGCTCGGCAAGGGCCGCATCGAACAATGTTCGAGGAAATACCGGCGTGCCGAGATTGCGAACGCTCTCGGCATAAACGGCATGGCATGCGGCCCGGTCCTGCGGGCCGGTCCCCACCGTCAGCACCAAGTCGTTCTCCAGGCCCTTGCGGATTTCGGCACGCTGCCGGCGCGGGATCGACAGCAACTGCGCTTCGTCGTCGGCCGCGAGCGGTGCTTCGAAGCCGCAGTGGCTGTCGCTGCGCTGCGTCCAGCCATCGGGCGCCGGCCCGCCGCGAAGCTCGACCGTCGCGCACGCCAGGCGCATGGCGTATTCCTCGGCCGCGCGACACAAGGCCGTCGCCGTTTCTGCACGCGGGGCCAGCACCCCTCCCCCTACGGCAAACCCGCTGGAGGCCAACATCCGGCCAAAAACCGGCGAGTGCACTTCGCTCAACGGCAGCCAGCCGGTGATTACCCCACTTTTCTCCGCCATCAACCCGCGCGCGCGTTGGCCGGTGCCACGCTCGACCGCTCGCAGCCAGGCCGGGCGATGGAACAGGCTGCCGCCGGTTTCGGCGACGAAGCCTTCGATCCGCGCCGCCTCGTCGGGTTGGCGCAGATCGACGGTGCGAACGTATTCGCTGGTCAGGGTGAACGGCGCGTTCACGCAAGCGCCCCGGCGGATGCCGACTCCGCCTCGGCCCGCGCAGCCTCGCGATGGGCGAGCACGTCCATCCGGCCCCAGGCGAACTCGCGAATCAGCTGGCGAAGCTTGGGGGCCATCTGGTCGAGCTTGGTGTAGTGCCTCAATCGCGACTTGAGCGGAGCGCCAGAAACGCGCGGCTGGCCGGGGTCGATTTCCCAGGGATGGAAGTAGAATACCGCCGGCCGCTGCTCGCGGCGGTTGACCTGGCGGATCGCCCAGCGGCTGAAGGCATAAGGCAGCACCCGGAAGAACCCGCCGCCGCCTGCCGCCAGCCGCTTGCCGGCGAAGATCGCGGTGGTGACCGGAATCTCCACCAGCGGCGCCCACGGCAGCGGCTTAAAGGCGAAGCGCGGAGCTTCGGGCCAGCCGTAGTGGTCGTGGCCGACCGGTGCGACGCTCGACGAATAGGCATAGCCCTGCTCGACCAGCTCCAGGAACGCCCATGGCGTGCGCTGGTCGATCGAGAAGCTCGGCGCGCGATAGCCAATCACGCGGCTGCCCGAGGCGTCTTCGATCGCTCGGCGCGCCTGCGCGATGTCCTCGCCGAAACTCGCCCGATCCATCGTGAACACGCGCCGATGGTCCCAGCCGTGGCTGGCGATCTCGTGTCCGCGCGCGACGATCTCCCGCAGCAGCGCGCCGTGGCGCTGCGCGACCCAGCCGAGCGTGAAGAAGGTGGCCTTGGCATCCGCCTCGTCGAACAGATCGAGGATCTCATGGACGTTGCGATCGACGCGGTCGGCAAGGCCGCCCCATTCGTCGCGCTCGATCACATCCTCGAACGCGCCGACCTGGAACCAGTCCTCGACGTCGACCGAAAGCCCGTTGACGATCGGCCGTTCGGCGCGCTCGCTCGGGTCAGGGAACGTAACCGCATTCACGCCGCAATGCTCCCGCAAATACTTCCAAGGCGCCTCCTCAGGCGGCCTTGGTCTGGTCCATTTCGGTCTCGATCCACTCGATCAGCATGGTCAGCGTCTGGCGGATCATTCGCTCCTGCTCGAACACCTTGGCTTCGAGCCGAGCGATCTGCTCCTGCGCCGCGGCCAGCTCGGGCCGTACGGCGGCGCTGGCGCGCTCGTCATTCTGGTTGGAAAGCTCGACGATCGCCTGCTGCAGCTCGGCAATCTGCACGTCGCGCTCGGCGAGCAGGGTGTCGAGCATCTCGTGGTCGATGCGCTGCTCGTGCTTGAGCGGCGCGAGCTGCTGCACCGCCGGCTCCCTAGTCGGCATCGGCTTTGGCGCTGCCTCAGGGAAGGCCTTCTCGGCGTTCATCTCGTCGAGCACCGACTTGAGCATGCCGCCGTCGATCCGCGTGCGTTCCTCGACGGCGCCCAGGAGCAAGAGCCGGTTGGCGATTTGGTTGACCCTGCGCGGAATGCCGCCGCTCGCCTCGTAGAGCTCGGCGAACACGCGCTGGTCGAACTGCGGGTTCCCGTTCCAGCCGACCTTCTCGAGGCGATGGAGGATGTAAGGCTCGATCTCGCCGCGGTCCATCGGCTCGAGGTGATGCGCGGCGATGACACGCTGGCGCAGTTGCTCGAGCGCGGCGTGACCCTGCAGCGTGGCGCGGAACTCGGGCTGGCCGAGCAGCAGCGTCTGCAGCAGCGGATGGTTGCCGAGCTGGAAATTCGACAGCATGCGCAGCTCTTCGAGCGCCTCGACCGAGAGGTTCTGCGATTCGTCGACGATGAGCAGGCAGCGCCGCCCGGCGCGCGCCTCGTCGTGCAGGAAGCCCTCGATCGCGCCCAGCGCGCTCGCCTTGTCGTGGCCCTCGATATCGAGCCCAAAGCTTTGCGCGACGACGTGGACGATCTCCTCCTCGTCGAGCTTGCTGGTGACGATCTGCGCAACGGTCAGCCGCTGCGGATCGATCGTACCCATCAGATGTGCGACCAAGGTCGACTTGCCCGCGCCGACCTCGCCGGTGACGACAATGAAGCCCTCGCCTTGCGCGAGGCCGTAACCGAGGTAGGACAGCGCCTTCCGATGCGTCGTGCTGCGGAAGTAGAACGCCGGATCGGGCGTGAGTTGGAAGGGCTTCCCCGTCAGACCGTAGAAATCGTCGAACATCGTCTTGTCTCCGGTGGGCCCGTCAATTGAACGAGTAGCGCAGGCCGAGCAGGG
>CBHCZH010000027.1:0-31219 GCA_965977975.1 uncultured bacterium
GGTGCGGCACGGTTGGCCTAGACCCTGTTACACCCACTCGGGAGCACCGTGACGGAGCCGATTTTGGCCGAGTGCAAGGCGCGAGGAGGGAGCGATGGGTTTCCATCGTGACCGACGAGCAACGCTGCAATCGGCCAAAAGCGGCCCTCCGCTTCGCGGTCGCCTTGGCGATCACGGCGCTTCCGAGTGGGTGTAACAGGGGCTAAGTCACTCCGGCTTGTGGCACACCGCCTCGACGTTGATGCCGTCGGGGTCGAGCACGAACGCGCCGTAGTAATTCGGGTGGTAGTGGGCGCGAATGCCGGGAGGTCCGTTGTCACGGCCGCCGTTGGCCATGGCTTCTTCGTAGAACGCGTCGACTTGCGCCCGCGTGTCGGCGGCGAAGGCGACATGCATGCCCGCCCCGCGCGCACCGCCGCTTCCGAACCAGAAGAACGGGTGCCCGTCCTTTCCCATGCCGATGCCGTGGTAGCCGCCGGTCATCTCCGGTGTGACTTCCATGACATTCGTCATGCCGAGGGGGGCCAGCGCGGCTTCATAGAAGCGGCGGGACGCGTCGAAGTCCCCACAACCGATGCCCATATGATCGATCATTCCTGCCTCCTTCGCCTCACCTGCTGCTGACGAGTTTCAACTCGGGGTCGCGTTTGCGCAAACTCTGCGCGACTCCGGTCGCGATCAGCAGCTGGCCGAGGTAGTAGATCGGCCAGACCAGGACTTGTGGCACGATGTTGCCCTGCAGCGGTCCCATCTCGGCGAACAGCAGCAGGTCCGATATCAGGAACAGCACCGCGCCTGCGCCGACGCGATAGCGCGGGAACACGCTCGCCCAGGCGCTAGCTGCCATCGCGCCGAGCGCCAGCGCATAGAGGCCGACATTGAACGCCTCGCCGCGATCGGCGGGAAGCAGCCAGCCAACGAACGGCGTCAGCAACAGCATCGCGGCAACCGCGGCTTTCTGGCTCGACATGAGCTCAGGCCGCCGATTGCGCAAGTAAACGCCCATCGCCATCACGTGATAGGCGAAGAACAGCAGGCCGCCGATCAGCCGGTCCGCCTCGATCTCGAGCGCCATGTCGCCGAGCGAGGCGGCGCCGAACGCCCAAGCCATCAGCCGCGCGTCGGGACTGGAATGACGCAGCCACAAGTAGGCCGCGAGCAGCGCGACCGCGGCACCCTTGAGCGGGATCAGATAGAGCTCGGGCCAAGGTCCCCAGCGCAAGTAGTAGAAGGCGAGCGCAGCTGCGATGCTGGCAAGCAGCAGCGGACGTTTTTCGGCAAGGGCGCGGCGGGGCATGTTGGGAGGCGTAGCGCCGTGCCGCGTTGACGCAAGAGGTCAGCCTTCCGGTTCCATCTCCCATAGGCCGGGATAGAGCCGCACGAAGCCGCTGGCGGCCATCTCGAGCGTCGCTTCGTAGCCCGCCGTCGGCGAGCTGTACCGGTAACGATCCGCCGTCGTCCGTCGATAGCGCTGCGGCAATCGTATCAAGGTCTTCTCGCCCACATCGAACCATGCGGCGGAAATCTCGGCTTCGTCCCCTACCGCAAGGTCGGCGTGCAGCAGTTGCTGGAGGTTGGTGGCCGGCGTGAAACCGAAATCGAGATGAACCAGATCGCCGAGGCCGGGCACGATCTCGCCGTCGAGCCACCATTCGCCGTCCGCGCGACGAAACTCGTGCCGGAAGGATCGGCCCGAGCGATGGCCAACAATGACAGCTCCGCGCGTCGCAAAGTCCGCGGCAAGGTCGACCGAGTAGCGTAGCCCGGTTGGCCCGTTTTCGCGAAAAGCCGCATAGCCTTCCAATTTCCAGCCCTCGCCTACTTGCGTGAGCCGCGCGGCGTCGTGACCAGGTTGGTCGAGACGCCGCCAGAAAGCATGAGTTCTGCCGCCCATCGAA
The DNA here is from genome assembly GCA_965977975.1 of uncultured bacterium. Lineage (GTDB taxonomy): Bacteria > Pseudomonadota > Alphaproteobacteria > Sphingomonadales > Sphingomonadaceae > Croceibacterium_A. The sequence continues at coordinate 1,899 of CBHCZH010000027.1, forward strand.
CCTGCGACCTCCCTTCGGCTTACCAAATGCGCGACAAGCCGATATGGGCACCGCCATGCATCAGGTTCACATCATCGGCGGCGGCCTCGCCGGCAGCGAGGCGGCGTGGCAGCTCGCCCAGCGCGGCGTAAAAGTGCGGCTGTCGGAAATGCGCGGAGGGGGCGGCGAGACTCCCGCCCACCAGACCGACGGGCTCGCCGAACTGGTCTGCTCGAACAGCTTCCGCTCCGACGATCACGAGCACAACGCGGTCGGTTTGCTGCATCACGAAATGCGGCGCCTGGACTCGCTGATCATGCGTGCGGGTGAGGCGGCGCGCGTCCCGGCGGGCTCGGCGATGGCGGTCGACCGCGACGTCTTCAGCCGCGAAGTGCAGGCGACGCTCGAAGCGCATCCGAATGTGGAGATCGTGCGCGAGAAGGTCGATGCTTTGCCGGCCGAGGGTCCGACCATCATCGCTACCGGCCCGCTGACCGCCGCTTCGCTTGCCGACAGCATCGGTCGCGCGACAGGTGCCGAGAGCCTCGCGTTCTTCGACGCGATCGCACCGATCGTCCACCGCGACAGCATCGACATGGCGATTTGCTGGATGGCCGCCCGGTGGGACAAGGGCGGCAAGGACTACATCAACTGCCCGATGGACAAAGAGCAGTACCTCGCGTTTCACCAGGGCCTTCTCGACGGCGAAAAGACCAGCTTCAAGGATTGGGAAGCGAACACGCCCTACTTCGAGGGCTGCATGCCGATCGAGGTCATGGCCGAACGCGGCGTGGACACCTTGCGCTACGGCCCGATGAAGCCGGTCGGGCTCGACGATCCGCGCACGGGGCGCTGGCCTTATGCGGTCGTCCAGCTCAGGCAGGACAACAAGCTCGGCACGCTTTGGAACATGGTCGGCTTTCAGACCAAGCTGAAGCACGCCGAGCAGGTGCGCCTGTTCCGCACGATCCCGGGCCTCGAGAAGGCCGAGTTCGCGCGGCTCGGCGGACTCCATCGCAATACGTTTCTCAATTCGCCGACGCTGCTCGACCGGGAGCTAAGGCTGAAGACGGCGCCACACGTTCGGTTCGCCGGGCAGATCACGGGGTGCGAAGGCTATGTGGAAAGCTCGGCGGTCGGGCTTCTGGCGGGGCTGATGACGGCGGCCGAGCTCAGCGGGCGCGAGTGGGTCTCACCGCCCCGCACCACTGCGATGGGCGCGCTGCTCGCGCATATCACCGGCGACGCCGAGGCCGAGAGCTATCAGCCGATGAACGTCAATTTCGGTCTGTTTCCGCCGTTGCCCGACGTGAAGAAGAAGCAGCGCAAGGAAGCCTACACCGAGCGCGCCAAGGCCGATTTTGGGGATTGGTTGACGGCTTCTCCCCTCTCGCAAGCGGGAGGGGCCGGGGGTGGGCCCATCACCGAAACGCCCGAGATGAGCTCACAGGCCCACCCCTAACCCCTCCCGCAAGCGGGAGGGGAACTCAGCAGTTACATCTCGCCGTCGAACTCGGGCGCGGCGCCGTCGTGGCGAACTCCTTCTGAGTCAGCTCCCGGTCGCCATCGGTATCGGCCTGATCGAAGCGTTGCGCCGTCGTCACCGCCCACTCTTCGAAGGTCAGCAAGTTGTTGCCGTCGGCATCGAGGTCGCGGAACGCGTCGGTCCGGGTCGAGAGCATCTCGCTGCGCGTGATCTTGAGGTCGCGGTTGCGATCGTAGCGGAAGAACCGGCGCTGTTCCCGCGAAAGCTCGGTCGCTTCGGGCGGCGCCGGTCCTTCGAGCCCGGCAATATCGGCGCTCGGCAGGCCGGTGGGCTGAGCTGTCGGCGCGGTCGGCGGTGGGGCGCCTTGTTCCACCTCGGCGCGGCCTTGCAGCCAGAACAGCCCGACCGCGACCAGCACGAGCGCGCCAAATGCCCCCAGCACGATGCGGTTCAAAGCCAGCCCCCTTCCGTTCGAGCCTGCACGCTACCGTCCGGCGAGCCCGATCCGCAAGGCCAGAAGCGTGCTGCCCGGGCCGCTCATCAGCGGCGTGCCGCCTCGCCCGAGAGACCTGGCGCCGAGCGCCGCGAGAACGGCGAGAGGACGTAGCGAAGCGGACAGCGGCGGGGGCACGAGATCGCGGCCGTATTCGACGACCAGCTCGCGTTCCGCACCATCGGAGATGTTGGCGGCGAGATCGGCGAGCGCCCATATCCGGGCGGCTTTCTCGGCATTCTCGGCCGATCCGACTCCCAACTCGCGGGCAAGGCACGCGAACGCGCGGCCGCGGCCTGCGACAAAATCGGCGATCGCCAGGGGCGTCAGCGTTTCGGCGAGCAGCGCTTCCCACCCCACCGCAAGGTCGGACAATCCGGACGGGTCGCGCCAGGCGCGCAGCGAATCGAGCACCGGCTCGCCGCGCGGCCATTCCGCCGCCGGCCGCGCCAGCGCATCCCGCCACCAGGCGAGCCGCAACTGGGCAGCGATCGGTTCGCGCCGCGCCCGAAGGATTGCAGCGAGTCGGGAATCGAGAGCCAGCAAGGCCGCGGTCGCCTGCCGGGCCCTCGCCGGGGCGTAAGTCAACGCCAGCCTTTGCGGCTGCGGAAGCTCGCTCGCGAGGCTCGCCATCGGCGCGGCATCGCCCGCCGTAAGCGCTTCCGTCAAGGCGCTAAGCGGGATCTGCTCGTTGACACTTCCTTAACTCTGCCACTGCACGATGCGCTTACCAAACATCGCTACGGCTGCGGTTTCAAAGGTCTAGGGCAACAGGCGGGCAATTCGGGATGCGCAGCTACCTCCGCAGGAAACTGGCCGAACTGTGCCGTTGCAAGAGCGGCAACGCGGTGATGCTGACAGCGCTCGGCTTGCCGGTTCTTCTCGGCGCGACGGGATACGGCGTCGATACCGCCCAGTATTACATGTATCAGCGCGAGCTGCAGCACGCGGTCGACCAGGCCGCGATCGGCGGTGCATGGGCGCTAGCCTATGACGAGGCCGCCGATTACGAGGCGCGTGCGCTGTCGGAATACGACCATAACCAGAGCGGCCTTTCGGAAGAGGATGCCAACGACGTCGCCCCGGACGTCACTCTCGCCGATTTCGGCGAGGGCACGGACAACAGCGTGCTCGTCTCGGTTACGATCACCCGTGACCTAACGTTCACGAGCCTGCTGTTGAACAAGCCCGCGACCATCACGGCGCGCGCGCAGGCGGCCTTTGAAGAAGGCGGCTCATATAAGGCCTGCCTGATCACGATCAGCAATGAGAACACCACCACGTTCAGCGTCGGCGGCAGCGCTACCGTGATCGCCAACTGCGGACTCGCCGCGCTCTCCTGCGGTGGCGCGATAGATCCGGCAACGGGCTTACCCAACGGCCCGCCGGCGATCGTCATCGACGGTAGCGCGACAGTCGAGACCGAGCAGATCTCGACCTGCGGAGCGGCCGATGTTCCTCCCGCGAATGAGGGAGACGTGAAGGAGGGCTTGGGATCTCTAACCGACGCATACTCCAGCATCCCCATTCCGGAACCCGACGATTCCACACCCAACCGGACCTATGAGTGCAACAAGGGCAAGGACAAGACGGCCGCCCCGCAGCCGGGAGTGTACGAATCCATCGTCGCCAAATGTAAGACGACATTTGCGTCGGGAATCTATTTCATCGACGGCGGCACGCTGGACCTTTCGACCAATGACCCAGTCGTGGGCATCAACGTGATGTTCGTGCTGCGGAACGGCGCAACCGTGAAGCTCGGCGGCGAGGGCGGCACCGGCAACCTGACTCTCACGCCGATGGAGGCGGCGCATTTCCTCGGCACCTCGTATGCCGACGATGCCGACGCGCTTTCCGGCATGCTGATCATCGAGGACAAGACCGGCGTCGACGAGCCCGTTGATCACCAGATCAACGGCAACGCCACCGTCAGTATCGAGGGCGTTGTCTACCTCCCGAACGGCAACATGAAAATCAACGGCACGTCGGACTCGGTCGCCGATCTGTGCTTCCAGATCTCGGCCTGGACGCTCGAGGTAAAGGGCAACGCCTACCTGAAGACTCTATGCGAAACCGATGAAACCACCGAGGTCGGTGGGGAGGTTCCGAACGTGCGGCTGATCGCATGACCCCGCTCGGCTTCCTTGGCAGACTGCGGCGCGACACGCGCGGCGCGATGGCGATCGAGACCGCCGTCGTCGCGCCGGTGCTGGCGCTGATGGCGATCGGATCGTTCGAAGTCGGCTCGATGGTTTCTCGCCAGCAGGAGCTGCAAAGCGCCGCCAGCGAAGCCGAGAGCATCATCCTGGCCGCCTCGGCCTCGGAAGTCGAAACCAGTTCGGCCGATATCGAGGACGTGATCGAAACCTCGCTCGATCTGGGCACCGACCAGGTTCAGCTCGACCAGCTCTTTCGCTGCGACAACGGGGCGATCAGCGACACGGCGCCTGCGTGCGCGAGCGGACAGCTCTATATCTACGTCGAGGTGGCGCTGACGGACACCTACACGCCCGTCTGGGCCAACTACGGCTTCGGCGACACGATCAACTACAGCGTTACCCGCACGGTGATGGTGCAATGACCGGTCGCCTTTGCCATCGCTTGCTGGCCCGCATCCGGCGTGACGATCGAGGTGCGGTTCTCGTCGAGTTCGCCCTGCTCGCGCCCGTCATCCTGACCTTGCTGTTCGGCGTCGTGCAGGTCGGCATCCACATGCAGAACTACAACGCGATCCGCAATCTTGCTTCCGACGGCGCGCGCTTCGCGGTGGTCGAGTACCAGCAAGGCAACGAGCTTTCGACCACGGCCGTCCAGGCCGAGATCGAATCGCGCGGCTTCGGTCCGAAATACAACCTCAACTCCAATCTTCTCACCGTGCAGGTGACGGAGCCGGCAACGCGCATTGCCGGCCTCAAGGAAATGAACATTCGGATCACCTACGACATGCCGGATTTCCTGGCGTTCGTGGACACCGAGGCCCTAACGCTCGACTATCAGCGTCCGGTGTTCCTGGTGATCCCGCCGGCCTGAGGGCTCGCTAACCTTTACCGGAAAGTCGGCCTCAGCGGCGGCTTTGCGGGGTTCGATCATCTCAATTTAACCAGCCCCGTTGGCGATACGATTACGGGGTTTCCCGTAATGCCCCCCTATGTCGGCCCAGCCGCCCTGCCCCGCGCCCGCCGTCCAGGCCGGCCTGCTCGTGCGCCTGCTGCGCGATCGCGCGGGCAATACGCTGGCGATGGCTGCCGCTGCGCTGTTCCCGCTTCTCGGCCTGATCGGCGGAGGAGTCGATATCGGGCGCGCCTATCTGTCGCAAAGCCGCCTGCAGCAGGCTTGCGATTCGGGCGTGCTGGCGGCCCGCAAGCGGCTTGGCACCGAAGTCGCGGTGACCGGCGATATCCCCGAAGAGGCCGCCGCTTCGGGCGAGCGGTTCTTCAACCTCAATTTCCGCAACGGTGCCTACGGCACCGAAGAGCGCACCTTCCAGATGACTCTCGAAGAGGACTTCTCGATCGCCGGGCAGGCGACGGTCGAGGTCCCGACCACGTTGATGGCGATCTTCGGCTACGACATGATGCCGGTCGAAGTCGAATGCGTCGCGCAACTCAACATGACCGACAGCGACATCATGCTGGTGCTCGACGTAACCGGGTCGATGGCACAGACGAACCCGGGCGACCCCGTTCCGAAGATCGTCGCGATGAAGGCCGTGGTCCGCAGCTTCCACCAGCAGGTGCTTGCCGCCGCGCCGCCGAGTTCGCAGATCCGCTTCGGGTTCGTCCCCTATTCGGCCAACGTCAACGTCGGCGGACTGCTCAAGGACGACTGGGTCAACACCGAGTGGGAATACCAGTCGCGCGCGTTTCATGTCACGACCGGATTGGGCATCCCTCAATGGCGCTACGACGCGATCGAAAAGGATGTCAGCAACTGGCGGACGGAATCGAACGGCTGCATCGAGGAACGCGCCACTTACGAAATCGACGACTACGACCACGTCGATCTGACGCGCGCGCTCGATCTCGATATCGACCTGGTGCCGACCGACGACGAGGATACCAAGTGGTCGCCGGCTTACCCCCATCTCATCTACGCGCGTTCGCTGACCTACTTCGGCGGGGGGTCGTTCACCACCGCGCAGATGGTCACCACCGCCGATTACGTCAGCCCGATGTTGATCGGCTCTGCGAGTTGCCCTGCGGCCGCGCGCAAGCTCGCGACGATGAGCGAGGCGCAGCTTAACGCCTACCTCGCGACGCTGGTCCCCACCGGGAACACCTACCACGACATCGGGATGATCTGGGGCGGCCGCCTGCTCTCGCCGACCGGCTTGTTCGCCGCCGAAAATGCCAACTCCGCGCGCTCGACGACGACGGCGCGCCATCTCGTGTTCATGACCGACGGCGAGACGGCGCCGCGAGACATCGTCTATTCGTCATACGGCCTCGAGCCGCTCGACCGCCGGCGCTGGAGCCCGTCTTCGCCGCTGACACTGACCCAGACCGTCGAGAACCGCTTCGCGTTCGCCTGCGAGGAAGTGAAGAAGCGCAACATCACCGTGTGGGTGGTCAGCTTCGGTATCGCGCCCAATCCGGTGCTGCAGGCCTGCGCGGGCGCGGACAAGTATTTCGCTGCCGACGACGCAGCCGAGCTGCAGCAAGCGTTCTCGTCGATCGCCGAGCGCATGGGCGAACTGAGAGTCACCCGGTGAGGCGTTTGTGCTCCGCGCCGCGCCTCGCCGCACTCGCCCGCGATACGCGAGGTGTCACGGTCGTCGAGTTCGCCGCGATCGCACCGGCGCTGCTGATGGTCCTGCTGGGCCTGATGGATCTCGCTTACAACCTCTACGCGACCACCGTTCTCGAAGGCGCAATCCAGGCTGCCGGGCGCGATTCGACCATACAGGGTGCCGAAACGCGGAGCGACGAGATCGACGACGAAGTGCGGGCCGCCGTGGAGAACATTGTACCTAACGCCTCGATCGCCTTCGATCGCCGTGCCTACGTCGACTTTTCCGATGTCACGCGACCGGAAGACTTCACCGACAGCAACGAGGACGGAATCTGCAGCGAAGGCGAGCCGTTCGAGGATGCCAACGGCAACGGCACTTGGGACGAGGACCGCGGCAGGGCCGGCGGCGGGGGGGCCCGCGACGCGGTCCTCTATACCGTGACCGTCACATATCCGCGCGCCTTCCCGGTAATGGAGCTGCTTGGATTCGACGGTACCGTCACCGCCCGCTCGCGCACGGTCCTGCGCAATCAGCCCTACGGCGAGCAGAACAGCGCGGTAGCGGTAGGGAGCTGCGAATGACCCGGACCGCCATCCGCATGGCGCTGCGGCGCCTCGCCGTCTCCCAATCCGGAGTCGCCGCGACCGAATTCGCGATCGTCCTGCCGTTCCTGCTCGGCGTTGGCCTGATGGGTCTCGAAGTCGCCAACCGGGCAATCGTGCAGATGCAAGTCAGCCAACTCGCCGCGCATATCGCCGACAACGCCTCGCGCATCGGCGACACCTCGACGCTGCAGAACCGCAAGATCTACGAGAGCGACCTCAACGACTTGTTCGAGGGAGCAGAGATCCAGGCCGGTAGCCGGATCGGGCTGTTCGAAAGCGGCCGCGTCATCATCAGCAGCCTCGAGGTCGTACCCGACACCGAGGATCAGCAGTACATCCACTGGCAGCGGTGTCTCGGAGCCAAGGACCACACCTCGAGCTACGGCGTCGAAGGTGACGGGCTCGATGGCGGTCTGGCCGGCATGGGCCCGGCCGGCGAAGAGGTCTGGGCCTTTCCGGACGAAGCAGTGATTTTCGTCGAGATCGCCTACGACTACCAGTCGCTGGTTGGCGAAACCTTTGGTTTCTCCGACGAGGTCAAGGCAACGGCGTCGTTCACGGTCCGCGACGACCGCGATCTGACGCAAATCTATCAGCGCGATCCCGACGATCCCGATCCGGTGGCGAGTTGCGGCACTTCCAGCGGCTCAGCCGGTGCCGCCGGCTAGCCGCGATAGCAGACCTTCCTGACCGCAGCGGCAATGCGAGAGGAATCGATCAGCGCCAATGCCTCGAGATTGGCCGCATAGGGTAGCGGCACATCCTCGTTGCACACGCGCAGCACCGGCGCGTCGAGCAGATCGAACCCGTCCTCCATGCAGATCGCCATCACTTCCGAGGCAATCGAGCAGACCGGCCAGCCTTCCTCGGCGATCACCAGACGATTGGTCTTGCCGAGGCTGGCGAGGATCGTTTCCTTGTCGAGCGGACGCAAGGTCCTGAGATCGATCACTTCGGCATCGATCCCTTCGCCCGCCAACGCCTCGGCGGCCTCGAGCGCGAGCCCGACGGCGATCGAATAAGTGACGATCGTCACATCCTTGCCCTCGCGGACAATTCGCGCCTTGCCGATCGGCAGCACGTGATCGTCAAGCTGCGCCAGCTCGAAAGTGCGCCCATAGACCAGCTCGTTCTCGAGGAACACGACCGGATCGTCGCTGCGGATCGCGGCTTTGAGCAAGCCCTTGGCATCGGATGCATCGTAAGGCGCGATCACGATCAGGCCTGGCACGCTGGCATACCAGGGCCCATAGTTCTGACTATGCTGCGCACCGACGCGGCTGGCGGCGCCGTTGGGACCGCGGAACACCACGGGGCAGCGCATCTGCCCGCCCGACATGTAATTGGTCTTGGCGGCCGAGTTTACGATGTGGTCGATGGCCTGCATCGCGAAGTTGAAGGTCATGAACTCGACGACCGGACGCAAGCCGCCCATCGCGGCGCCCGTGCCGATGCCGGCAAAGCCATATTCGGTGATCGGTGTGTCGATCACCCGCTTCGGCCCGAATTCCTCGAGCAGACCTTGGGTGACCTTGTAGGCGCCTTGATACTCGGCAACTTCTTCGCCCATCACGAACACACGCTCGTCGCGGCGCATCTCCTCGGCCATCGCGTCGCGCAGCGCTTCGCGGACCGTTACCTTGATCATGTTGGTGCCGGCTGGGATGTCGGGATCAGCCGCGGGTTTCGCGGACGAAGCGAGCTTCTCGGTGCCTGACGGTGCCTTGCCTTTCGGCGCGCCCGATTCCTCGGCCTTATGATCGTCCCCGGGCGCTTCGACCTTGGCAGGAGCCGGGGCCGGAGAGACGGCGGGCGCGTCGTCGCCCTCGCCCGACAGCATCGCGATCACGGTGCCGACCTTCACGTTCTCGCTCCCTTCGGGAACCAGGATCCTGCCGACAGTGCCTTCGTCGATCGACACGAACTCCATCGTCGCTTTGTCGGTCTCGATCTCGGCCAGCACGGTACCCGACGAGACGGCATCGCCTTCCTTCACCAGCCACTTGGCGAGCGTGCCTTCTTCCATCGTCGGCGAGAGCGCCGGCATCTTCAGCTCGATCGCCATCAGTAGCTCTCCACCAGCACGTCGGTGTAGAGTTCGCCGGCGGCAGGCTCGGGCGAGCTTTCGGCGAAGTCGGCGGCCTCGGCCACTTGCGCGCGGATGCGCTTGTCGATGTCCTTCAGCTTATCCTCGTCAGCGCCCATCTTCAGCAATTCCGCCTTCGCGCCCTCGATCGGGTCGCTGTGCTCGCGCACGTTCTGCACTTCCTCGCGGGTCCGGTACTTGGCCGGATCGGACATCGAATGCCCGCGATAGCGGTAGGTGTTGAGCTCCAGCAGCACCGGCCCGTTGCCACCGCGAACGTGAGCGAACGCGACCTCGGCCGCCTGCCGCACCTCGAGCACGTCCATGCCGTTGACGTCCATCCCGGGGATGCGGAAGGCGGTGCCGCGACGGTAGAACTCCGTTTCGGCCGAGCTGCGCCGCACCGCTGTGCCCATCGCGTACTGATTGTTCTCGATCGCGAACACGATCGGCAGCTTCCACAGGCTCGCCATGTTGAAGGTCTCGTAGACCTGGCCCTGGTTGGCGGCGCCGTCGCCGAAATAGGCGAGGCACAGACCGCCGTCGTTGCGGTATTGGTGGGCCAATGCAAGCCCACCGCCGAGCGCGACCTGCGCACCGACGATACCGTGCCCGCCGTAGAACTTATGCTCGGTCGAGAACATGTGCATCGACCCGCCCTTGCCCCTCGAGATGCCCGCCTGGCGCCCGGTGAGCTCGGCCATGATGACCTTGGGATCGATACCGTAGGCGAGCATGTGGCCGTGATCGCGATAGCCGGTGATCACGCTGTCCTTGTCGTTGTCGAGCGCCGACTGGAGGCCGATCGCGACCGCTTCCTGCCCGATGTAAAGGTGGCAGAACCCGCCGATCAGGCCGAGGCCGTAGAGCTGACCGGCCTTCTCCTCGAAGCGGCGGATGAGCAGCATCTGCTCGTAGAAGGTGAGCAATTCGTCCTTGCTCGCGCCGTAGCGGCGATCCTGCTCGAACAGTTCCTGCAGGCTGCGCAGCTCGAAATTTTCGCCCGATTTATCGGACTTTGCGGCAGCTTCTTGCGACGATGATTTGGCCGGTTTTCGGGTCGATTTACCGGTGCTCGAAGTGGCGGCTCGTGCCAAGGATGGTTCCCCTTATGGCGCCCGTGCGGGCGCAGGCTTCGGCTCGCCTATAGGCGGTCATCCGCGTCGCTGGCAACGCCCGGATTTCAGCGAAAATCGTCGGCTAGTCGGCCGGCTTTTCCAGCTCGAGCACATACTCGTCGGGATGCGCGACGTTCATGTTGCGACGCACGAGCTCGGTCGAAAGATCGGGGTCGACATGATCGGGGTCGAGCAGCGCGACGAGGTTCTTCAGCTTGTCGCGTTCCGCCTCGAGCCTGGCGATCCGTTCCTGCCGCTGCTCCAGCATGGCGATGTTCTCGCCCCACGACAGCAAGCCATAAGGACCGGCCAGCGTGAGGCCCGCGAGAAGCAGCAGGACGCCGAGCGCGCCGAAACGAGCAGCCTTCTCCCGAACCGCGTCGCGCTTTGTCATCACGGCATTCATAATCCGACAGAATCACAGTTAATGCAGCGATTCAAGCGGTTTCGCGATGAAGCTGCGGTTATCCGCAAGATCGGCACTTCCACGTGTCTTGCCCCCTGTTCCGAAGAAGGTTACATTGGAAACTATGTTCGACCTCTTCCACAACCCGCTCGGCCTCGACGGCTTCGAATTTCTTGAATTCTGCGCGCCCGAAAAGGGCGTGCTCGAGGCGGCGTTCGAGCAGATGGGCTTCAGCCTCGTCGCGCGTCATCGCAGCAAGGATGTCCAACTGTGGCGGCAGGGCCAGATAAACTTCGTCGCCAACTACGAACCCAAGAGTCCCGCGGCCTTCTTTGCGGCCGAGCACGGCCCATCGGCCTGCGGAATGGGCTTCCGCGTCCGCGACGCCGGCAAAGCCTATGCCGAGGCGCTCGCCCGGGGTGCCGAGCCTGTGGACGTCCGCACCGGGCCGATGGAGCTGAGCATCCCCGCTATCCGCGGAATCGGCCACTCGCTGATCTATCTCGTCGACCGATATGAGGTCGACAACAACGGCGCGCTGTCGATCTGGGACATCGATTTCGTCTGGGAGCCGGGAATCGAAAAGCACCCCAAGGGGGCTGGCCTCGAGATGATCGATCACCTGACACACAACGTCTACGCGGGCCGCATGGCCCACTGGGCCAGCTTCTACGAGCGCATCTTCAACTTCCGCGAGATCCGCTACTTCGACATCAAGGGGGAGTACACCGGCCTCACTTCGAAAGCGATGACTGCGCCCGACGGCAAGATCCGCATCCCGCTCAACGAGGAAGGCCAGAAGGGCGGCGGGCAGATCGAGGAGTACCTGCGCGAATTCAACGGCGAGGGCATCCAGCATATCGCCCTGTCATGCGGCGACCTCTATGCGGTGTGGGACGAGCTCAAGGCCGGCGGCACTCCATTTGCTCCGCCTCCGCCGGATGCCTATTACGACATGCTCGAGGAGCGGTTGCCCGGCCACGGCGAGCCCATTGCCGAATTGCGCAAGCGCGGCATCCTGCTCGACGGCTCTACAGAGCACGGGGACCCTCGCCTGCTGCTGCAGATCTTCAGCCGGACGGTGATCGGCCCGGTGTTCTTTGAGTTTATCCAGCGCAAGAAGGACGAAGGCTTCGGCGAAGGCAATTTCACCGCGCTGTTCAAATCGATGGAAGAAGACCAGCTCCGCCGCGGCGCCTTGCAGGCGGACTCGAGCGACGACTGAACCGCAGCTCGCGCGGACAAAATCAATCCTCTTGCGCGACATGCGCCTTGCGGCCAGTAAGCAACCATCGGATGAGGGGAGCGTTCATGTCGAGTTTCGCGCAGCGCACAGCGATCGTGGCGGCGGCGATTTCGCTGGCGGCGCCAGCGACGCATGCGATGGCTCAAGCCGATCGGGCGGCGGTCGTCGATATCCTGATCGAATGCGCGAAGATAGACGATCCGACCGCGCGCCTCGCCTGTTACGACAACAACATGCAGCGCGTCGGCGCCACGCCGCGCGCCACAGTCCCTGGCCAAACGGTGAGAGGTGTCGTCGGGGGCGCCGCGCCGGTCGAGAGCCGGGGGTCCCAGGGCTTCGGCGCCGACGACGTCCGCGCCGACAGCCCGGAACGCTTCCAGCGTCCCGCCGGCCAAGTGCAAGAAATCCACCCGCGCGTGACGGCGGTGCGCGAGCGTGAACCCGGCGTCTACCTCGTCACGCTGGAGGACGGCGCGCAATGGCTCTTCGCGGAAGGCGTGTCCTCGGGATTCCGCCTGCCGAAGCAAGGCGATACGATCGAGATCGAGCGCGGTTCGCTCGGCAGCTATCTGATGCGCATCGACGGTCAGGCGTCGGTTCCGGTGCGCCGAATCCGCTAGCGGTCGATCTCGGCGAAGGCGCGCTCGCGCTCGAGCTGCGAGGTGGCATTGCGGCGGATTTTGTCGAACGTCGCCAGAAACCGCGCCCGCTGATCCGCGGCCAACGGCGCAAGCAGGAAGTTGCTGCGCTGGCGACCCGCTTCGTGGATCACCTCGAAAAGCCGCGCCCCTTCCTCGCTTGGGTAGAAGCGCCCGTGGCGCCGGCCCGGCTTGCCTTCCCGCTCCACTAGGCCACGTTCCATGAGGGCGGTTACTGTCCGGCCGGCCTGGCTGTGATCGCGTTCCAGCGCCTTGACCAGCCTCGCCCAATCGATCGGCGGATCCATCCCGATCTCCGACAGCACGAACGCCTCGAAGCTCGAGAGGCCAGTCAGGCGTTTGAACGCCAAAGAGCCGCTGCGGCTGAAATAGGCGCTCAGCGTCAGCAGCGGAGGGATGATGCGCGACCGATCGATGACTACCTTCTCGCCGGCCTTGCCGTCCCAATCCTTGCCCGGCGCATCCGTATTACGGCCACTTCCGGGTTCCTGCGCCAGCTCGCGCTCCTGCTCATAAAGAGCTACCGCGCGGTCGAGGAGGATCTCGATCGTATCGAAGAACTCGCTCAGCTCCTCATCCGAGATATCGAGCGTCAGCTCGCGATTGCGCAGATCCGCCATGCGCATCAGGCGTTTGCCAAGTCGCTCGCCGTCGCGCGTCAGCCGCAGCGGAGCGCGAATCTGTTCGCGCTCGATCAGCCGCAGCTCAAGCAGGCGCTTGACCGAGCGGCTGACTTGGGCCTTGTCGACCCCGACCGCGCTCGACACATCGGCCGGGACCTGCGGCCCACGGTCATGCAGCAGGAACAGGATACGCCGGTCGAGCTCGATCAGGTACTGCTCGCGCGAGTACGCCAAATCGCCGCTTTCGCGCACCTTGCGCAGGACCTGCCACAGCTCGCTCTGGATCATGTGTGGCTTGCCCGCAGGGGCAGGCTGGCTGGGCGCTGGACTGCCCATCGCCGCTTCGATGCCGTTGAGAATGAGATCGAGCCTCGTGCCGAACTCGGCCGGGGGGCTGTTTGCATTGCGCGAGCCGAGCGCATAGGCCTCGACGATCGTCAAGGCATCGTCGGCAAGCGGCCCGAGAGTCCTCGCCAGCACGGCCGAAAGGTTCGAATCTGCGGGGCGATGACGCCAAAGCGCATCGGCATGACGGCGCAGGGCCGCGCGCCAATCGCGATCGACTGGCTCTCGTCCGTCCGCCCTACCCGTCTTCGTTTCGCCCCCCGGCGGCACGGGTGATTTGCTCATCTGTGCGGTTTCTCTCCCAGCCATTCGCTCAAAGGTTGCGCTCACACTAACCACTTTCTGCGTAATGACCAGCCAAGCGATGGTCCTGTTGCTGCTTGGCACAGCGATGATGATCGGAGTCCTTCGCCGCCCTACTGTCGATCCCCACGCGCAATCGCGCCGGCCAAAGGTGCCGATGAGACCAGCGGCCGCCGCGGCTGTCGGGAAGTCATGTCAGGTTCCTAAAGATTCAGGCCGATCGAACTTCTGGCGCCGTTCCGCCCGTCGACCCCCGCGCTCCATCATGACTCAGTCTGGCAATTTATACCGAGCGGAAAAGCGATGCAGCACGGCAACACATCGCGTCACCGAGATATACGAATTTCTATTAAGATACTGAGTATTAATGATAAATTGCGCTTGATCGATGCTCCTCGTTAACGGTCTCAATCAAGGTTCAGCGGCGATTTCGTGCCGTCACTCATGTTGACGAAATTTTGCGCAGATTGAGTGCGTCCCGTCCTCTAGACACTGTCAACTAGTGGCGATAGGTGTCGGTCCTCGGGCGGACCCTGCCGATTCCAAGACGGGGCCGCGAGGGGAGGAAATGTCCGATGATGACATGGGCGCACGCCCGCGCGGTCGTTCTGGCGGTTGACCCTGCGGCCGGTGGATGTGCGCGTCCCCACGAATTTGACTCGATTGGCAACGCCGGCCGCCTTGCCGGCCCCGCATTCTGTGAAGGGAGTACGACGTGAGGAAGTTGGACAACATGGGGGTTTATAGGACCCTGTTGCTGGCCGGGTGCGCGAGCACCTTTTCGCTGGCCATCCCGGCGGCCGCACAGGACAGCGGCGATATCCTGACGCCTGAAGAGACCGCGGCCGAGAGTGGCGATTCCACCATCGTCGTCACCGGCTCGCGCATTCAGCGTCAGGATTTCCAATCGAATAGCCCGATCGTCACGGTGGGCGAGCAACTGCTGCAGAACTCCAGCACGTCGTCGGTCGAAGTAAACCTCAACAAGCTACCCCAGTTCACACCGGAAAAGGTCCCGACCCAAGGCGGCGATATCCAGGCGACTCCGACCAACACCCCGGGTTCGGCCACGATCTCGTTGCGCGGCATCGGTTCCAACCGTAACCTTGTGCTGCTCGACGGCCGCCGAGCCACGCCCGGGAACGCCAGCATGGCGGTGGACATCAACACCATTCCTTCGGCCGCAATCGAGCGCGTTGAAATCATTTCGGGCGGTGCATCGTCGACTTACGGCGCCGACGCCGTTGGCGGCGTCGTCAACTTCATCCTGAAGAAGAACTTCCAGGGCTTGGAACTGGATGCCCAGGTAGGCATCACTCAGGAAGGCGACGGTTTCGAATACCAGCTGTCCGGCATCATGGGCACCGACTTCGACGACGGCCGCGGCAACATCAGCCTTGCGATGTCAACGGCGAAGCGCGAACCCTCGCTCCGCCGCGACCGCGACTACTTCCGCGAGTTGTGGGCCAACCCGGACGTGAATGGCAACTACTTCTTCCCCATCTATTCGGGCATCACGCAAACCGGCGCCAACGCCGAATACCAGGCGCTGCTCAACAGCATGTTCCCCAACCGGACCCCCGGCACCAACGTCTCCGCGACGGGAACGCTCTATTTCCTCGGCAACACTCCGTTCACCTTTGGCAACAGTGCCGCCGGGTTGTCGGGCGTTTCGAACTTCCCCGCCGAGCTGGTCGATGGTCAGTTGACCGTCAGGTCTTCGCTAGGCGGTCTCAGTCAGAATTTCCAGGACGACTTCATCAACCTGCCCCTCACCCGCTATAATTTCTACCTGCGGGGCAATTACGAGATCAATGACTGGATGTCGGTCATCGCGCAGGGCTATTTCAACAAGAGCCAGACCGCGACAGTCCAGCAGCCCGGTCCGATCGTCGGCGGCTGGAACGTAGTCGTTCCGCGCTACGCGAACGATTCCCAGTGGCTTCCTTCGAATCTGGTTGCGCTGCTGAACGCACGCACCGATCCCACGGCGCCGTGGTCACCGACCGGCTACGTGCCGGGCCTTGGCAACCGCGAAGTGTTCACCGATCAGTTCACTTACAACATGCTGGTCGGCCTTGAGGGCCGCATTCCGGGTGTGGACTGGAACTGGGATGTGATCGTTCAGCGCGGGGAATCGGTCACCAATTCCCTGACGACCGGAACCGCCTCGCTCGAACGGCTCCGTACAGTAATGTCCGCACCGTTCTTCGGTGCCGGCTTCTCGCGGACAGGCAACCCAACCGGCGGCGGCTTCGGCGCCAACTCTGCGAAGTGCACGAGCGGCCTCAATCCGTTCGATCCCAACCTTGTCGTCTCGCAAGACTGTCTCGATGCCATCTCGGCGCCGCTGAAAGAAACCGGCACGATGGTACAGTCGGTCTGGGAAGCGAACCTGGAAGGCAAGGTGATCGACCTTCCGGCCGGCGAAGTCCGCACCGCCGTTGGCGCGACATACCGCGAAAACGAGTACACCTTCCTTGAAGACAACATCAAGGAACGCAACAGCACGTTCAACGACCAGGTCCTTGGTATCTATCCTGCGCGCAGCATCGACGAATCGATCAACAGCAAGGAAGTCTACGGCGAAATCTCGATCCCGCTGATCCACGATACGCCTGCGATTCAGCTGCTCGAACTGGTTGGGGGCGCGCGGTATTCGGACTCCAGCCGCACCGGCGGGAGCTGGACCTGGAAGGCCGAAGCGAACTGGGAAGTGACCGATTGGCTCCGCTTCCGTGGTGGTTACAACAAGGCCGAACGCGCGCCGAACATCGGCGAACTCCACTCGCTGACACAGAACTTCGGCCTGTTGACCGGCGGTGACGCTTGCTCCACCGGCAACCCGTTCTCCTATTCGGCGAACCCGGCGAACCCGAATGGAGCCGCAGTGCGGGCGCTTTGCGTTCAATTGATGGACAAGACGCGAATCCCGGGTCAGCCGCTCAACTCCGTGCTGTTCTACGGCAACGGGCTTGCTCCGGGCGATCCTGGCTATATCGCGCCTTCGCCTGGGTCGACCAGCACCTCGACGGCCCCCGGTTTCGCGTTCCCCTACTTCGTAGGCAATCCGAACCTATCGGCGGAGAGTGCCAAGACGATCACTGTGGGTGCGGTCATTTCCTCGCCGTTCGGCGGCGTCTTGAGCAACATGCGTCTGGCCATCGACTACTATAACATCAAAGTCGACGACGCGATCGGGCTGCAGTCGGGCCAGACGCTGCAGCAGCTGTGCCTGGATGCGGCGTTCAATCCGACCTTCGATCCAAACACCTTCTTCTGTAACAACTTCGCGCGCGGTACCGGCGGTGGCATCGGGGCAGTCCAGCTGGCCTATACCAATACCGGGGCGTTCAAGACCCAGGGGATCGACGCCCAGTTTGACTGGAGCATGGATGTGGGTCCGGGTCGTCTGTCGCTGAACGCGATCGTCAACTACCTGATCTCGCTCAAGTCTTCGCCGTTCTGGTCGGGCATTCCGGAAGAATCGCGGACTCCGTTCCGCGAGTATGCCGGTACGTTCCTGGCGCCCGACAGCGGCCTCAGCGCGAACGGTGCCTTCCGGTGGAAGACCTTCACCACGATCAGCTACGGATGGGACGCATTCCAGGTCGGCCTCCAGTGGCAGCACCTGCCGGCGATCGACTCGGGTACCACCAACACCGGTTACGGGGCTTACGATCTGTTCAACCTGAACACCTCGTATGGCGTGACCGAAGACGTGACGCTCCGGTTCGGTGTCGACAACCTGTTCGACAAGGCTCCGCTGTTCGGGAATTCGAACCCGCTCGCGGATCCGGCATTCTTCCAGCTCCCGGGCGGAAATCTCAACGTCAACAACTACGACGCGTTGGGTCGGCGCTTCTTTCTAGGCGCCAACCTCCGGTTCTAATCGGCGAGCATTACTGCCGTCTTTGACCCTCCCCCCTTGCGGGGGAGGGTCCTTTCCTTTGCGCTAGACAAGGCCGCGCGCCTACTCAATCGTCGGCCAAGAAGGGGAGACGAACGAATGGCGAAAGTGGTGCGGCTCCACACGCTTGGCGGGCCAGAGGTCCTTCAGATCGAGGATATCGACGTCGGCGAGCCCGGAGTCGGCGAGGTCCGCATCCGGGTCGAAGCGGTCGGTCTCAACCGTGCCGAGGCGATGTACCGCGCGGGCCACTATCCGGTGCAGCCGCAACTCCCCAGCCTGATCGGCTATGAAGGCGTCGGTACGATCGAGACGCTCGGGCCCGGTACCGAAGGTTTTTCGGTCGGCGAGCGCGTTTGCGTGCTGCCTATGATCAGCCAGGGCCAGTACGGCATCTGGGCCGAGCAGGCGATCGTACCCGCCCGCATCCTGCTGCCTGCTCCGCCCGGCCTGACGCCGGCCGAAGCCGCGTCGATCTGGATGCAGTACATGACCGCCTTCGCGCTGATCGAGGTTGCCGAGATCGGTATCGCCGACGCTGTGATCATCCGCGCAGCCTCGTCGAGCGTGGGCATTGCCGCGATCCAGCTCGCCAACTGGGCCGGCTCGGTCTCGATCGCCTGCACGCGCACGCGGGACAAGGCGCAGGCCCTGTTCGATCAGGGCGCCGCACACGTGGTAGTCACCGACGAGGAAGACCTGGTCGCCCGCGTGATGGAAATCACCGGCGGAAAGGGCGCGCGCACCGCGTTCGATCCGGTCGGCGGGCCTTATGTCGAGACTCTCGCTCAGGCACTTGCTCCGCGCGGCATCCTGTTCGTCTACGGCGGGCTCAGTGGCGAGGCGACCCCCTATCCGCACTGGCCGTGCGCGATGAAGGGCCTGTCGATGCGCGGCTGGGTCGCGAGCGAAATCTGGAATCATCCGCACCGCTACAAGGCCGCGCAGGAGAAGATCCTCGCCGGCCTTGCGGGGGGCCAGCTCAAGCCGGTGATTGCGAAGACCTTCCACGGGCTCGACCAGATCGGAGCGGCTAACGAGTACCTCGAATCGAATCAACAAGTCGGAAAGGTCGTGGTGACGCTATGAAATCGGGATTCAAGTTCAGCCGCGCTCTGACTGTCGCAGCTTTGCTCGCCGCGACCACCTCGATTTCCTCGCCCGGCGCATCGCAATCTGGCACTTCCGCCCAGCAATGCGAGGCGATGCAGGGCGTCGAGATCCGTCCCGGATTGACGATCGCCGCCGCACGCCATGTCGCCGCCTCCTCTGCCCAACCCGCGGCCGGACCGGGATCACCCGCGAGGCCCGCCTTGCCGGGCCATTGCCTGCTCGAAGGAACGATCGACCCGCACAAGGGCGCCGACGGCAAGCTATATGCGATCGGCTTCGCGCTCGCGCTGCCGGACGAGTGGAATGGCCGCTTCCTGCTGCAGGGGGGCGGTGGCCTCAACGGCAGCGTCGGCAATCCGATCGGTCCCGTTGCGGCGGGCGATCGCCCTGCCCTCGCCCGCGGCTTCGCCGTCATCAGCCACGACAGCGGTCACAAGGGCGCGGTGTTCGACGCCTCGTTCATGACCGACCAGCGCGCCGCACTCGACTTCGCCGAAGCTTCCGTGCGCACCGTCACCCTTGCCGGCAAGGCGATGACCGAGCGGTTCTATGGGCGCGCGATCGGGCACAGCTATATGACCGGCTGCTCGACCGGCGGGCGCGAGGGTATGCTCGCCGCGCAGCGCTATCCCGAACTGTTCGACGGCATCGTGGTCGGCGCTCCGGCTTCGCGCACCGGCCACTCCAACTTGGCGATCGAATATTCGGCGGTGCAGTTCAACCAGGCAGCGCCGCGCGATGCGGAAGGACTGCCGCTTCCCGACCGGATCTTTTCCGCCGCCGATCGCAGGACCATCCTCGACGGCCTGCTCAGCCAGTGCGACAGTCTCGACGGCCGCGCCGACGGCATGATCATGAACGTGGCACAATGCCGGTTCCGTCCTGCCGCGCTGCAGTGCCGCGACGACAAGGCCGACGGCTGCCTGAGCGGCGCTCAGGTAAAAGCGATGGAGGTTGCCTTCGCGGGCCCGAAGGACGCGGCCGGTTATCCGATATACGTCCCTGTCCCGTACGACACCGGGATCGTGTTCACCGGCCCGGGCCTGCCCGGCTACCTGCCGACCGGCGCGCCCGGCGTGTTCGGTCCCGCGACCCGCGCCCTGACGATCGACATCGACGCGCGCTTGCGGGCGATCGAAGCCAACGCGTCGCAGCGGCTGACCGACACGAACGTTTGGACCGACCTCGACACCTTCCTCGGAAAAGGTGGTAAGATCCTGTTTTTCCACGGTGTCAGCGACCCGTGGTTCTCTGCCTATGACAGCTGGGACTACTGGCAGCGTGCGGCGACCACCAATGGCTCTGCGTTCACGGAAGCTAGCCGCTATTACATGAATCCCGGCATGGGCCACTGCGGCGGCGGCAATGCCTATGACCGATTCGATCTGCTCGGTCCGCTGGTCGAGTGGGTCGAACACGGCAAGGCCCCCGAACGTCCGATCGCCACCCGCGCCAACGGCAGCGCCTCGATACCCCTCTGCCCGCACCCGGCCTATCCGCATTACACCAGCGGCGATCCGTCCAAGGCGGAGAGCTACGAGTGCCGGGTACCCGTGCAAGGTTAGGGGGTATCGACCCCAGGATCGAGGCTACCCCACGCCGGCCACTTCGGCGAGCTGCTTGGTGTCGAGATATTGGCGCCAGCGCGTCACTTTGCCATTGGCGAGGGTGAAGACGTGAGCAAACTGGGCGCGCAGGCGCTTTCCGGTGACCTTGTGCACACCGACATAGTGGCCAAGACCAATCACATCTTCGCCCGCGTCGAGAATCTCGTCAGGTATCCCCTCGAACCCACCTTCCCAATCGGTCTCGAGGCGCCGGAGCCTACCTTTGCTGAACACATCGCGACCAAACGCGGGATTCACGTCGGCGTAGAAGAAGTTGTCGGCGAAGTCCCATTCGACATCAGGGTCGAGCACGGCGAAGAACGCCTCCTCGTCATGGCGCGAATAGGCTGCATAGATGCCGCGCACGATGTTCACATTTTCCTGGGACATGGGGGCGCTCCGTTCGTCCTGGCATCGTGAACAAGACAGTGCATGCGCAAGTTCCGCACCAAGGCGCCGCTGCGCGACCACTCGTTTGCAGGGGAGGTTGTTCTGGTGCGCCCGACAGGATTCGAACCTGTGACCCCCGGATTAGGAATCCGATGCTCTATCCTGCTGAGCTACGGGCGCGTGCGGCGGCGTTTAGGTGACGCAGCGAGGCCGCGCAATCTCCCGGGTATCAGTTGAGATCTTCGGGCGGCGCGACCGGAAACGGCAGCGGCGCAACGGGGATGCCCTCTTCGAACAGCGCGAGCGCTTCGTCGGGCGTCGCCTGGCCGTGGATAGTCTCCGGCGGGCGCTCGCCGTAGTGCATCGCACGCGACTGTTCGGCGAAGTGGTCGCCGACCCATTTCGAATCCACGAGCGCCTTTGCCTGTGCTTCGGCCAAGCTCTGAAGCGCCGCGGCAACCTCGGGCGGCATCGGTCCGCGCGTCATCGCCTGTTTGCCCTGCGGTTGCGCAATCGGCAGACGGTTGCCCTTACGCGGCACCGCCGGGGCCATCGGCGCCTTGTCGATCGCACCTGAGCCGCATTGCGGGCAGGCGACGAGGCCCATTTCGCGCTGCTCGGTAAAGTCCGCGGACGAGCCGAACCATCCTTCGAACCGATGGCCATTATCGCAGGAAAGGTCGTAGACGATCATGCTTGCGATGTAGAGATCGAGCGACGATTGGCAAGGCTCGGCAATTGTGCGCGGATCTCGGCGATCCGGGTCCGATCAATCGTCGCAAAGCCCACCCCCGGCCCTTCTTCGCCCATATCGAGCAGCACTTCACCCCACGGATCGACGACGAGTGAATGGCCGTAGGTTCGCCGTCCGTCCGCATGTTCGCCGACCTGGGCGGCGGACACCACATAAGCGCTTGCCTCGATCGCGCGGGCGCGCTGGAGCACGTGCCAGTGCGCCCGCCCGGTCGGCACAGTGAATGCCGCGGGTATGGCGATTACATCGCAACTTCGGCGACCAAGCTGCTCGAAAAGTGCCGGAAAGCGAATATCATAGCAGACTGTCAGACCAAGTCTGCCGACCGGCGTCTCAGCCGTAACGACCTCCGTTCCGGGCACATATGCAGCGGATTCGCGCCATGCCTCGCCGTTCGCCAGTTGGACATCGAACATGTGAATCTTGTCGTAGCGCGCGATCACGGAGCCAGTGGGATCGACCAGCAACGAACGGTTGGCCCAGCGCCCGTCCTCACGCGCCACCGCCAAAGAACCCAGCGCGACCCAAATCCGCCGGTCAGCCGCCGCGCTGCGCACGGCGCTCAGCACCAGGTTGTCGCCCTCCGGTACCACACGCGGCGCCGCACGTTCGCGATCCCGGTCGAGCAGCCCCGACATTTCGGGCGTGAAAAGCATGGCCGCTCCGCCCTCTGCCGCTTCATCGATCCCGGCGATCAGAGCGGCGGCCTTGGCACCGGGATCGATCCCGGAGGTCATCTGCAGCAGAGCGATGCGAGTCATAGCCCGAGAAGGCCGTCCAGCTTGCCCTCGCGATCGAGCCGGGCGAGGTCATCGGAGCCACCGACCGGCTTATCGTCGATGAATATTTGCGGCACGGTGTGCGCGTCGGGCTTTCGCTCGAGCATCTCCGCCCTTTTCGCGCCGCCGAGCGTGATATCGTACTCGACGAACTCGACCCCCTTGCTTTCGAGCAGCCGCTTGGCGCGATAACAGTAGCCGCAATAGATCTTCGTGTAGATTTCGACTTTGGGGCTGCCCACAATAAATCCTTTTAGACCAGGTATTTGGCCCCTCTTGAACGGGCCAGACGAAAAATTATCTAGCACCTGCCGCAGCGTGCCGCGAGGGCGTTGCGGCTGGGAGTGCCGCACATGCGGGCCCATGGCTTTCAAATTGCTCATTGGAGGATTTGTTTCGATGGCTGGTTTTGACTTTACCCCTTATCGCCGCTCGACAGTTGGCTTCGACCGGTTGTTCGACCTGCTCGAGAACCAGGTGCGCAACGCTGCTGGCGGTGACAATTATCCCCCATTCAACATCGAGCGCCGTGGCGACGACGCCTATCGCGTGACCCTGGCAGTCGCCGGCTTCCGCTCGGAAGACCTCGACATCACCGCGCACCAGAATCTGCTGGTGATCCAGGGCCGCAAGCGCGACGAGACGACCGACGGTGAGATGCTCCATATCGGCATCGCCAACCGCGGCTTCGAGCGGCGCTTCGAACTCGCAGATTTCGTACGAGTAGACCGTGCCGACCTGGCGGACGGCCTGCTGGTAATCGACCTCGTGCGCGAGGTGCCTGAGGCGATGAAGCCGAAGAGGATCGCGATCGGCGGCCAGCCGACCCTTCAGGCGGTGGAGAACAAGCAGGCGGCCGCCTAGAGGCCCGGCGTGGTCGACAACTTTGCCGGAAGCAGGTTCGGGGGCGGAATCCTTGCGGTTTCCGCCCCCTCGACGCTAACGCGCCGACCTGCCCCCGAAGTGACCGTCCGGGTCGCAAAAGACGGCCAAACCAGGAAGCAAGCTCGAGACTGAAGGAAAACGCGCGCAATCCGCCGGCCCGCGCAGCCAATGGCGCGCGGCCGACCCTGAACGATGCGTGCGAGTAGCCGCGTTGCGCCCCTTCCGCGCCGCGCAAGGCGGCGCTCAACAATGCCATGCGACCGGTTGCAAAAGCTACGACCCGCAGGGGGTGCGAGCAAGCGGTTTCTCTCAGGCGAACCCCGATTCAAAACGTCGGCGGCTCACCGCTTCAAACGAGGCGCGACTGGCGCAACGCCGCGGCAATGAACCCGGCGAACAGCGGGTGTGGATCGAACGGCTTCGATTTCAACTCAGGATGGAACTGCACGCCGACGAACCAAGGGTGGTCGGGCCGCTCGACGATTTCGGGCAGCAGCCCGTCAGGAGACATGCCGGAGAACACCAGGCCGCCTTTCTCGAGCGGCTCGCGATAGGTCGAGTTGACCTCATAACGGTGACGATGTCGCTCCGAGATATGCGTCGCGCCGCCGTAGATCGTTGAAACATGGCTGTTTCCCGACAACACAGCCTCGTAGGCGCCGAGCCGCATCGTGCCGCCCAGATCACCTTCGGCCGAGCGCTTCTGCAACCCTTCCCTGCTCATCCATTCGGTAATGATGCCGACCACCGGCTCGGGCGTCTCGCCGAACTCCGTCGAGGAAGCCTTTGCGATTCCCGCCGTATTCCGCGCGCCCTCGATGCACGCCATCTGCATGCCGAGGCAAATGCCGAAGAACGGCACCTTACGTTCGCGCGCGAAGCGCACGCTGGCGATCTTGCCTTCCGAACCGCGCTCCCCGAACCCTCCGGGCACGAGGATTGCATGCATCGGCTCGAGCTGCGCGGCGATCGCCGAATCGACCTGCTCGAAGATCTCGGAGTCGATCCAGCGGATATTGACGCGCACCCGGTTGGCCATCCCGCCGTGAACGAGCGCCTCGTTGAGCGACTTGTAGGCGTCGGGCAGGCCGACGTACTTGCCGACCACCGCGATCGTCACTTCGCCTTCGGGATTCTCGAAGCGGTCCACGATGTCCGACCAACGCGCGAGATCCGGTGGCGAGCTTTGCAGGCCGAAATGCACGAGCACCTGCTCGTCGAGTCCCTCGGCATGGTACTGCAGCGGAACCGCGTAAATGCTCGAGGCATCGAGCGCCTGGATGACCGCTTCAGGGCGCACGTTGCAGAACAGGGCGATCTTCGCCCGTTCTCCCATCGGCAGCGGATGCTCGGTGCGGCACAGCAGCAAATCCGGCTGGACGCCGAAGCTGGTGAGTTCGCGCACCGAATGCTGCGTCGGCTTGGTCTTCAACTCCCCGGCGGCCGAGACATAGGGGACCAGCGTCACATGGATCGCGCAGGTCTGCTCGCGCCCGAGCTCGTTCCTGAGCTGGCGGATCGCTTCGATGAACGGCAGGCTCTCGATGTCGCCGACGGTACCGCCGATCTCGCAGAGGATGAAATCGTGGTCGTCGGGCTCGGCGAGCGCGAATCCCTTGATCTGGTCGGTAACGTGCGGGATCACCTGCACCGTGGCGCCGAGATAGTCGCCGCGCCGCTCCTTCTGAATGATCGTCTGGTAGATTCGGCCCGAAGTGACGTTGTCGCTCTGCCGCGCGGAGACGCCGGTGAAGCGCTCGTAGTGGCCGAGGTCCAAGTCGGTCTCGGCCCCGTCGTCGGTGACGTAGACCTCCCCGTGCTGATAGGGGCTCATCGTCCCCGGATCGACGTTGAGGTAGGGGTCGAACTTGCGGATGCGGACCTTGTAGCCGCGCGCCTGAAGCAGCGCCGCGAGGCTTGCCGCCATCAGACCCTTGCCAAGCGAAGAGACCACGCCGCCGGTGATGAAAATATACCGCGCCATGGGAGACGAGCCTTAAGCGTGCGGGAGGATTCGGCGCAAGGGCCGATCCCGTAAATTGCACAGAGTTGAGTGGACGGCGAACAGGCTCACCTCCGAACCCCGCCCCGGAAGCGGGAGGGGAGCGAAACCTGCCGAACCGTAGGTGAGGCTAGTCGCAGCGGGTGCGGGCCCGCTGCGCCCGACTACTCCGCGACGCCCGCGAGCGGGTCGTCAGCGGCCGGAGAGGTTTCGGCCGGAGCGGCTTCGGCCGGCGCGGGGACGACCGGCTGGTCGAGGCCTGGCCCCGGTTGCGTCACCGGAGCGAGCGGGTCGCTGGCCGGCGCAACCGTGCCGTCGAGCGAATCGTCGATTTCGCGGCCGGTGGTGT
The DNA here is from genome assembly GCA_965977975.1 of uncultured bacterium. GTDB lineage: Bacteria > Pseudomonadota > Alphaproteobacteria > Sphingomonadales > Sphingomonadaceae > Croceibacterium_A. Next base: position 27,769 of record CBHCZH010000027.1, read on the forward strand.
TGCCCACCGCCAGGGCGGCCAGCACGATCGCCAGCACCACGAACAAGACTGCCAGCCACTTGGTAGTCCGGGTCAGGAAGTCCGCGGCGCCGCGCGCGCTCATCAGGCCGCCAGGGCTGCCGCCGCCGCCAATGCCGAGTCCGCCGCCTTCGGAACGTTGCATCAGCACGAGGCCGACCAGCGCGGCGGCTATGATCCCCTGGATCACGGTGAGGAAGATAAACAGCGACATGTAAACTCTCTAACTGGGTCGACGTGGCATGTAAGGGGGCGGTTCGCCGTCAGCAAGCGGTCCTTCAGCCTTCGCCGCGCTCTGCAGCCGCGACGATGATCCCGAGGAAGCCTTCAGCTGTAAGGCTGGCGCCGCCGACCAGCGCCCCGCCCACTTCGTCCGCCGCCAGGAGCTCCGCGGCGTTCTCGGGCTTGACCGAGCCACCGTAGAGGATGCGCACCGCTGCCCCGGCCTCGCCATAAATCTCGATCAGCCGCTCACGGATCGAGCGGTGCATCGCGCCGACATCCTCGACCGTCGGGGTGCGGCCGGTGCCGATCGCCCAGACCGGCTCATAGGCTACGGAAACCTTCTCCGCCGCACCTTCGCCCCGCGGAAGCGAGCCATCGAGCTGCTTGGCGACGACTGCCTTGGCACGACCCGCATCGCGCTGCGCCTCCGTCTCGCCGACGCAAACGATCACGCTGAGGCCAACCCCCAGCGCGGCTTCGGCCTTGGCCCTTACATCGGCGTCGCTTTCGCCGTGATCGGCACGGCGCTCGCTGTGTCCGACGATGACGAAGCCGGCCCCGGCGTCCTTTAGCATGGCGGCGGAGATGTCGCCGGTGTGGGCGCCGCCTTCGGCCGTGTGGCAATCCTGCGCGCCGATGCCGATCAGGCCGGCCTCCTTTCGGGTCGCGTGGATTAGCGTGAACGGCGGGGCTAGCGCGACTTCAGCCTTGAGCAGCCGCTCGGCCGCGCGATCGATCGCGCGCGCCTCCGACAGCATGGAGCGAGTGCCATGCATCTTCCAGTTGCCGACAATATAGGGGCGCTGGGCCATAAATTCCTGCAGATTTCGAATGATTGCCGGCCCCCGAAGCCTGGGGGCGAGGTCGAAGCCCGCTAGTCCGCCTCGACCCGTATGTCAAAACCAGTGTTTACCCTATCGTGCAAACCCGCTGGCCTGTTGCGGCCTCGTCGCATGCGGGATAAAGCGCCGGTTCGATCGCGCCGGCCCGGCGCTTCCTTGCCGCTTGGGAAACGCCCTCCAGCATGATCCAGCTGTTCCGCAACTTCTTCAAGTCCAAGCTCGGCGTCGGTCTCACGCTCGCCTTCCTGGCCCTGATTGCCCTCGCCTTTGCCAGTTCCGATGTCGCCAACACCAGCGTGTTCGGCGGCGTTTCGGGTGGTGACCGGGTGGCCGTGGTCGGTGACGAACGGATCGACGCCGCCGAGCTGTCGATGAACCTGACCAATGCGCTCGACCAGGCCCGGCAGACCGATCCGACGCTCACTATGCAGGCGCTGTTCGCGCGCGGCGGGCTCGACGACGTGCTCGACCAGCTGATCCAGCGCACCGCGCTCGCCGAGTTCGCGCGCCGCCATGGCATGCGCGCCAGCGACCAGGCGGTCGATCGGCAGATCCTGCAGAACTTCCCCTTCCGCGAGCCGACCGGAGGATTCGACGAGGCGGCGTTCCGCGCCGCGCTGGCCCAGCGCGGACTGACCGAGGCGGCGGTGCGCGACGATCTGACGATGGGCCTGCTGGCGCGCCAGCTGCTAACCCCGCTCACCTACTCTCCGGTCATGCCGGTGAGCTTCGGACGCAGCTACGCTTCACTGCTGCGCGAACGGCGCGAAGGCGCGATCGCCCTGCTGCCGAGCTCGGCCTTCGCGCCGACGGCTGCGCCGACCAATGCCCAGCTGCAGGCCTATTACCGCGCCAACAGCGACGACTATATCCGTCCCGAGCGGCGCGTGATCCGCTACGCGACTTTCGGCGAGGAAGCGCTTGGCGAGTTGCCCGCGCCGACTGCCGCGCAGATCAGCCAGCGCTACGAGCGCGACCGCGCGCAATACGCAGCGATCGAGCGGCGCCGTTTCACGCAGCTCGTCGCGCCGACGCAGGATGCCGCGCGGGCGATCGTGGCGGAAGTGCGTGCCGGCAAGCCCCTCGACACCGCGGCGCGCGAGAAAGGGCTGGCTACTACCCAGGTCGGGCCGATGCCGCGGTCCGAATTCGCCAACGCCACCTCGGCCGCCGCCGCGCAGGCAGCCTTTGCCACGGCCCAGGGCGAGTTGGCGCAGCCCGCACGCGGTCCGCTCGGCTGGTACGTCCTGCGGGTCGACGCGATCGATCGCCAGCCCGCGCGGACGCTCGCCCAAGCGCGCGACGAGATCGCCACGACGCTCGCCGAGGAGCAGCGCCGCAAGGCGCTCGACGACCTGACGGCGCGCATCGAGGAAGAGTTCGAGGAAGACCGCACCCTGTCGGAAGTGGCCGAAGAGCTCGACCTCGAGATCACCAGCACCCGGCCGGCCACGGCAGACGGCCGGATCTACGGCACCCCCGGCGAGACCGTGCCTCCGATCCTCGGTCGCGTGCTCCAGGTTGCCTTCGACATGGAGGAGCGGGAGCCGCAGTTGGCTCAAATCGTCGCCGGCGAGTCCTTCGTGGTCTTCGATGTCAGCGACATCACGCCTTCCGCAACCGCACCCCTCGCCGAAATCCGCGACGATGTGACCGCGGCGTGGCGGCGCGACGAGGGCGCCAAGGCGGCGCGCGCCGCCGCAGATCGTATTCTCGCGCGCGTCTCGCGGGGCCGTTCGCTCGCACAGGCCGTGGCCGCCGAGAACAAGCCACTCCCTGCGACGCAGACCCTCGATTTGAACCGCGAGCAGCTCGCTCGACAAGGCCGTGTGCCCTCGGAGCTGGCGCTGTTCTTCAGTATGGCCGAAGGTACGGTGAAGAAGCTCGAAGCTCCCGGCGACGCGGGCTGGTTCGTGGTGCGGCTCGACGAGATCGAGGCGCCGCAAGTTGCCGTGAACGATCCGATCGTGCTCGATACACTACGCCAGCTTAGCCAGGCGACCAGCAACGAATACGTCGAGCAGTTCGTCACCGCCGCGCAGCGCGAGGTCGGTGTCGAACGCAACCAGGCGGCGATCGATGCGGTGGCGGCGCAGCTCACCGGCCAGACCAACAACTGAGGCCCCCTTGCCCGGCTCGTTACCCGAGACTGCCGAGGCGGCCCACGTCTGCCTCGCCGCAGGCGAGCCGGCGCTCGTGTGGAGGAAGCTCGTCGCCGATACCGAAACCCCGGTCGGCGCGGCGCTCAAGCTCATCGAGCCGGGCCGCGGCGATTTCCTGCTCGAATCGGTAGAAGGAGGTGAAATGCGCGGGCGTTACAGCCTGCTCGGGCTCGATCCCGACCTGCTGTTTCGCGCCACCGGCCA
>CBHCZH010000028.1:0-30704 GCA_965977975.1 uncultured bacterium
CGCAAGCGGGAGGGGAGACTTGGGCTTAGTGCCGGTCGCCGCCGGCTTCTTTCGCTTGGCTTCCCAGTCCTCGTATCCGCCGGCGACGATGTCGACTGTGCCGCTGCCGTCGAGCCCCAGCGTGACCGTAACCGTGCGATCGAGGAAATCCCGGTCGTGGCTGACGATCAGTACGGTGCCGTCGTAATCGGCAATGACCTCCTGCAGCAGGTCGAGCGTCTCGAGGTCGAGGTCGTTGGTCGGCTCGTCGAGCACCAGCAGGTTCGACTTGCGGGCGAATTCGCGCGCCAGCAGCAGCCGCGACCGCTCGCCGCCCGACAGCGAAGCGATCGGCGCGTCGACCAGCGAAGGGTCGAACAGAAAGTCCTTGAGGTAAGCCTGGACGTGCTTGCGATGGCCGCGCACGTCGAGCCAATCGCCGCCTTCGGCGAGCACGTCGCGGACCTTCTTGTCGCCGGCGAGCAGGCTGCGCTGCTGGTCGATCATCACCCCGTGCAGGGTCTTCGCCAGCGTCACCGAACCTTCGTCCGGTGCCAGCTCGCCGGTCAGCAGCTTGAGCAGCGTGGTTTTGCCGGTGCCGTTGGCACCGACCACGCCGATCCGGTCGCCGCGCTGGATACGCAAGGTGAAGTTCTTGATGATGGTCCGCTCACCGAAGCGCTTGGTCACGGCCTCGGCGACGATCACCGATTTGGTGCGCACCTCGTCGTCGGTCGCGAGCGCCAGCTTCGAGGTGCCCGCCTTGCCGATCATCGCTGCGCGCTGGGCGCGCATCCGGTGCAGCGCCTCGAGCCGGCCCTGATTGCGTTTGCGCCGCGCGGTCACTCCGCGCTCGAGCCAGTGCGCTTCGAGCTTGAGCTTGGCGTCGAGCTTCTCGGCGGCCCGCGCTTCCTCGGCGTAAACCGCTTCCTCCCAGGCCTCGTAGCCGCCGAATCCGACTTCCTTGCGCCGCAGCGCCCCGCGGTCGAGCCAGAGCGTCGCGCGCGTGAGGCGCTTGAGAAAGGTCCGGTCGTGGCTGATCGCGACGAACGCGCCATTGTAGCGGTTGAGCCAGGATTCGAGCCAGTCGATCGCGGCCAAATCCAGGTGGTTGGTCGGCTCGTCGAGCAGCAGCAAATCGGGGCCGAGCGCCAGCGCGCGTGCCAGCCCTGCGCGCCGCTTCTCGCCGCCGCTGGCGGTGGCTGCGGACCGGCTCATGTCGATGCCCAGCTGGCCGGCAATCGATTCCACCTCGTGCCGCTGCGGTGCATCCTCGCCCGCGAGAGCGAAGTCCATGAGCGTCTCGAACGGCGCGAAGTCAGGCTCCTGCTCGAGCAGCACGACCTTGGTGCCGGGCTGAATCGAGCGCTTGCCTTTATCGGCCTCGATCTGGTTCGCGATCAGCCGGAACAGCGTGGTCTTGCCCGCGCCGTTGCGCCCGATCAGCGCCAGCCGGTCGCGCGGCCCGATGTGGAGGTCGAGCTCGCGGAACAGCCAGCGGCCGCCTTGCTGCAGGCCCAGGCTTTCCCAGGAAAGGATCGGTGCGTCCGCCATGAGGCGGGGCGCTTAGGCGGTCGGGGCGAGGCCTGCAAGGAACGCACGGTTCAGCGACGCGTAATCGCGTTGCACGCAGCCATCGTGGCATGATTGGAGGATTGTCCATGCACCGTTACGTCCTGCCGCTCGCCGCGGCTTCATTCCTTGCCGTGCCCGCCGCTGCTGAGGTCCAGGTGACCAGCAGCGGACCGGTGGTCGAACTCACCGTCAACGAAAGCGTCGAGGCCGAGCCCGATATCGTCACCCTCGGCGCCGGCGTGACCACGCAGGCGCGCACCGCGGTGGAGGCGATGCGGACCAACGCGACCGCGATGCAGGCGGTGATCGACCGCATCAAGGCGCTCGGCATTGCCGAACGCGACATCCAGACGACGGGCATCAATCTCGGGGCGATGTACGACTACAACCAGCAGACCCAGCGCCAGGTGTTCCGCGGCTATCAGGCCTCGAACAGGGTCAGCGTTAAGCTGCGCGACATCCAGCGCACCGGCGAAGTGCTCGACGCGCTGGTCGCGGCGGGCGCGACCGACCTTTCCGGGCCCGATTGGTCGATCGACGATGATACCGCCGCTCGCGCCCAGGCCCGGCGCACGGCGATGGAGACAGCGCGCGCGCAGGCGCTCGAATACGCGCGCGCCGCTGGCTTCTCGGACATCCGCCTGCTCGAGGTCAGCGAAACGATCGCGCCCCAGCCCCCAATGCCGTTCCTTCGCGGTGTGGCGGCCGAAGCCGCCGACGCTTCCACTCCGGTGCAGCCGGGCATGATCCAGGCAGGCGTCACCGTCAGGGTTACCTACGAGATGACACGATAGCCACACCTGTGGCTTAACAGTGACCCGCATCAGCATTCACACCTTGTTCAATGGCTTGCGCCTAGGCAGACACCCGTCATGCGCAAGCTGTTCGCCTCTATTGTAGCAGCGACCCTCGTCATGGGGGCGGTTGCCATGCCCGCCGCCGCGCAGTCGCGCAGCGACCAGGCGAGCGCGCGCGAGGAGATGAGGGCCGGCCGCACCCTGCCGGTGCGCGAGATCGAGCGTCGCGTGATCCCCCAAATGCGCGGCCACGACTATCTGAGCTTCGAGTACGACGGTACATCGAGTGCCTATCGCCTCAAGTTCATCAAGGAAGGCCAGGTCGTCTGGGTCGACGTCGACGCCCGCACCGCGCGGATCCTGCGGGTCTCAAGGTAGAACTTACGGAAACGGCCGCCCCGTTGACGCGTTCATGTCAAAAGCCCACATCGTGGGCCGCGTGACAGCAGGGGAACGGTCTTAATGCGTATCTTGATCGTCGAGGACGAGCCGACGCTCGGACCACAACTCAAGTCGACGCTGGAGCAGACCGGCTACGCCGTAGACCTGTCCGCCGACGGCGAGGACGGGCATTTCCTCGGCTCCACCGAAGACTACGACGCTGCGATCCTCGACTTGGGTTTGCCCGAGATCGACGGCCTCACCGTGCTCAGTATGTGGCGCAAGGAAGGGCGTAACTTTCCTGTGCTGGTGCTGACCGCGCGGGATTCGTGGTCGGACAAGGTCGCCGGGCTCGATGCCGGTGCCGACGACTACCTCGCCAAGCCGTTCCAGACCGAGGAGCTGATCGCCCGCTTGCGCGCGCTGATCCGCCGCGCTTCGGGCAATGCCAGCTCCGAGCTGACGGCCGGCGACGTGCGGCTCGACACCCGTTCGGGCCGGGTTACGCTGGCCGGCGAGCCGGTCAAGCTCACGGCGCAGGAATACAAGCTGCTGTCCTACCTGATGCACCACAAGGGCAAGGTGGTCAGCCGCACCGAGCTGATCGAGCACATCTACGACCAGGATTTCGACCGCGATTCGAACACCATCGAGGTCTTCGTCACCCGCATCCGCAAGAAGCTGGGTGCCAACGTGATCACCACCATCCGTGGACTTGGCTACAGCCTCGACGACCCCGACGAGCCCGGCCGCGGCGAGTGACGCCGTCGCCGTAAGCGCGCCCTTGGCGGACGCGCCTGCGAGCGAGGAGGCGGTCGCCGCTCCGGCCGCGGCGCCGCATACCGGCAGCCTGTCACGGCGGATGATGCTGATCGCGGCCGGCTGGATCACGGTCCTGCTGCTTGGCGGCGGCATCGCGCTCGACCGCACGCTGACCGCGCTGGTCACCCGCCAGTTCGACGAGCAGCTCAACTACATGCTCACCGCGATGATCGGCGCGGCCGAGATCGGGCCCGAAGGAGAGGTCTATTTCAACCGCCCGCTCGGCGACCAGCGCTTCCTCGAGCCGAACAGCGGGCTGTATTGGCAGATCGATGGCGCGGGGCACGATCCCTTTCCGTCGCGCTCGTTGTGGGACCGTACGCTCGAGATCAGCGGCGAGCCGGCCCGTAACGAGCCCGTCTACTACAATTCCGACCAGTTCCCCGACGAGCCGCTGCGCATCGTCGAACGTACTATAACCCTGCCGGGTGCGGGCACCGAATGGCAGTTCGTAGTCGCGGGCGGCCGTGTCGAGCTCGACGAGCAAATCAAGGCGATCCGCTTGATCCTGGTGTGGAGCTTCGCCGTGCTCGGCATCGGGCTGTTTCTCATGGCGATGCTGCAGACGTGGTACGGCCTCGGCCCCCTGCGGCGCGTGCGGAAAGCGATCGCGAGGATCCGCACGACCGGCTCGAACCGCGTCACCGACCCGCTGCCGCAGGAAGTTCAGCCCATGGTCGAGGAGCTGAACGCGCTGCTCGCTCACTCCGAAACCCAGGCCGAGGAAGCGCGGCGCCACGCCGGCAATCTGGCTCACGCGCTCAAGACTCCGCTGACGGTGCTGACCAATGCCGCGAGCGCGCATTCGCCCGACATTGCCGAGACGGTGCTGCGCGAAGTGGCGACGATGCGGCGCCAGGTCGACCATCACCTCGCTCGCGCCCGCGCGGTCGGACGCCGTGCGATGGGCCACGCGCGCACCAACGTGCTCGAGGCAGCCGAGGGCGTCGAGCGCGCCGTCGCTCGTCTCCATCCGGCGGTCCGCTTCGACACCGCCGGCTCGAACGCCGCGCTCGTGGCGATGGAGCGGCAGGATCTCGACGAGATTCTCGGCAACGTAATCGAGAACGCCGCCAAGTACGGCGGCGGCAGCGTGTTCGTCACCGTGGACCCGGATCCCGCGGCCGAGCTGTGCAGCGTGTGGATCGAGGACGACGGCCTCGGCATCTCGCCCGCCGACCGTGCCAAGCTGTTCTCGCGCGGCGCGCGGCTCGACACGGAGAAGCCCGGCACCGGCCTAGGGCTCGCGATCGTGCGCGACGTGGTGGAGATCTACGGCGGCAAGGTCGAGCTTGGCGAAAGCGAGGACCTGGGTGGCCTGCTGGTCATGCTGAAGCTGCCGCGGGCGGGGTAGGGGGACTGCGATGGGGGGACGAATGGCGTTGGCGGCGGCGTGCCTGCTCGGGCTTGCCGGCTGCAACAGGGTCGTTTCGATGGACCCGTGGTTCACCGCCGCCGATGCCGGAGGCGTGCCGAAGTTTCGCGATGGACTGTGGGCGTCATACGAAGCCGATTGCCGAGTCGATGTGGAGAAGCCCGCCGAGCAATGGCCCGATTGCGCCGGAGCAAGCTTCCAGCGAGGCGGCGAATCGCTGCAAATGACATGGGAGGATCCCGACGGCGACGGGCCGCTCGGACGAAGCTTCGCCGGGTGGAAGTCGATCGGCGACGCCGAGGTGATCGCTAACGGCGACCCGCTGATTGGGCAGCTGGAGCTCGGCTCGGATGCGCCAGAAGGTTCGGCCGAGGATAGCGCCGACGACGAACCTCAGTGGCGCTACATGTACTTCGCGGGGCGTCCGACCCTGGACGAGCGAGGCGAGATTGTCGCGATGGAGACCTGGCCAGTGAGTTGCGGACCGCTGCCGGAACCGAAGCGCGGCAAGCGGAGCGACGACGAGGAGCCCGTAGCCGACGTCACCGACCGGCCCTTTCCCGGCTTAACGGTGGTCGAGGACAACTGCACCGCCGAGAGCGTCGAGGCATTGCGCCGGGCAGCCACACTCAGCGAACCGCTCGAGCCTCACGGAACCACGCGATGGGTGCGGGACGGTTGGCGCTGACGGGATTGGCGTAACGGGTTCTCAAGCCGGACCCGCTAAGGGCGAGGGGATGGAACGTCCGTCCACCAGCTCCGCGCAATCGCGTCGGTCGTGGATCGCGTTTGCACTCGGCGTGGCGCTGTTTGCCGCCGGGTTCGCGGTGGCGAACCGCTTCCAGCTGACCCACGGGGTGCTCTACCGTCTGGCCGCCAACGACTGGCAGAGCGCGGCGGCGAACTTCGCGCAGCTTGCGGTGCAGGCGCTGGCGCTGCTGGCGGCTATAGCGCTTCTCGGGCGCAAGCTGTTCGCTGGCGCGATGGTGCTGGCGTTCGCTTCGATCCTGGTCAACCTCGGGTACGGGCAAACGCTCAACGACGTGATCGACGTGGGCAAGCTCGCGTGGATGACGGGCGAGGCGCGGCAGGCGGGCAATGCCGCCGGGGAATTCGCGACGCCGCTGCTGCTGTCGGCGTTGCAGGCCTTGATGGCCATTGCCCTGTTCACGGCCGCCCGCGCGATGTTGCGGCGAGGCGGATTGCCTCGGCCGGGTTTGAAAGCGTCGCTTGCGGGCGTTGCCGCGCTTCTCGCGCCGAGCCTGGTGATTTCGGCGTCCGCCGCCGAGCGCAATCTTTACTCGCTTGGGCTCGAGGTCGCGCTGGCCGAGCCGCCGCCGCCGCGCGCCGCGGTCGGCCTCGTGCCCGACACGCGAGACGCGCCGCGCCATATCGTATGGCTGGTGGACGAGAGCATCGCTTACCGCCAGTTCCACGCGATCGTCGCGCCGCGCATCGCCGGGATCGAGCACATCGACTTCGGCATGGCCGCCTCGCTCGGCCATTGCAGCGCGCCGTCGAACCTGGCGCTGCGCTCGGGCGTGGACGTGCGCAGTGCCGGCCCGGCGACGGACCTGCGCCGTACGCCGTCGATCTGGGGCTACGCGCGCAAGGCCGGCTACCGAACCGCGCTGATCGACGGACAGACGAGCGGCGCGCCGCAGAACCTGCTGCTGCAGCCCGAGCGCGCGCTCATCGACGAGATGCTCCCCGCCGCGGGCTCGCTCGACACCGACCTGAGAATCGCGGATCGGATCAATCGTCAGTTGCGGGGCAAGGACCGCACTTTCACTTACGCAGTGCTGCGCGGAGTGCACTTCCAGTACCGCGACCACTATCCGGCCGGCCTCATTCCGGCCGACAGTCCGGCCGCGCGCCACTACGAAACCGCCGTCGAATATTCGAAGCGCGGGTTCTTCGACCGCCTGCTCGCGGGGATCGACCGTCAGGACGTCGCAATCGTCTACACTTCGGACCACGGCCAGAACCTCGCCGAAGGAGCGGTTCCGCACTGCAGCCCGTCGCCGCTTCCGGCCGAGCTGCATGTCCCGTTGCTCGCCTTCCTGCCTCGCGAGTTGGCCGATCGGTATGCCGCCGCTCCCCGCTCCGGCCACGCGGCCAGCCAGATCTTCCCGGCGACGCTGATCTGGATGGGCTACGATGCCGCGGTCGTGCAGAGGCAATACGACAACGATCTCGCCCGGGCCCCGGCCCGCTATGTCCGGTTCGACCGCAACGTCGTTCCGCTGCGCTCCGGCGATCCGGTCGGTGTCACGATTGCGGGAACATTCCCCGGCGAAAACTAGGGCTTAGGTTCAGCCTTCATACAACCAGCGTTCGTTAACCCTTGCTTCAGTCACTCTCTCGAACCGCATGGAGAGATGCCATGAAGCACCTGATCCTGCGCCCGGCGCTCATCGCCGTTGCCGCCCTCGGGCTGGCGGGCTGCAGCTCTTACTACGATGACGGATACGGCTACAGTCGCGTGTCGCTCGGCTACGGGAACTACTACCGGCCCTATTACGGCTGGTACGACGGCTACTACTACCCGGGTACCGGCTACTACATCTACGACCGGTACGGCAGCCGCTACCGCTGGGGCGACCGCTATCGCAACTATTGGGAATCGCGCCGCCCGCGCGGGCATTATCGCGACAACTGGAGCGGCTACCGCGAATGGCGGGACGATCGCCGTGAATGGCGCGAAGACCGGCGGGAGTGGCGTCGGGATCGCCGCGAAGACCGGCGGGACTGGCGCCGCGAGCGGCGTGAGGATCGACGAGACTGGCGCCGAAATCGCCGCGACTAGCGCCGAACTACTTCCCCGCCGCGTGCTGCCGGTGATGCCGGATCACTTCGTCGATCACGAAGCGGATGAACTTCTCGCTGAACTCGGGGTCGAGCTCGGCGTCGATGGCAAGCGCGCGCAGGCGTTCGATCTGGCGCGCCTCGCGGCCGGGATCGCTCGGCGGCAGGCCGGCTTGGGCCTTGTACTCGCCGACCGCCTGGGTGATGCGGAACCGCTCCGCCAGCATGTGGATCAGCGCGGCATCGATGTTGTCGATGCTCTTGCGGAACGATGCGAGCACCTGATCGGCTTTTTGGGACTGCGGTTGGCTGGCCATTTCGCACCGACGCTAGCATGGAATCCGCGCTTGCCAAGCGGGCGAGGGAACGTCATTTGCCGCGCATGAGCGCCGAGGTCGTCCCGCTTCCCGTCAAGGAACCCTCGCTCGGCCCCATTCTTTCGCTGACGGCGAATGCGATGAACGCGGTGAACGCGATCATCCTCGATCGTATGCAGAGCGAGATTCCCCTCATTCCCGCGCTCGCCGGACATCTCATCGCCGGCGGCGGCAAGCGCATGCGACCGATGCTGACGCTCGCCGGGGCGGAGCTCGTCGGTTATCACGGCGCGCGCCACCACAAGCTCGCCGCCGCGGTCGAGTTCATCCACACCGCGACCCTGCTGCACGACGACGTGGTCGACGGATCGGAGACGCGGCGCGGCAAATCGGCAGCCAATATCGTGTTCGGCAACCCGGCGACCGTGCTGGTCGGCGATTTCCTGTTCAGCCGCGCGTTCGAACTGATGGTCGAGGACGGCAGCCTCAAGGTGCTCAAGATTCTCAGTTCGGCAAGCGCGATCATCGCCCAGGGCGAGGTCGACCAACTGACCGCGCAGCGCAAGATCGAGACCAGCGAGGAGCGCTATCTCCACATCATCGGCGCCAAGACCGCCGCGCTGTTCGCCGCCGCGAGCCGCATCGCCGCGGTGGTGGCCGAACGCGGCGAGGCGGACGAGCGCGCGCTCGACGACTACGGCCGCAACCTGGGCATCGCCTTCCAGCTCGTCGACGACGCGATCGATTACGACACCGGCACCGCCGAGATGGGCAAGGACCGCGGCGACGACTTCCGCGAAGGCAAGATGACCCTGCCGGTAATCTTCGCCTACGCGCGTGGCGATGGCGAGGAGCGGCGCTTCTGGCAGGAAGCGATCGCCGGTTTCCGCACCGAGGACGAGGATCTTGCGCACGCGGTCGAGCTGATCCGCCGCCACGGCGCGATCGAGGCAACGCGCGAGCGCGCCCGCCACTTCGCCGAGCGGGCCTGCGACGCGCTGTCGATCTTCCCCGACGGCCGCGCGCGCCAGGCGATGGTGGAAGCGGCGCGTTTCGCGGTCAGCCGGGGCTACTGACCCGTGAAAATGAAGGCGGCCGCCAGCCCGGACGCCTTCGTCGCCGAACTGTCGGGCTGGCAAGTCCGACTCGCTGCGACGTTGCGTGCGGCGATCAATCGGGCGGCCGAGTTCGACGAGGCCATCAAGTGGGGCAACCTCGTCTTCTTCCACGGCGGCCCGTGCATCCTGATCCACGTCGAGGAAGCGCGCATGGTGCTGGGCTTCTGGCGCGGTAAGCGGCTGGCCTCGATCGAGCCGCGCATCAAGCCGAGCGGCAAGTACGAGCTCGGCAATATCGTTTTCCGCGAAGGGGACGCGATCGAGGACGCGCAGATCGAGCGGCTGGCTCACGAGGCCGCGCGGCTGAACCGCGAGCTCGGCGATCCTACCGCGCTCGGCTGAAGAGGATCACTCCCGCAGCGTCAGCCGAGCCTGCTGAAAGGCCATGCGGCAATCGCTGGCGTCGTGCTTGATGTCCGCATCGAGCAACCGCGTGCTGGTCATGCCCGGACCTTCGAAGCGCTTGTCGTCGCATTCGCCGTTATTGGCGAAGTCGCCGTTGTCGTCTCCCCATTGAATGCGGCTGACTTGGGCCGCATCGACGGAGCTGGCCAGGGTGGCGCTGGTGATGTCGTCACTCCTGAACGTCAGCCGTCCCTGGTTGAACGCGGCGCGGCAATCGGTGGCGTCGTGCTTGATGTCCTCGTCGAGCAGTGGCGTGCTGGTCATGCCCGGACCTTCGAATCGCATGTCGTCGCACTCGCCATCCCTGGAATATTTGCCGCTGTCGTCGCCGAAGTCGGGCGTTGCCGCAGCGGCGGTTCGGCTGACCCCTTCGGTGTCGGCAAGAGCCACGCGCTTGGTGTCGGCCGTTTCGGATTCGCCGCTGCCGCCCGCATCCGAGCACGCGGCCAGGCCGGCCAGAATAACTGCGGCAATAAGCGAACTGCGAAGACCCATGACCCCCTCCCTAGTTGCATCGGCAACTTACACCGCTGCACCATCCATCTCCAACCGGAAGTTGGGCGGGACGTGGACGGCCACTCTTGGTTTTTGGCGGCGTTGGGCGATAGGAGGGCACGATGAGCGACTTGCCGATCCGGGCCGCCCTGCCTGACCTGCTAGCCGCCTTGCACGAACGCGCCTCGGCCGTGCTCGTAGCGCCACCGGGGGCGGGGAAGACCACGGCCGTTGCCCCAGCGCTCATCGAGGAAAGCTGGTGCACCGGTCAGGTCATCCTGCTCAGCCCGCGCCGGGTCGCGGCGCGCGCGGCGGCGGAGCGGATGGCCGAGTTGCTCGGCGAGCCGGTCGGGCAGCGGGTCGGCTATCTGACGCGGCTGGACACCCAGCAATCGGCCGCAACGCGCATCCTCGTCGTCACCGAAGCGATCTTCGTCAGCCGGATCCTCGCAGATCAGGAGCTGAGCGGCGTCTCGGCGGTGCTGTTCGACGAGGCGCACGAGCGGCATCTCGACAGCGACCTCGGCCTCGCGCTGGCATTGGAAAGTCAGGCGGTGTTGCGGGAAGACCTGCGCATACTCGTCATGTCCGCAACGATCGATGGCGCGCGTTTCGCCCGCCTGATGAGCGATGCCCCAGTGATCGAAAGCCAGGGCCGCGCCTATCCGCTGCGCATCGAGTGGCTCGGCAGCCGGCCGGAGCTGCGCACCGATGAGGCCATGGCAGGCGCGATCCTCACGGCCTGGCGCGAGGAGCATGGGCCCCAAGCAGGTGACGTGCTCGCCTTCCTTCCCGGCGTCGGCGAGATCGAGCGGACCCGCGAGCGGCTGGCCGAACGCCTTCCACAAGTGCCGATCCTGCCGCTTCACGGCCAGGTCGAGCCCGCCCAGCAGCGTGCGGCGATCCGCCGTGACCCTGAAGGACGCCGCCGGATCGTGCTGGCAACCAGCATCGCCGAAACCTCGCTGACGCTCGATGGGGTCTCGGTGGTCGTCGATAGCGGGCTTTCGCGCCGCGCCGAGTTCGACCTCGCCGCCGGCGTCACGCATCTTGTCACCCGCCGCGCCAGCCAGGCCGCCGCGGGACAGCGTGCCGGCCGCGCCGCGCGGCAGGGACCCGGCGTCGCCTACCGGCTGTGGGAGGAAGCCTCACATCCGGGCCGCGAGAAGTTCGATCCGCCCGTGATACTCACAACCGACCTCGCGCCGCTGGTGCTGGCTCTCGCGCAATGGGGCGTCGCCGACCCCGCTTCGCTCGGCTGGCTCGATCCGCCGCCGTCGGCGGCGGTGTCGGCGGCACGCGAGCGGCTGGCCAAGCTCGAGGCGCTCGACGGGGCAGGGCGGATTACCGAGCGCGGACGCAAGCTCGCGGCGCTACCGATGGAGCCGTGGCAGGCGGCGATGCTGCTCTACGGCGCGGAGCACGGCGCGGCCGGCGAGGCGGCGAAGCTGGCGCTGCTGCTGCAGGAACGCGGGCTCGGCGGAAAGGGCGAGGACCTGGCTCAGCGGTTGGCGCGGTGGAACGGCGATCGCTCCTCTCGTGCCGACGCCGCTCGCAAGCTGGCGCAGGGCTGGGCGAAGCGGGCCGAGAGCCTCGCGCCGAGCTCGCCGCGGGACGGTCCGCCACTTGGCATGCTTCTCGCGATGGCGCTGCCCGACAATCTGGCGCGGCGCCGCGATGCCTCGGGCGAAAGCTGGCTTTCCGCCGGCGGGCGGGGCTACTCGCTCGACGCCGCCTCGCCGCTCGCCACGGCGGAATGGCTTGCGATAGGCGATGCGCAGGGACGGGCGCAGGCGGCTCGGATCACCGCCGCATTGCCGCTGACGGCCGATGATATCGAGCGCTGGCTGGCCGACAGGATCGAGCGCCGCTCGGCCCTGCGCTGGACCGGAGAGCGGGTCGAAGCACGGCTCGAACGCTCCTTTGGCGCGATCACTCTCGCGAGCGGCCCGGATCCGTCGCCCGACCCTGCCGCGGTTGCGCACATCCTTGTCGGCAAGGCTGTGGAAAACCTGGGGAAACTGCTTCCCGTCGATCTCCTGGCTCGCTCCCGCTTCGCCGGGATCGAGGCGCTCGATCCCGGGCGCTTGGCGAAGGAGGCCGACGA
Organism: uncultured bacterium; assembly: GCA_965977975.1. GTDB lineage: Bacteria > Pseudomonadota > Alphaproteobacteria > Sphingomonadales > Sphingomonadaceae > Croceibacterium_A. The sequence continues at coordinate 12,180 of CBHCZH010000028.1, forward strand.
TTGGCTCGCGCCGCTGCTGCGAGGGCGCCGCGATCTCGCAATCCCGAAAGCCGCGCTGGTCGAAGCGCTTCTGAGCCGCCTTGGCTGGGACGAACGCCAGCGTCTCGATAAGGCGGCCCCGCGCGAATTCGCGACGCCGGCCGGAACGCACCATGCGATCGACTATGCCGGCGACGATGCTCCCAGCGTCGAAGTCCGGGTCCAGGCACTGTTCGGCCTCGAACGTCATCCGATGATCGGTTCGACGCCGCTGCTGCTCAAGCTCACGAGCCCCGCCGGGCGTCCGATTCAAGCGACGCGCGACCTGCCGGGTTTCTGGCGCGGCTCGTGGGCCGATGTTCGCAAGGAAATGAAGGGCCGCTATCCGAAGCACCGCTGGCCCGAAGAGCCGTGGGCGGAAAAGCCCAGCTTGAAGACCAAGAACGCCTTCCAAAAATCGGACGGCTGAACTAGAGGCCTCGGGCCACTCCAGTGGCCCGCAAGCGCGAACGCGCGTCGGCCGGTAGGCCGAAGCCAAGCGGCCCGGATGGGCCGCGCCCGGCGTTTGAGGGCGAAGACAAGGAACGCCATGCAGGCCCGTATCTACAAGCGCCCGAAGAACGCCATGCAGTCCGGCAAGGCGCTCACCGAGCAGTGGATCCTCGACTTTGTGCCGGCCGAGGCGCGCAAGCCCGACCCGCTGATGGGTTGGGCCGGCAGCGGCGACACCCGCCGCCAGCTGCGTCTGCGTTTCCCGAGCAAGGATGCGGCGGTCGGCTATGCCGCGAAATACGGCATCGACGCCATCGTCCACGAGCCGCCGCCGAAGAAGCTGACACTGCAGGCTTACGCCGACAACTTCCGCTGATCGGTCATCCCGGACTTGTTCCGGGACCCAGCTGTTCTTCTTCCCCGCAACAAGCGGGCCCCCGGAACAAGTCCGGGGTGACAAGGTGAGTTGAATTTGCCTTCGTTACTCGCCATATGCCCGCCCGGGAGTCGGGTGGACGTTCGCGTCCGCCAACCTGGTCAGGTCCGGAAGGAAGCAGCCACAACGGATGGCAGCGGGTCGCCCGGCTCCTTATTTCCGCTTTTCTATTGTTCCCCGGTGCGCCGCCGCGCGGCGATAGCTCTCGCATTTCGTTCGAGCATGTCCCTCAGGGGCTCCTGCCGGAAATCGTCGCGCAGGCAGTAGAGCGACGTGGTCCACAGCCCTCCATCCGCGATGATCCAGAGCGTGGTCGTCTTCCCGTCCACCACGACCTCGCGCGAGAAAGCGGTGACGGGAATATCCGCGACTATCGGATCGTCGGAGGTAAAGGGCTGCCATCCCGCCGATGGTCCGATTTCCCGAAGATAGCGGGCAAGCGCCTCGCGGTTGACCTGCTCGGTGGTCGGGGCCTGGTACCGCAGCGTATGGGCTGCGCGACTGTCGTTCTCCGTCCAGCGCTGGAAGGTGGTGAACGGGCCGACCGGCGATCCGAGCGACCATGTCGGGCCCCTCCAGTCGGCATTCTCGACGATCGGGCGGTCGATCTCCGCCTCCCCGAATGGACCGGCCAGTCCGCCGGTCGCCGAACACAGTTTCTCGAGCTCCGCCGGACCGAGCGCGGAGAGAGGTCCCGGAACGGCTGAGGCAAGGGCCTGCGCGACAAGCAGAGCGAACCACCAGGCGAGCATGCGGCATCCTCGAGAACAGGCCGCGGAGGGAGATAAATTGCCCGCGCCCCTTCGACAAGCGCAGGCTTCGGCCCTAGATGGGAATCATGTCCGATCGACCCAGGGAACCCCGCGAGGAAGAGGCCGCGGAGGCGCCGCCGAGCGCCGAGGAACTCGAGGCCGCGGGCCAGGAGAGCATGTTCGGCGGACCCGCCGGGCCGCCGCCGGCCGCCCCGCCGCCGCAAGCCGCGCCCATGACGGCGGGCGCGCAGCCCTACCGCGTGCTCGCGCGCAAGTACCGGCCGCAGACCTTCTCCGAGCTGATCGGGCAGGAGCCGATGGTGCGCACGCTCGCCAACGCGATCGAGCGCGAGCGGCTCGCGCATGCCTTCCTGATGACCGGGGTGCGCGGGGTCGGCAAGACCAGTACCGCGCGGCTGATCGCCAAGGCGCTCAACTGCGTCGGACCGGACGGGCAGGGCGGACCGACGATCGATCCGTGCGGGGTTTGCGAGCCGTGCGTCGCCATCGCCGAAGGCCGTCATATCGACGTGATCGAGATGGACGCCGCCAGCCACACCGGCGTCGACGACGTCCGCGAGATCATCGAAGCAGTGCGCTATTCTGCGGTCAGCGCGCGCTACAAGATCTACATCATCGACGAAGTCCACATGCTGTCGCGCAATGCTTTCAATGCGTTGCTGAAGACACTTGAGGAACCTCCGGCGCATGTGAAGTTCCTCTTCGCCACGACGGAAGTCGACAAGCTGCCGGTCACCGTGCTCAGCCGCTGTCAGCGCTTCGACTTGCGGCGCATTCCCAAGGACCTGCTAGAGCAGCAATTCGCTTCGATCTGCCGTCAGGAAGGTGTCGAGGCGGAGCCGGAAGCGCTGGCGCTCGTCGCGTCGGCAGCCGAAGGATCGAGCCGCGACGGACTGTCGATCCTCGACCAGGCGATCGCTCACGCGGATCTCGATTCGGGTGGGAAGGTTACCGCCGAACGTGTGCGCGACATGCTCGGGATGGCTGACAAGTCGGCGATGCGCGGGCTGTTCGCCTCGCTACTCGACGGTGATCCGCAGGCGTTGCTCGGCGCAATCGATCGCCAGTACGCGTTCGGCGTCGAACCCCTCGCCCTGGTTCGCGCGCTGATGGAGCTGGTCCACAAGGTCGCCGTGACGCAGATCGGCGGCGCGGGCGCCGACGCGCCGACGGTCGAGGAACGCCAGGCGATCGAGGAATGGGCCGCCCGGCTCTCGCCCGGCCAAGTTCACCGGCTGTGGCAGCTGCTCCTCAAGGGCCACGAGGAAGTGCGCGCCGCGCCCGATCCGCTGGTCTCGACGCAGATGGCGCTGCTGCGCGTGCTGCATGCGGCCGATCTGCCCGACCCCGGCACGCTGGCGAAGCAGCTCGGCGAGCTGGCGACGAGGGGAGCGGCGTCGGCGGGCAATGGTGGCGGCAGCGGCTCGGCGCCAGTCGCCGCGCTCGACTGGCGCGAGCTGTGCGACAAGGTCGAGCGCGCGGGAATGCTGCGTGTGGCCGGCCTGATGCGCGATTGGGTTCGGGTAATCGAACTCACGCCCGGCCGGCTGGTCTATTCGCTCGCGCCCGGCTTGCCCGACGACTCCACGCCGGAGCTTCGCGACGCGCTCCTCAAGGCGACCGGTGAACGCTGGCAGGTGGAGCGCGGCGAGGGCGCCAATGAACACGGGGGCGTTCCGACGCTGCGCGAGCAGGCCGAGGCTGCCAAAGCATCCGAAACCGATCGCATCCGCCGCACACCGCTCGTCGAAGCGGCGTTGGCCGCCTTCCCCGACGCGGAATTCGTCGAAGAAACAGACGCCCCTAAGGGCGAGCGCAATTGGAGTAGAAGCTGATGGATATGAACGAAATGCTTCGCAAGGCCCAGGAAGCGGCCGAGACCATCCAGAAGCAGATGGGCGAGGCGCAGGCCAAGCTCGACTCGCTCGAGGTCGAGGGCGTCTCGGGCGGCGGACTGGTCAAGATCCGCTGCACTGCCAAGGGCCGCCTGCTCGGCGTCTCGATCGACGACAGCCTGATCGTGCCCGAGGACAAGCAGATTCTCGAGGATCTCGTTGCCGCGGCCTTCAACGACGCGCGCATCAAAGCCGACCAGGCCGCCAACGCCGAGATGCAGAAAGTACAGCAGGGCATGGGCCTGCCGCCAGGGTTCAATCTGCCGGGGTTGGGGTGAGGCGACGCATCATCATCGTGTGCAACCTGTCGGACGAAGGGCCGCTCAAGTCCCTGAACTGAGATTCTGGAACTCTGCTCGCAAGCGGGAGGGGAGTATTGAGGCGACCGGTTCCCCTCCCGCCTGCGGGAGGGGCCAGGGGTGGGTCACGCCGCCTTCTTCAGCTGCAACTCGAGCCGGTCCCAAATCTCGACCAGCGCCGCGGTCAGCTCAGCCATCATCGCTTCGGTGTGGGCCGGGCCGGGGGTGAAGCGCAGCCGCTCGGTGCCGCGCGGCACGGTCGGGAAGTTGATCGGCTGCACGTAGACGCCGTATTCGGCGAGCAGGATGTCGCTGATCTTCTTGGCGCGCACCGGGTCGCCAACCATCAAGGGCACGATGTGGGTGGTCGAATCCATCACCGGCAGGCCGGCCTCGCGGAACATCGCTTTGAGCCGCGCGGCGGACGCCTGCTGCGCCTCGCGCTCCACCGAGCTTTCCTTGAGGTGCTTGACCGCGGCGAGCACGCCGGCGACCAGCACCGGGCTGAGGGAAGTGGTGAAGATGAAGCCGGGGGCGTAACTGCGGATGCAGTCGACGATCTTCTGGTCCGCGGCGATGTAGCCGCCCATCACGCCGAACGCCTTGCCCAGCGTGCCTTCGATGATGTCGATCCGGTGCGCGGCTTCGTCGCGCTCCGAGATGCCGCCGCCGCGCGCGCCGTACATGCCGACCGCGTGGACCTCGTCGATGTAGGTCAGCGCGCTGTACTTCTCGGCGAGGTCGCAGAACGCGTGGATCGGGGCGACGTCGCCGTCCATCGAATAGACGCTCTCGAACGCGATCAGCTTGGGCACGTCCGGGTCCTCGGCGGCGAGCAGCTCCTCGAGATGCCCGGCGTCGTTGTGGCGGAAGATGCGCTTCTCGCAGCCCGAATTGCGGATGCCGGCGATCATGCTGGCGTGGTTCATCTCGTCGGAGAAGATCACGCAGCCGGGCAGCAGCTTGGCGAGCGTCGACAGCGTCGCGTCATTCGACACGTAGCCGCTGGTGAACAGCAGCGCCGATTCCTTGCCGTGCAGGTCGGCCAGCTCGCGCTCGAGCTCGATGTGGTAGTGCGTGTTGCCGCCGATGTTGCGGGTCCCGCCGCTGCCGGCGCCGACGTCGTGCAGCGCCTCTTCCATCGCAGCGATCACCTTGGGGTGCTGGCCCATCACGAGGTAGTCGTTCGAGCACCACACGGTGATCGGCTTCGGGCCATTGTGGCCGGCGAAGCAGCGCGCATCGGGATAGGCGCCCTTGTTACGCAGGATGTCGATGAACACGCGGTAGCGCCCCTCCGCATGGAGACGCTGGATCGCTTGGTTGAAGACGTGCTGATAGTCCAAGGGAACGCTCCAGATGCTTTGTTTGCCGCTTACGGCGTTGGATGCTCCAAGGCCAGTGCGAACGGTTCGCATAAACCTCGCCCCGATGCTTTCGGCCCCGGCCGGAGCCGGGGCGTCAGGGGTCAGCGGGAGGCGACAATCGGCTGTTGGATCGCGGCTTGGACATCGCGCATCGGCACTTTCAGTGCCTCGGCCAGCCGCTCGCCATAGTCGCGGTCAGCCTGGTAGAAATAGCTGATCATCGTCGTCTTGACCTTGGCGTCCGTGACCTGGCCGAGATCGCCGGCGAGGTTGCTGATCAGATTGGCCCTCTGCCCCGCGTTCAGCGAGCGGTAGAAGATACCGGCCTGCGCGAAGTCGTTCGTTTTGGCGATGGGCTTGGCCGCCGCCTCGCCGGCAAGCGGATAGGAGGGAGCCTGCGCCGACGGATCGATCTCCTGCGGCGCCGCCTGTGAGGGGTAGAAGTTCACCTCCCCGGTGCGGGGGCGTATGCTGGCCGGGCCATCCTGATTGTTGTTGGCAACGGCGTTGAGCGGTGCATTGATCGGCAGGGCCATGTGGTTCGCACCCAAGCGATGGCGGTGCGTGTCGGCGTAACTGAACAGACGGCCCTGGAGCAGCCGGTCGGGGGAAGGTTCGATGCCTGGTATCATATTCGAGGGCGCGAAGGCGGATTGCTCGGTATCCTGGAAGAAGTTCTCGGGCATCCGGTTGAGCGTCATCGTTCCCACCTTGCGCTCGGGCACGTCGTACCAGTCCTTGGTGGCGTCGAACGGATTATAGTCGAGCTTCGCGATGTCGGCCGGGCGCAGCACCTTGATGTAGAGATCCCACTGCGGATGATGGCCGGCCCCAATCGCCTGGTAGAGATCGTCGGTGGCGTAGTTGAACGATTTCGCGCTCGCCTCGGCGGCGGTGAGCGTCTTCACGCCCTGGCGGCTCTTCCAGTGGAACTTGACAAAGCTGACCTCGCCGTTCGCGTTGACGAAGCGATAGGCGTGGACGCTGTTGCCATCCATCTCGCGATAGCTCGCGGGCGTGCCGAGATCGGTATAGACCTGGGTCAGCATGTGGACGCTCTCAGGCGTGTGGCTGAAGAAGTCGAAGAAGCGGTTCGGGTCCTGCTTGTTGGAGACCGGCGACGGCTTCAAGCTGTGGACCATGTCGGGAAACTGCTTGGCGTCGCGGATGAAGAAGACCGGCAGGTTATTGCCCACCAGGTCCCAATTGCCTTGATCGGTGTAGAATTTCGTCGCGAAGCCGCGAGGGTCGCGCAGCCCTTCGGGCGAGCCTTGGGGATGGATCACCGTCGAGAATCGGACGAAGACCGGCGTCGCCTTGCCAGGCTTGAAGGGGGTGGCGATGGTTAGGTCCGAAAGATCGGTATCGGCTACGAAGCTGCCATGTGCGCCGGTGCCGCGTGCGTGAACCACGCGCTCGGGGATGCGCTCGCGGTCGAAACGCGCAAGCTTCTCGATCAGTCCGACATCCTCGAGCAGGACGCCGCCGTCCTCGCCGGCCGTTCGCGAGTTGCGATTGTCGTCCATGGGGGCTCCGTTGTCGCGCGTCAGCACGGGCGCACCCTCGGCCAGCAAAGGCGTACTGAAGGCTGCGGTGACCAGCAGGCCACCGACGATCATCGTCGGTTTCATGATAACTCCGTTTCCACGCGCGCCCTGATCGGCGGCTGGTGCGATCGATACCGAACCGCGTTGCGGGCGGATAACGAGAAACTCAGCTGACTCTGATCGGGCGCGCCGATGCGGCGATTACAGAAATCGAATTTCTGATAGACCAAATCGGGCAAAGCGGGCGCGCAGGCCGGGGCAAGGATCAAACAGCGCCGTGAACAGCGCGATCGAGACGTCGGGCGCAGCCGGCCAGTCCTGTCCGTTGGTCAGAAAGGCGATGCGCCGGGCGATGCCCTCGCCGCTGTCGATCAGCACGACGCCTGGCGCGGCGGCTTCCAGCTCCGGGCGCAGCAGCGGGAAGTGCGTGCAGGCGAGGACAATCACGTCCATCCGCTCGCCGCCGGGCTGGCCAGTAAGGCGGCGATGGCGCGGTCATAAACGCCGGCATCGACCGCCTCGCCGCGCAGCTTGGCCTCGGCTGCGTCGACCAGCTCGGCCGAACCGTGGCGCAGTACGGTGGAGTCACCGGCGACTTAGTGGATTCGCGGCGCGGTTTGAAGCGCGGAGGTTGCGACGGATTCGCATTAAAACCGCTCAATGTGATCGAGGCCATAACTGGTCAGCACCTCCGCCAGGGATGCCGCATCGCCTAGGTCTCCGGTGAACAGCGCGACATCCGGAGATGTACGGAGGAATGCCTGGCCCTGGGTGAGGAACGCGACCCGGCGGGCGATGCCGGCGGCGCCGTCGACGAAGGCCACTTCGGGCCCGAACGCGGCGCGCAGCTCGGCTTCGACCAAGGGGAAGTGCGTGCACGCGAGCACCACAGTGTCGATCCGCTCGCCGCCGTCCTGCCGGCGCAGGCCCGCCGCCGCCGACTCGAACACGGCCGGATCGGGGCGGCCGCCGCGCAGCTTGAGCTCGGCGGCTTCGACCAGCTCAGCGCAAGGATATCGCAGCAGTCGGCTGCCGTTGGCGAACTCGGCCTCGAGCTCGTCGACGTACTTCTGCCGGATCGTCGCCGCGGTGCCGAGCAGGCCGATCACGCCGGTCTTGGTCAGGGCCGCGGCCGGCTTGATCGCGGGCACGGTGCCGACGATCGGCACGTGCAGCACCTCGCGCACCATGCCAAGCGCGATCGTCGAGGCGGTGTTGCAGGCGATGGTGATCAGGCGCGGGTGGTAGCGCTCCGACAGCCGCCCGAGCAGCCCGGCGACGCGGGCCGCGACCTCGGCCTCGGTCTTCTCGCCATAGGGCAGGCCGGCGGTATCGGCGGCGTAGATGACCGGCGCATCGGGGAGCAGCTTGCGCAGCTCGGCGAGGACGGAAAGCCCGCCAACGCCGGAATCGAACAGCAGGATAGGGGCCGCTGGGTTCATCCTCAGGGGATGGCGGCGGCGAAGCGGCCCGTCAATCGGCAGCGGTTTGTGGCAGGCCGCGCCAGTTCGCTGGGACGCCAAGGACGCGCTGGAGTGGAAGCTGCCAGTCGATATACTCGTCCAGGCTGACCAGCCGGTCGTCGTTGCGATCGCCGACCTCGATCCATCGGCCACGGCCCTCCTCGATTTCGGCCTCGCTCAGCGATTTGACATCGCGCGGCGATGACCCCTGAATCAATCCGAACCCCAGGACTTCCGATCGGTCGATGAATCCAGATTTGTCCTTGTCCATCATAGTGAAGCCGTCGGTCAGGAAAGCGCGAACCGTATCGGGCGTCGCCTCGATCCACTCGAGTTCGTCCGAACGGACAGAAATCCCGGCACGGGCGGCTTCGCCGGGTTCGGTCGGCTGCATAAGGACGGCAAGCGCGGTTGCGGTAAGTACGATCATGGTTGCGGCTCCCACGGCAATTTTGCGATGGAAGCGGTTGTCTCGTGTCGACGCGGCGAATTCGAGGTCCGCCAGCTGGGGTCCCGTCCGCTGGTACCCTTCGGACGCGGCCAGCAGCCGCGCGGCCTCGAGCGAAGACGACAGCCCCAGCTTGGTCCGCGCCATCTTGAGCCGCTTCTCGACCGCGTGCGGCGAGATGCCGAGCTCGAGCGCCATTTCCTTGGCGGTCTGCTGCTGCAGCCGGCGGCGCAGACATTCCTTCTCGTTGTCAGTCAGCCGCGCGAGGGCGGCTTGCATCCGCGGATCGATGTTCGCACCGTCTCCCATCGCGCATTTCCTAGGTCAGTGGGCACGCGGTACCAACCTCGTTCGTCTGGTACCCCACGATCGGATCGGGTTCGGATTGTATTCAGTGTGACGAAGTGCAAGGTCTTGAAGTAACGAGGGGCGATGGTTGGGGAGGTTATGGACTGGCTGCTCGCCCCGTTGCTCGGCTACGCGCTCGGCTCGATCCCGTTCGGCCTGCTGCTGGCCAAGGCGGCGGGGAAAGGTGATATCCGCCAGGTCGGCTCGGGCAACATCGGCGCGACCAATGTCCTGCGCACTGGCAACAAGTGGCTCGCGGCCGCGGTGCTGCTGCTCGATGCAGGTAAGGGCTTCCTCGCGGTCTGGCTGGCGTCGCGCCTGTGGACCAACGTCGCCGACATGGCCGCGCTCGGCGCGGTGCTCGGGCACTGCTTCCCGGTCTGGCTCAGGTTCAAGGGCGGCAAGGGGGTGGCCACGACCGCAGGGGTGTGCTTCGGCCTCGGCTGGCCGATCGGGCTGGTCTACGCGGCCGTGTGGCTCGGCATGCTGGCGGTCACGCGGATTTCCTCTCTGTCCGGGATGAGCGCAGCCGTGGCCGCCCCGGCCGCCGCGATCGTGCTCGAGGAATGGACGATCCTCCCAGCCCTGATCGTGATCGCCGCAGTCGTGCTCGTCCTGCACCGCGAGAACATCGCCCGCCTGCGCGCCGGGACCGAGCCGAAGGTGGGCAGGAAGGCATGAACGCGCCGACAGCCCTGGCGCAGGACGAGGCCTTCGCCCGGATCCGGCTGTTGCGCTCGCCCAACGTCGGACCGATTTCCTACGCCCAGCTGCTGCGCCGGTTCGGCAATGCGCAGGCCGCGCTCGACGCGCTGCCGGACCTGGCCGTGCGCGGGGGCCGGGACTACCGACCGGCGCCGCGCGAGCGGATCGAGCAGGAGGTCGCGGCGGTGCGCGCGGCAGGGGGACGCTACCTGTTTCGTGGCATGCCGGGCTATCCGCAGCTGCTCGCGCAGATCGAAAGCGCGCCGCCGATCCTGATCGTGCGCGGCGATCCGCAGCTGGCGGCCAAGCCCTGCGTGGCGATCGTAGGCGCGCGCAATGCCTCGGCCGCGGCGGTCAAGCTGGCGCGCGATTTCGCCCATGCGCTGGCGGAGGAGGGCTTCGCGGTGGTCTCGGGACTTGCCCGCGGCATCGACGGCGCAGCGCACGAGGGCGCGCTGCCGGCGACGGTCGGGGTGATCGCGAGCGGGATCGATATCGCCTATCCGCCGCAGCACGCCGCGCTACAGGAGCGGATCGCCGGCGAGGGCCTGCTGATCGCCGAGCAGCCGCCGGGCACCGAGCCGCGCGGCAGCCACTTCCCGAGCCGCAACCGCATCATCGCCGGCCTTGCCGCCGGCACCCTCGTCGTCGAGGCGGCGCCGAAGTCCGGCTCGCTGATCACCGCGCGGCTGGCAGGCGAGGCGGGGCGCGAGGTCATGGCGGTACCAGGTAGCCCGCTCGACCCGCGCAGCCACGGCTGCAATCAGCTGATCCGCGAGGGCGCGGTGCTGGTGCAGACGCCCGAGGACGTGATCGAGCTGCTCAGCGGCTTCGACGGTACGCCGCGCTCGAGCCTGCGGGAGGCGCAGCCACAGCACTTCGGCGGGGACGACGAGCTGCTGGCGGACGAACCCGCCGATATCGCCGCGCTGCTCACTACCGCACCGGTGTGCGTCGACGAGCTGGTGCGTCAGAGCGGGGCCAACACCGGCGCGGTGCAGATGGCGCTGTTGGAGTTGGAGATCGCCGGGCGGTTGGTAAGACATGCAGGGGGGAGGGTTAGCTTGACCGGAAATCAATGAGCGGACCTTCGCTCAGCCTTGCCGATCTGATGGAAGGTGGGCTGCGAGAGATGCGCGCCCATCCGATTGCAGTGATGCTCTATGTCATCGCGAGCGTAGCGATCGGATACCTCACGCTTTGGGCAGTTGGCCACGGCGCCAATCCTGGGTTGGCCGTACTCGCCGGGCTGGCGGCGGGAACGCCGATTTCGTCGCTTCTCACGTTGGCCTACGGGAGGAAGCTGCGCGAGCTAATCTTGGACCCGGTCGAACTCGTTGTCCGCGTGGTATTCGTTCTGGCGGCCACCTTCCTGGTGTCGATCGGCTCCGGCCTGGCCGCAATTCTGCTGATCGTTCCCGGCCTTTATGTGGCCGCGCGCTGGAACTTGGTGCGGCCTCTGGTTGTGTTGGAGGGCCGAGGAATCATCGAGGCGATGACTCGAAGCTGGCAACTGACCGAAGCCTCGGCGTGGCCCTTGGTCGGGACGATTGTCATTCTGGCCGTCCCCAACTTGGCCATTGGCCTATTCGGAGGCACAGAAGCGGTGAATTCCTTCGCTGCTGTTTCGCCTCGAATAATCTTGCAGGAGTTGGTCGGCGCGGCGCTTGGAGCCTTTGGGATTGCGATATCGGTTTTCGCGCTTCGCGAATTGGCGCCGCCACGTGACGAACTGAGCGAGGTCTTTGCCTGAAGGCGTTGTCGCGCACCTTTGCCGGACCGTAGCCCAACCGGCTGGACGCCATCGGCCCGGCTTGTAAGATCACGTCGAAGAGGGGGCGATCATGGCAAACGAAGCAAGCGTAGGCGGGTTCTTTTCGGAGACGGTGGCGATCGTTCGCGACAAGGCGACGGAGACGGGCATCTATGTGCTCACGATCGGCGGGCTGGCCGCGGTTGGGATCGTGTTGGGGCTCAGCGAGACGACCGCGGCGTCGCTGGGCTTCGGCATGAGCATCGATGCCAGCCAGAGCCCGGCGAGCGCGCTCTACGAGCTGTTCCTCGGCGTCGCCAACATCGTTGCGGGCTACCTTCTGGCCAAGCAGTTTCTGGCAGCACGCGGACGCCTGCTCGATGGCGGCTCGCGGTTCTGGCCGTTTCTCGGCATGGCGATCCTGTCGTGGATCGGCATCATCGTCGGCCTGATCCTGCTGATCGTGCCGGGCGTGATTCTGCTGGTGCGCTGGTCGGCTGCGACCGGCTTCGTCATCGGCCGGCGCGAAGGGGTGATCGAAGCGCTCGGCTCGAGCTGGGACGCGACCAAAGGGCACAGTTGGCCGATCTTCTTCGCCGCGATCCTGATGTTCCTCGCCGTCGCGGTGGCGGGCGGCGTGGTGGGCGGCGTGTTCGGCATTCTCGGCGACCTGCCGCTCGGTGTCGCCTCGGCCTTCGTCGAGGCGGCCGCCGGCGCGGTGTTCGTTGCATTCGGGATCGCCATCTTCTGCCTAGTCGCGGACGATACCGAGCAACTAGTCGAGACGTTCGCCTGAGCTGACGGGAACACAAGGGGAGGGAACGGGCATGGCCATTTCACCGGCACGCGACCTGAAGATCGGCAAGATCATCGACAAGACGCTCGGCGTGCTCGAGCTCAGCGCTGTGCCGGCGCTGATCTTCCTGCTCGCGCTGACCGCTGCAAGTCTTCCGATCACTTACGTCTCGGTCGTCTCCAAGGCACCCTTGACCGCCGCCGGCGGGCAGCTGCTGCAGAGCGTGGTCGGGATCGTCTGCAGCTATTTCCTGCTGATCGCGATGATGCGGCGAACCGGCTTGCAATCGGCCACGAGCGAGGACGTGTTCCTGTCCTACGTCGGGATGTCGATCCTCTCTGCGCTGGCGGTGATGCTCGGCATCATAGCCCTGGTTATCCCGGGCCTGTTCCTCATGGTCCGCTGGAGCATCGCGCAGCCCGTGATCGTGGCGCGAGGGGGCGGCGTGATGGCGTCGCTCGGCGAGAGCTGGGAACGGACGCGGGGCAACGAGTTCCCTATCTTCGTCGCCGCGCTCGCGGCGCTCGTGCCGCTGATCGCGGTGATCATCGCGGTGGGCGCGTTCTTCGAGGAAGGGAATCTCGTCGGGATGGTGATCTCGCAAATCGCATCCAGCGGGATCACCGCGGTGTTCCTGGCGATGGGCGTGGCGCTCTACGGGCTGATCGTCGGCGGTACGAGCGAAGCGAGCGTTCCGAGCGACGCGCCGAACGTCGGCGCTTGACGAACAGCGCCGAGCCCTACCACCCTCGCGCGTACGTATACGCGTAAGGATCGTTTTAGCCCGTCATGCAGCTCGTCATCGTAGAATCGCCGGCCAAGGCGAAGACTATCGAGAAGTACCTCGGCCAGGATTACAAGGTCCTCGCCTCGTACGGCCATATCCGCGACCTGCCGCCCAAGGATGGGTCGGTGCGGCCGGAAGAAGACTTCGCGATGGACTGGGAAACCTATCGCGACAAGGTCTCCCGCGTGAAGGAGATCGCCGATGCGGCCAAGAAGGCCGAGCGGCTGATCCTCGCCACCGACCCCGACCGCGAAGGCGAGGCGATCAGCTGGCACGTCCGCGAGCTGTTGGCGAAGCGCAAGGCGCTGCCCAAGGAAGTCGAGCGAGTCACGTTCAACGCGATCACCAAGCAGGCGGTGACCGAGGCGATGGCGCACCCGCGCGAGCTCGATAGCGACCTGATCGACGCCTACCTCGCCCGTCGCGCGCTCGATTACCTGTTCGGCTTTACTCTGAGCCCGGTGCTGTGGCGCAAGCTGCCAGGGGCCAAGAGCGCGGGCAGGGTGCAGTCGGTGGCGCTGCGGCTGATCGTCGACCGCGAGCGCGAGATCGAGCGCTTCGTGCCGCAGGAATATTGGTCGGTCGTCGCGCGGATGCAGCACGACGGAACCGAGTTCGAGGCACGACTGGTCACGTTCGATGGGCAGAAGCTCGAACGGCTCAGCATCGGCGATGCCGGCACCGCCGAGCGCGCCAAGGCCGCGGTCGAGGCCGGCCGGTTCACCGTCGAGGACGTCGAGACAAAGCCGGTCAAGCGCCACCCGGCGCCGCCGTTCACCACCTCGACGCTGCAGCAGGAAGCCGCGCGCAAGCTCGGCTACTCGGCGAGCCATACGATGCGGCTCGCGCAGTCGCTCTACGAGGCGGGCGCGATCACTTACATGCGTACCGACGGCGTGCAGATGGACGGCAGCGCGATCAGCGCCGCGCGCCGCGCGATAGCCGACCGTTTCGACGGGCACTACCTGCCCGAGAAGCCGCGCATCTATCAGACCAAGGCCAAGAACGCACAGGAAGCGCACGAGGCGATCCGGCCGACCGACTTCAGCCGTCAGCATGCCGGCTCGGGAGACGAAGCCAAGCTTTACGATCTCATCTTCAAGCGCGCGATGGCGAGCCAGATGGCTTCGGCGAGCCTCGAGCGAACCACGGTAACCCTGCGCGATCCGACCGGGCGGCACGAGCTGCGGGCCACGGGCCAGGTGGTGAAGTTCCCGGGCTTCCTCGCGGTCTACGAGGAAGGACGCGATCAGAAAGCCGAGGACGAGGAAGAAGGCTTGCTGCCGTTGATGCGGCAGGGCGACGCACCGGCCAAGCTCGGCGTCGACGCCACGCAGCACTTCACCCAGCCGCCGCCGCGCTATTCGGAGGCGAGCCTGGTCAAGCGGCTCGAGGAGCTCGGCATCGGCCGGCCGTCGACTTACGCCTCGACGATCCAGACGCTGCGCGACAGAGCTTACGTGCGGATGGAGAAGAATCGCTTCTTCGCCGAGGATTCGGGACACCTGCTGACCGCGTTCCTCGAACGGTTCTTCCCGCGCTATGTCGCCTACGAGTTCACCGCCGGCATGGAAGACGAGCTCGACGATGTGTCCGGAGGGCGCGCGGCGTGGAAGGCGGTGCTCGAAGCGTTCTGGCGCGACTTCAAGCCGAAGAGCGACGAGGTCATGGAGCGCAAGCCTTCCGACATCACGCTCGCGCTCGACGAGTTCCTCGACGACCACCTGTTCCCGCCGCGCGCCGACGGCACCGATCCGCGGCTGTGTCCGAAGTGCGGGCAGGGTCGCCTGTCGCTGAAGGGCAGCCGCAACGGGCCCTTCATCGGCTGCTCGAACTATCCCGAATGCACGTTCACCCGCCGCTTCGGCCAGCCGGGCGGGGAGGGCGAGGACGACGCGGTGATGGGCACCGATCCCGACAGCGGTCTCGAAGTCATGCGCAAGACCGGCCGGTTCGGGCCCTACGTGCAACTCGGCGACGGCAAGGAGGCCAAGCGCGCCTCGATCCCCAAGGACCTGCCCGATTTCGATCTCGAATGGGCCTTGAAGCTGCTCAGACTGCCGCGCGAGGTCGGCGTGCATCCGGAATCGGGCAAGCCGATAACCGCCAGCATCGGCCGCTACGGCCCCTACCTCGCGCACGACGGCAAATACGCCAAGCTCGGCGGCACCCGCGAGGTGTTCGAGACAGGCATGAACGCCGCCGTCACGCTGCTCGCCGAAGCCGCCAACCGCAACGGCAGAGGCGAGGGCCGCGCCAAGGCCGAGCCGATCAAGACGCTCGGCGCCCACCCGACCAGCGGCGGGGAGATCAAGGTCATGCCGGGCCGTTACGGCCCTTACGTCACCGACGGGACGACCAATGCCACCCTGCCGCGTGACGTGAAGCCCGAAGAGGTGACGGAGGAGCAGGCGATCGCACTCATCGACGCCCGTGCAGCGAAAGGTCCGGTCAAGAAGAAGGGCGGGCGGAAGAAAGCTCCGGCGAAGAAAAAGGCTCCGGCAAAGGTATGAGCGAGAGATTCGAACGGCACCGCCAGCCGTGGCGATCCGATGAGGTCGCCAAGCTCAAGACGCTTGCCGGCAAGGGCAAGGGCCTCAAGGAAATCGCCAAGGCGCTGAACCGCACCGAGGAATCAACCAAGGAGCGTGCCAAAGTGGATGGCATCGGTATCGCCAAGAAGCGGTGACCACGGGTTGAAGCCATTCCCGGGCTGCGCCACATGGGCGCGATGCTCCAAACCAGCGATCAACCAACGGCGCCGGCCGTCGCGGAGCAGCTGTCCGTCATCGACGGCCTGCCGACGCCGCGCCGCTATTGGGCGATCGCCGCGATCAGCTTCGGGACCGCGCTGCTGGTGCTCGACGGGGCCATCGCCAACGTCGCGTTGCCGACGATCGCGCGTGAGCTGGGCGTCACCAACGCGGCGGTGACCAACGTGGTCACGGTCTACCAGCTAGTGCTGGTCATGGTGCTGCTGCCGTTCTCGAGCCTGGGCGACCGGATCGGGCACCGGCGGTTCTACCAGGCCGGGCAGGCGCTGTTCCTGGCCGCCTCGGCGCTGTGCCTGCTGGCGGAGAGCTTTGCGGTGCTGCTGGTGCTGCGCGGCTTGCAGGCGGTCGGGGCGGGAATCGCGCTGAGCGTTTCGGCGGCGATGTTGCGGCAGATATACCCCGCGAACCAGCTCGGTAGTGGGATGGGGGTGAACAGCGTCATCGTCGCCTCGTCCTCGGCGCTGGCGCCGACGCTGGGCGGGTTCATCGTCGGGAACGCGCCGTGGCAATGGGTGTTCGCGGCGGCGGTGCCGTTCGCGGTGGTCTCCTTGTTGCTGGGCCGCGCACTGCCCGATCCGGTGCGTCAGCGACGGCCGGCGGAGTGGCTGAGCGGTATCTGGAGCGCGGCCACGATGCTGCTGCTGATCGGCGGGCTGCAGCTCGCAACGCACGAGAACGCCGCGATCGGCGCGGTGCTGGCAGCGGCGGGCGTGCTCTCGCTGCTGCTCCTGGTGCGGCGCGAGCGGGCGCGGACGGCGCCGGTGGTGCCGGTCGACCTGCTCGCCAAGCCGGTGCTGGGCTTCTCGGCGCTAGGCGCCATTGCCTCCTTCATCGCGGTGAGCGCGATGATGCTGTCGCTTCCGTTCCGCCTCGAGGAGGCGATGGGCTATGCGCCGCAGCAGGTCGGCGTGCTGCTGCTACCGTTCCCGCTGACCATGCTGGTGGTCGCGCCGCTCGCCGGATGGATGAGCGACCGGATCGCTCCGACCAAGCTCGGCGTCACCGGTATGGCGATCTCCATCGCCGGCCTGCTGCTGCTCGCCTTCCTGCCCGACCGGCCGGGAGAGTTCGGCATCGGCTGGCGGCTGGCGCTGACGGCGGTGGGCTTTGGCCTGTTCTTCGCTCCCAACTCGCGGCTGCTGATCGGCCAGGCTCCGCGCGACCGAGCGGCGGCGGCCGGTGGCCTGCTTTCGACTTCGCGGCTGCTCGGTCAGACCATGGCCGCGGTCACGGTCGGCATCTTGCTCGCCGGCGGGGCGGGGCTGGGGCCAACACCGCTGTTCGTGAGCTGTGCGCTGGCGGTGGTCGCCGCGCTCTGCAGCCTGGCGCGGTTTAGGAGCGTGACGCGCGCAGGCGCGACGATGGCTTCGCTAAGAAGCGACTGACTCGGCGGCGAATTGCGCGGCGTGGCTGCTTCGTTCACGCGCCAGCTGCGGAAGGCGCGCGAGTATCGCGCCGATGAAGGCACGTTCGGCCGCTTCATCCGCAAATGCCCTGCGCGGGATCGTGTTCACGGCGAGGTCGGCAAGAACAATCCAGTAGGCATCGGCGCGAAAGACTTCGCTGATGGCTTCCCAGCGCGTTGTCGCAATGCCTCGGTCGGAGCGAGTTACCAGCCCGTCTTCGCCGATTTCCCATGCGCAATCCGCGCTGAGGGGCGAGCCTCGTTGCGCAAGACTCGCGTGATATGCCTTGGTGTAGATCGTGCCCAGCCGGCGATGTCCCAGCCACAGGCCGGCGACCCCGCCGATCAATGGCAAGACGAAGGACAGGCCCGCGAATACCATGACGTTGCCGAGCGTGATCGTCAGCGGGAGTAGGGTGAGCAGCAGTCCCGAGAGGACTAGGCCGAGCATGCCGCCCACGAGCGCCGACAGCATCGGGTAGAGCAAGGTGTGCCAGTCGGTGCGCGCGATGCGGTTGAAGCCGACGCGGCCGGCCCAGCTCATTTCTTGGGTTGTTATTCGAGCAGTCGCCATGAGGACGTCCGGCCCGGCTGGATTGGATGATGCCGCACCGGCGGGCCGGGGCTCCGCCGGTTCCGTGCCTGCGAACTTGACGGCTTCCGGGCTCCGTTCGCGCGCTCCTTCGGTAAGGTGGCTGACGATCGCCGCGACGAAGGATTGCGCGGCAGCCTGGTCGGCGAAGCTGTCGTGCGGAATCAGGAAAGTCAGCTGGTCGGCCGAAATCACCCAGCCGTCGGCGCCGCGCTCGATCGTATCCACGGCGGCCCAGCGAGGAAAGATCGTGATCCGCTCGGTGCTGACCCGCAGCCCCTCCGGCAGCACTTCGAAGCGCGCCTCGATTTCCTGCGGAATGCCGAGCGCGGCGAAGTTGGCGAGGTACGCGCGGCTGATGGCGCGGTTCTGCACGGAGGCTACCAGCGCCACGACCAGATAGGCGAGTACGGCCGGAATCAGCGTCGGCAGATAGGTGCCGATGGCGAACATCCACGCGAATGGCAGCTGCTGAACTGTCCAGAATGTCGCGAAGTGGCCGAACCAGACCGCCGCGAGAAGCCCGACAAACAGGGCGGTCGACAGCCAGTGGACCGATACGCTGCGGCTGCGCGCGGCCATCGCGGCGGCTATGACGCGCCGGTGGCTCAGCGTGGCGCGGTGCTCATGCGGCGCGATCATTGCTCGCTAGCGTACCCAGTCGAG